>NZ_JBGUAW010000007.1 GCF_041821045.1 Thiohalorhabdus sp. Cl-TMA | reverse complement strand
GAGGCTCCTTTCTGAGCCTGAGCATACCCCCTCAGCCGTTTACTTCTACCCCTGTCCAGTTTTTGGGGTCCACTTCAGCTGCCGCCGGCCTGACCGTCGCTTCGGTGGCGGTGGACGATGACGCGGAATTCGATGCTGAGCCCTATGTGGAACCCTTCCTACATGGCGTCCAGGACGCCTTCGAACAGTATGGGGAGGTGGCCGACCAGACCGGAAAAACCCTTCTGGATTATTACCACGACGCGGTTGGGGGCCTTACCCAGGCCCTTGAGCAGGGTGAAGGCCTATTCGAGGAGTTGCAGAAACAAGCCAGCGAAACGATGCAGGATCTGGCCTCCGGTGTGAACGAACTGAGCGACGGCATCAGCGACACCGTCAACGACTGGTTCACCAACGCCTTCAGTTGGCAAGAGCGGATCGACCCCCTGACCCTGGACCTGGACGCTGATGGCCTGGAGACCCAGGGCACGGACGTGGACGACCCCGTCCTGTTCGACCACAACGGCGACGGCGTCAAGCGCGCCACGGGCTGGATCAAGCCCGACGACGCCTTCCTGGCCCTGGACCGCAACGGCAACGGCACCATCGATACCGGCGCCGAGCTGTTCGGCGACAATACCCCCCTCGTCAACGGCGACGGCGACGTCACGGGAGTGGCCGAAGACGGCTTCGAGGCCCTGCGGGACCAGGACACCAACGGCGACGGCGTGGTGAACAGCGAGGACGCCAACTGGGACGAGCTGCGGGTCTGGCGGGACCTGGACAGCGACGGCGTCACCGACGAAGGCGAGCTGCAGGGCCTGGACGAGGCCGGTATCGCCAGCTTCTCCGTGGAAGCGGAGTCCAACAACCAGCTGCAGGATAACGGCAACGTCGTGGCCGATCTGGGGACCTACCAGTGGGCCGACGGCAGCACTGGCACCGTCGGCCAGGTCACCGGCGAGATGGCCGACATCGACCTCACCAGCGACCCCTTTCACCGCGAATTCAGCGACGAGATTCCCCTGACCGAGGAAGCCGAGGACCTGCCGCGCATGCGCGGCTCCGGGGATGTGCGCGACCTGCGGGAAGCGGCCAGCCTGTCCTCCGAGCTGGCGTCCGTTGTGGCCGACTACGCCGCGGCGCCCACCAAGGCCGACCAGGAGAAGCAGCTCGACGGACTCCTGGACCGCTGGGCCGACACCGCCGAGGCCCCCTCCAGCCTGGAGCAGGCCGACTCCGAGGGCTACGAGCTGGTGTACCTGCCGCCGGGCCAGCGCCCCGAGGACGCCGTGGGCGCCGGGGGCACGGCCACCGAGGCCGCCGAGCGGGAGCGGGTGACCCGGCTCATCGAGACCATGGAGGCCTTCAACGGCCGTTCCTTCGTGGAAGTAGGCGCCGAGGGTGTGGAGACCGGGGCCGGCGCCTTCATCGAGGCCGGCCCGGCCCCCTCGGAGGAGGACGGCAGCGGCGGTGAGTACGCCTTCGTGGAGCTATCCAGCGCTCAGGTGCGCTTCCTGGAGCGCTCCAAGGAGGCCCTTGGCCAGTCCGTCTACGACGGCCTGCTCATGCAGACCCGGCTCAAGCCCTACCTGGACGGCGCCGAGGCCGGCCTGGATGAGGAGGGCCTGACCACCGACTTCAGCGGCACCGAGGCAGCCTTCCAGCAGCGCTTCGAGGAAGCCCCCGACGAGGCGGTGCGCGACCTTCTGGACATGCAGCGGGTGGCCGGGTCGAACATGGCGGCCCTCGGCTGGGACGGCCTGGGCCAGCTGCGCGGGTGGCTGTCGGACGCCGCTTCCGGTGATGGTTCCGCTGTATCCGAGCTGACCCCCGCCTTGGCGGAGTTCGGCTACCCCGGCCTGGCGGAGGACGGTCAGGGCTCCCATGGAAGCGAGGCGGTGATTGGCCCGGACGATGGCGGGGTCCTTCGCGGCAGGGGCGGCGACGACCTGGTCCTCGGTGGCCCGGGAGATGACATCCTTTCCGGGGGTTCTGGGGACGACACCCTGTACGGCGGCCGGGGTGACGATACCTACCGGTTCGGGGCCGGCGACGGTTCCGACACCATCTACGAGACGCACGGCGAATCCGGCGAGGATGAGCTGGCCTTCGGCTCCGAGGTGCCGGTCGGCGAGGTGAACATCCGGGCGGAAGGTGACCGGCTGGTCTTCGACCATATCGGCGGGCAAGACAGCGTCGCCGTGGAGAACTGGTTCAACAGCCTTTCCGATGCGAAGCATCGGCTGGATCGTGTCTCCTTCGAGGAAGGCGGAAGCTACGACTTGGATTCCCTCCAGCTCGGCGGTGAGGGGAGCGACACCCTCGAAGGAAGCTCGGACGACGGGATCCTCGTCGGCGGAGAAGGCGAGGACACCCTGGAAGGCGGCACGGGAAGCGAGCTCCTGCACGGCGGCGCGGGAGCGGACCATATGGCCGGCGGCGAGGGTGACGACACCTACGTGGTGGACCATGCGAACGACGAGGTAGTCGAGCAGGCCGGCGAAGGCGAGGACACCGTACACAGCCGGGTGGATCATGGGCTCTCCGACCATGTGGAGAACCTGCGCTTGGTGGGGGAGAGTGCCATCGATGGCGCAGGCAACACCCTCGATAACCGGCTGGCCGGCAACGACGCCGCCAATACCCTCCAGGGCGGCGCGGGGAACGACACCCTCATCGGCAACGGCGGCGACGATCTGCTCGACGGCGGCGTGGGTGTGGACACCTTGGCCGGCGGCACCGGCGACGACACCTACGTTGTCGACAGCCAAGAGGACGTCGTCACCGAGCAGGCGGGCGAGGGCGAGGATACGGTGCGTACCCACCTCGACTACCGGCTCGGGGACAACGTGGAGAACCTCACGTTGACCGGCGAGGATTCGGTGGCCGGCACCGGCAACGAGCTGGATAACGAAATCCGGGGCAACAGCGAGGCCAACACCCTGACCGGCAACGGGGGCGACGACCTGCTCGACGGTGGGGCGGGTGCGGACACCATGGCCGGCGGCACCGGCGACGACACCTACGTTGTCGACAGCCAGGAGGACGTGGTCACCGAGCACGCGGGCGAGGGCGAGGACACGGTGCGCACCCACCTCGACTACCGGCTCGGGGACCACGTGGAGAACCTCACGTTGACCGGCGAGGATTCGGTGGCCGGCACCGGCAACGAGCTGGATAACGAGATCCGGGGCAACCGCGCGGCCAACACCCTGACCGGCAACGGCGGCGACGACCTGCTCGACGGCGGGGCAGCTGCGGACACCATGGCCGGCGGCACCGGCGACGACACCTATGTGGTGGGTGAGATCGGCGACGACGTGCAGGAGGAAGCCGGTGAGGGCACGGATACCGTGCGCTCCGGGATTACCTACACCCTGGTGGAGAACACCGAGAACCTGGTCCTAACCGGTTACGGGAACATCGACGGCACGGGCAATGCCGCCGACAACGTCCTGCGGGGCAACCGGGGGGACAATACCCTGGATGGCGGGGCCGGGTCGGACCATTTGGCCGGTAGCGGCGGCGACGATACATACATCCTCAACGAACAAGGGGATACGGTTTCCGAGGAGGCGGGGCAGGGTCACGATACCGTGGTCAGCCCCTTCGACTACACCCTGGGGGAGAACGTCGAGGACCTGACCCTGACCGGGGAGGCGGAGACCGGAACCGGCAATGCCCTGGATAACCGGATCACCGGCACCGACGCCGACAACCGCCTGGATGGCGGGAAGGGCGACGACACCCTAAACGGTGGAGCCGGCGGGGACCACATGACCGGTGGCGAGGGTGACGATACCTACATCGTCGACCAGGCTGCGGACACCCCCATCGAGGAAGCCGCCCAGGGCGAGGATACGGTGCGCAGCAGCCTGAGCTGGGAGCTGCGGGACAACCTCGAGAACCTGATCCTGACGGGGGAAGAGGATACCAGCGGTACCGGCAACGAGCTGGCTAACGAGATCACCGGCAACGCCGGCGATAACACCCTCACCGGCAACGGCGGGGATGACCGCCTGGACGGCGGCGCGGGGGCCGACGCCATGGCGGGCGGGTCCGGCAACGACACCTACGTGGTGGACGACGCAGGCGATACGGTTACCGAGGCGGCGGGGGAAGGCACCGATACCGCCGAAGCCGGCATCGACTACACCCTCACGGAAAACGTGGAAAATCTGACCCTTACGGGCTCCGAAGACCTCGTAGGCACGGGCAACGAACTGGACAACCGGCTCACCGGCAATGGGGGCGACAATACCCTGTTCGGGAAAGCAGGTGCCGACCACCTCGACGGCGGCGCGGGTGCCGACACCCTCGCCGGCGGCACTGGGGATGATACCTACATCGTGGATAACCCCGGTGACACGATAGAGGAGAGCGCCGGCGAGGGGGATGACCTCGTCCGGGCCCGGGTTAGTCATGCCTTGGACGAGAACGTGGAGCGACTCGGTCTGACCGGTAAGGCCGATATCGATGGATCGGGCAATGCCCTGGACAACACGGTAACCGGTAACGCCGGGGATAACCGCCTGGACGGCGGCGCCGGTGCGGACGAAATCGCCGGCGGGGAAGGGGACGATACCTACGTGGTGGACAACGAGGGCGACGTGGTTACGGAGGCGGAGGGTGAAGGCACCGATACCGTCGAATCCGGCATCGACTACACCCTCACGGACAACGTGGAGAACCTCGTCCTCACCGGAGATGGGGACATCTCCGGAACGGGCAACGGCCTGGACAACGAGGTTATCGGAAACGCCGCAGCCAATACCCTGAGAGGTGGGGGAGGAAACGACACCTTGTCCGGCGGAGAGGGAGACGATCTCCTGGACGGCGGCGCCGGTGCCGATTCCATGGCCGGAGGCTCCGGGAATGACACCTATGTGGTGGACGAGGCCGGGGATGAAGTAACCGAAAAGACCGACGAGGGAGAGGACACGGTCCTTTCCGGGATCTCCTACACCCTGGGGGAGAACGTCGAGAACCTGATCCTCACAGGGGAATCCGCCGAGGATGGCACCGGCAACGAGCTGGACAACGAGCTGGAAGGGAATAACGCCGACAACCACCTGAGTGGCAAGGACGGCAACGACGTCCTGTCCGGCGGCGACGGCGCTGATCATCTGGAGGGCGGCTCGGGCGCGGATACCCTGTACGGAGGCCGGGGCGCCGACCTTCTGGACGGTGGCAGCGGCGTGGACCGCCTGGAAGGGGGCGTCGGGGACGATACCTATCGGGTGGACCATGCCGACGACGCGGTGGTGGAAGAGGCCGGGGCGGGCACCGACACGGTGTATGCGCGGGCCAGCTACAGCCTGGGCGCCCACGTGGAGAACCTGACCCTGGAAGGGTGGCGGAACCTGGACGGCACCGGCAACGACCAGGCCAACGAGCTGGTCGGCAACCGCGGGGCCAATACCCTGCGCGGGGGCGGCGGCGCCGACACCCTGCGCGGCGGCCGAGGCAACGACCGCCTGGATGGGGGCAGCGGCGCCGACGCGATGTACGGCGGCACCGGCAACGACACCTACGTGGTGGACGACGCCGGGGACCGGGTCGTGGAAGAAGGCGGTGCGGGCCGGGATACGGTGGAGTCGAGCATCGACTACACGTTGACCGACCACGTGGAGGACCTGACGCTCACCGGCTCCGAGGGCCTTGAGGGCACCGGCAACGCCCTGAACAACCGCATTACCGGGAATGACGGGTCCAACACCCTGAGCGGCAAAGGGGGCCGGGATACCATCCGGGCCGGAGACGGCGCCGACGTCCTGAACGGCGGCGAAGGCAACGACCGGCTGTACGGCCAAGCCGGGGCCGACGAGCTGCATGGCGGGGCCGGCGCCGACCTGCTGGACGGCGGCAGCGGCGCCGACGCGATGGCCGGCGGCACCGGCAACGACACCTACGTGGTGGACGACGCCGGGGACGAGGTCACGGAAGCGGTCGGCGAAGGCACGGATACCGTCCGCTCCTCCATTACCTACACCCTCACCGAGAACGTCGAGAACCTGACCCTAACCGGTGCCGCCGCCATCGACGGCACCGGCAACGACTTGGCCAACCGCATCACCGGAAACAGTGCCGCCAACGAGCTGTACGGCCTGGGTGGCAATGATCGGTTGTACGGTCGGGGTGGTGATGACGTCCTGAACGGCGGCGACGGCGACGACCGGCTATACGGTCAGTCCGGGGCCGACGAGCTGCACGGCGGTTCAGGCGCCGACCTTCTGGACGGTGGTAGCGGCTTGGACCGCATGGAAGGGGGCGCCGGGGACGACACCTACCGGGTGGACCATTCCGACGACGAAGCGGTTGAAGCGGCCGGGGCGGGCACCGACACGGTGTATGCGCGGGCCAGCTACACCCTGGGCGCCCACGTGGAGCACCTCACCCTGGAAGGGTGGCGGAACCTGGACGGCACCGGCAACGGCCTGGGCAATGAGCTCACCGGCAACCGGGGAAGCAACACCCTGAAGGGCCTGGCCGGTGCCGACACCCTCCGCGGTGGTCGGGGCGGCGACACCCTGGACGGGGGCGCCGGAGCCGACGCCATGGCTGGTGGCGCGGGCTGGGACACCTACGTGGTTGATCAGGCCGGCGATACGGTTACCGAGTCCGCCGGACAGGGCCGCGACACCGTGCGTTCGGGTGTAGACCGGACTCTTTCCGACCACGTGGAGGATTTGAATCTCACCGGCTCCCAGGACCTAGCCGGCACCGGTAACGCCCTGAATAACCGCATTACCGGAAATGGCGGCGCGAATGCGCTCAGTGGCGAAGGAGGTCACGACACTATCCGGGCGGGTGGCGATGCCGATACCGTCAGTGGTGGCAGTGGCAACGACCGACTCTATGGTCAGGCCGATACCGATACCCTTCAAGGCGGCGGTGGGGACGACACCCTGGACGGTGGTAGTGGCGCCGACGCCATGGCTGGTGGCACCGGCAACGACACCTACGTGGTGGACGATGCCGGGGATCGCGTTACGGAGGCTGCCGATTCCGGCCATGACACGGTGCGGGCCAGCGTTACCGAGACCCTGAGCGCCCACGTGGAGGACCTGAATCTCACCGGCTCGGCCGACATTGATGGCACCGGCAATGGCCTGGATAACCGCATTACCGGAAACAGCGCCGCCAACGAGCTACGCGGCCTGGGGGGCGACGATCATCTCTTGGGCCGAGGGGGCAGTGACGCCCTTTATGGCGGAATGGGGGCCGATCGCCTGGATGGCGATGGGGGTGCCGATACCCTATACGGCGGTACGGGTGACGATGACCTGGAGGGTGGTTCCGGTGCAGACCGCATGGAAGGCGGCGCCGGGGACGACACCTACCGGGTGGACCATAGCGGCGACGAAGCAGTGGAAGCGGCCGGGTCGGGCACCGACACGGTGTTTGCCCGGGCCAGTTACACCCTGGGCGCCCACGTGGAGAACCTAAACCTGGAAGAGTGGCGAAACTTCGACTGCACCGGAAACGGCCTGGCCAATGAGCTCGTCGGGAACCGGGGCAGCAACACCCTGGAAGGTCTGGCCGGTGCGGATACCTTGCGCGGCGGCCGGGGCAGCGACCGCCTGGACGGTGGCAGCGGCGCCGACGACCTCTTTGGCGGTCGAGGTGACGACACCTATGTGGTGGCCGAGGCCGGCGACCGGGTCGTGGAGGAAGCCGGCGCGGGCCGGGACACGGTGGAATCGAGCATTGGCTACACCCTCACCGACCACGTGGAGGACCTGACCCTCATCGGGTCCGAAGGTCTGGCAGGCACTGGAAACGCCCTGGACAACCGCATTACCGGCAACAGCGGAAACAACACACTGGACGGTGGAACGGGTGCCGATACCTTGGCTGGCGGAGAAGGCGGCGACACCTACATCGTCGATGCCTCCGCGGATCGGATCGTGGAGATGGCCGGGGCCGGGGCAGACACGGTGCGGGCCAGCGCCGATTACGTGCTGAATAACCATGTCGAGAACCTATCTCTTACCGGAGACGGGGATTTGGACGGCACGGGCAACGACCTAGCCAACGCTCTCACCGGCAATGATGGCGCCAACGTCCTCAAGGGCCGTGCCGGGGATGACGTGATCCGCGCGGAGGCTGGAAACGACACCCTCCGCGGCGGCAGGGGTACCGATGGGCTTTATGGAGGAAACGGAAAGGATCGCCTGTATGGAGGGTCGGGAGCCGATCACCTGCATGGAGGGGCGGGGAATGACCTTCTGGAGGGTGGAAACGGTCGCGATACGCTCCTTACTAATGCTGGGGATGACGTCCTAAAGGGCGGAGAGGGGCAAGACAACTACGTATACGAACTGGGGGCTGGGACAGCCACCATCGTAGATTCCGGTGACGGCAACACCTTAACCTTCGGAGCCGGGATCGCATCCGAGGATATCTCCCTCAGCGCCCATCCTTTCGAGCTTCGCGTGGCGGGAGGAGGGGCGGTGAGGATCGAGGACTTCGATCCTCAAGACCCCTTCGCCAATACCCCCATCGATACTTTCCGGTTTGCCGACGGTACGGAGCTTTCCTATGGGGATCTGCTCGACCGTGGCTTCGACCTGTTCGGCACCGAAAGCGATGACGTGATCAAGGGAACGGCGGTGGAGGATCGCATCCATGGTCTGGCCGGGGACGATACCCTGATTGGCCGGGCCGGCGATGATCGTCTGTTCGGCGGTCCAGGCGCCGATCGCTTGGAAGGCGGTGCCGGATTCGACACCGCTGAATACGTTGGATCCTCCACGGGGGTGAAGGTCGATCTGGCAGCGGGTAAGGGTGAAGGCGGCTTGGCCGACGGCGACACCCTACAGAGCGTCGAGGCCCTGGTTGGCTCCGACCACGCCGATTCCCTGTTCGGTGACGGAAGGGCCAACCGGTTGGAAGGTGGGGCCGGGGATGACCGCCTTTCCGGACGCGGAGGTCCCGACCAGCTGATCGGAGGACGCGGGGCCGACACCGTAACCTACCGGGGTGGCCCATCGGGTGTAGAGGTGGACCTCGCCGCGGGGACCGGCAAGGGTGGTTTCGCGGCGGGCGATTCCCTTACCGGGATCGAGAACGCGACCGGTACCGCCTTCGGCGACGGCCTGTTCGGAACCCGGGCCTCCAATACCCTTATGGGATCAAAGGGAGACGATCTCCTGGTCGGCCGCCAGGGTGGGGACCGCTTGGTCGGCGGGGCCGGTACCGACACGGCCGGCTACGCCGATTCCAGAGCCGGGGTCAGGGTCAACCTGGCCACCGGGGAGGCAGCCGGCGGTTCCGCGCAAGGGGATGTGCTGAGCGGCATCGAAGGCGTCACGGGGTCGGCCCACGGCGATCGGCTCTTCGGCGATGGAGGGGCGAATCCCCTGAAGGGCCTGGCCGGGTCGGACCGCCTTTACGGTATGGGAGGTGACGATACCCTGGCCGGAGGTGCGGGCTCCGATCGCCTCTTTGGGGCTGCCGGGGACGATACCTTGGCCGGGGGGCGCGGTAGCGATGTCCTGTTTGGCGGCCGCGGCAGCGATACGGCGAGCTACGCTAAGGCTTCCGAGGGGGTAACCGTCAATCTGGCTTGTGGCTACGCCCACCAGGCCAGCGGCACCGATCTGCTGTTCGGTATGGAGAATGTCCGCGGATCCGCCTTTGACGACACCCTAAGAGGTGACTGGGGGGCGAACCGGCTGGCCGGCGGCGCCGGCGACGACCGCCTGCGCGGCGGCTGGGGTAGCGATACCCTGGTGGGCGGCTCCGGAACCGATACCGCCGATTACCGCGATTCCTGGCGGGGCGTCTCGGTGGATCTCGGTGCGGGAACTGCCTCCGGTGGCACGGCCGAAGGGGACACCCTTATCGGGATCGAAGCCGTCGCCGGTACGTTCCGCAGCGATTCCCTCATCGGTGATGACCGCGCCAATACCCTCTCTGGCGATTACGGTTTCGACCACCTTGAGGGTGGTGGCGGAGCCGACCTCCTGAATGGTGGCCGCCACCATGATCGCCTCGCGGGAGGCACCGGTACCGATTGGCTCAACGGTGGTCGGGGGCGGGACCATTTCCGGGGTGGCCAGGGCAATGACGCGCTGCTTGGCGGAGCACACCGGGATCGCATGGAAGGAATCTCGGGCAATGACCTGCTGGCTGGCGGTGAAGGCTCGGATGCGCTTTCTATCGGCGGAAGCGATGTGGTCCTTCATAACGCCGATGAGGGTAGGGATCGCATCGAGGGGCTGGGGCGGACCAATCAGTTGACCCTCTCCTTGGGTGGTGGAACTTCTCTTGAGGACCTGAGCCTGAGCCGGCGGCAGGATGATTTGGTGCTTTACACCGGTGGCCCCGGTCAAGGTGGTCGCCGGTTTGGCTCCTTGTTTGGCGGCTTCCGGGGCGGCTGGGACGGCCTGGTTCTGGAGGACTGGTACGCCGACGGCGGTTCCGGTCAACCGGACTCGGTAACCCTGCAGATGGTCACCGAGGCCACCGACTGCTACGACCCGAACGCCGACTCTGAGCGCCTGAGCCAAAAGCTGAACCGCTACGACTTCAACAAGATCGTCGAAGCTTACGATCAGGCCAAGGGCGGAAAAGGACGTCGCTGGGAGGCCATGGATGCCGCCCTGGACAACCACCTGGCAAGCAGCGACTCCGAGGCCCTCGGCGGGGAGCTGGCCTACCGTTATGGCCTGAAAGGGTCCCTGGACGGCGCCTCCCGGCAGACGGTGCTCGCCACCCTGACCGATGAGCGGTTCGGCGAGAAGCCGCAAAGCCTGCAAGGTGCCGGCAATGGTTGAAGGGGGCGGAGGTGAGCGGTGATAAGGACGAGTCTCCCGTCCCGGCCTTTCATCCCCGGCTGATCGAGGTGGTGCGGCGGCCGCCTTCGCCCAAGCCACGGCTCATGCTCGGCCTGTTAGCGGCGTTACTGGTCGGGTTGTTGGTTTGGGCGGTGATCGGCCGTTTGGACGTGGTAGCCCGGGCGGAGGGGAAACTGGTTCCGAAGGGTAGGCTGAAGATCGTCCAGCCTTTCGAGAAGGGCCGGATTGAGCGGATTCTGGTGAAGGAGGGGGACAAAGTCGAGGAGGGCCAGCCGCTGGTCATTATGGATACCCGGCTGACCGATGCAGATCTACAGCGGATTGGTCATGAGCTGGCCCGGGTTCGTCTGGAGCTGCGCCGGGTAAGAGCAGAGCTGGAGCAGGGGGCTTTCGCCCAGCGTCCTCATGACCCCCCAAAGTTGTTCAAGCAAGTAAAGGCGAAGCTTGTAGGGCATCGCCGAGCTTTCCGAAACGCCCTGGCGCGGGAGGAATCCCGGCTGAAAAAGGCGAAGAATGACTTGGCCGCAGCCAAAGCGAAACAGCGGCGCCTGGAGAAGACCCTGCCCATCTTTAAAGCGAGTGAAAACGCCTTGGGTAAGCTGGAGCAAAAAGGCTACGCCTCCCATGTGGATCTTCTTGACAAGCGTCGTGTCCGTATCGAGACCCAGGAAAAGCTCGCCGGGCAGCACAAACGGATCAGTGCGCTCAAAGCCCAAGTCGAGGGGATCCAGGGGAAGATACGGTCCCTCCGCTCTTCCCATCGGAAAGAGCTACTCGACGAGCGGGTAAAGCAAAGCGCCCGACTGGAGGAACTGCGGCAGAAAAAACGCAAGCTGGACTACCGATTTAGTCTGAAGCAGATCCAGGCCCCGGAAGCCGGGGTGGTGAAAAGGTTGGCGACGCATACACAGGGCTCGGTGGTTTCCTCCGGCGCCGTGCTGATGCGCTTGGTTCCGGGCGATCAACCGCTGCAAGCGGAGGTGATGGTTTCCAATAGCGATATTGGGTTCGTTCATGCGGGGCAGGAGGCGAGGCTTAAGCTCACAGCATTCGATTTCCAGCGGTACGGCACCCTGGAGGCCGAGGTGGAGTACTTAAGCCCCGATGCTGGGAAAAACCGGAATGCCAAGGGGCGAAGGAAAGCCGGGTCCGCCCGTGCCCAGGGGGAGAGGTATCCGGCCATGCTCAGTCTTGAAAGCCAGCACATGACGGACGGCAAGGAGCGGCTGGACCTCCGGGCGGGCATGCACGTTACCGCGGAGATCAAGCTTGGGACCCGCAGTGTCCTGGAATATGTCCTTTCCCCGGTCACCGAAGGCCTGAAGGAGGCTGGACAGCAACGGTAGAGAATCAGACCTCCCATTGCTCCCGGGCAGACTGAAAGGCTGCGGGGTCGGCCCCCGCGCAGCGCAGCTCCTTGTCCTTCCCTTTCTCCCCCCGCTCCACCGTCACCGTCGACTTGGGCAGGCCCAGCTCCTTGGCTAGGAACTGGGTGAGGTGCTTGTTGGCGGCGCCTTCCACGGGCGGGGCCGTGATGCGTACCTTGAGGGCCCCGCCGTGGCGGCCGGCGACCCGGTCCCCGGACGCCTTGGGCTGGACGCGCAGGCGCAGGATCAGGTCGTCGCCGTCCCAGCGGAAGAAATCGGCCGCTTCCGCCATGTCTTCCTCACATGCCGTAGGCGAGCTGCTGGAGGCTGTTCACCAGGAAGATGCGCAAGAACTCGATGGCGAGCAGTACCACGAGCGGGGAGAGGTCCAGGCCGCCGAGCGGCGGGATGATCCGCTGGGCGGGGCGCAGGATGGGGTCGGTAGCCTGGATGAGGCCGCGCACCAGGGGATTGGACGGGTCGGGGCTCACCCAGGACATGAGCGCGCGGATCAGGATGGCCCAGAACATGAGGGTCAGTACCGCGTTCAGCAGGGTGGCGATGGCGTTCACGAAATTGGCGGCGATGCCCATCGGTGCTCCTAAATGGGTTGGGACCGGGGAGTTCGGAGTGTACGGAGGATAACAAACTCCGGCCAATCAAGGGTTAGCCAAACAGCCCAGCGTTCTTCGTATCAGCTACCCAGCTCCCGGGATCGGTTGGCCGCGGCGGCCACCGCATCCATGAGCGCGGTGCGCAGGCCGCCACGCTCCAGGGCCTCCAGGCCGCGGGCGGTGGTGCCGCCGGGGCTGGTGACCCGGCTGCGCAGGACGGCGCTGGGCTCCCCGGTATCCCGGGCCAGGGCGGCGGCCCCGCCGGCGGTATGCACCGCCAGGGTGCGGGCCGTTTCCCGGTCCAGCCCCTCGGCCACGGCCGCCTCCTCCAGAGCCTCCAGAATCAGGAAGAAATAGGCGGGCCCGCTGCCGGAGACGGCGGTGACGATGTCCATGTGGGCCTCCTTGGCCACCCAGACCACCTCCCCGGCCGCCTGCATGATGGCCTGGGCGGTGAGCCGGTGCTGCTCGGAGACGTCGTCGTCGGCATACAGGGCGGAGACCCCGGCGCCCACCAGCGCCGGGGTGTTGGGCATGACCCGCACCAGGGGGCCGTCGGTGCCCAGCCAGCCGCGCAGCTTGGCCAGCGGGATGCCCGCGGCAATGGAGATCACCAGGGGGGTCTGGCCGCGCAGGTCCGGGCCCAGGGCCTCCGCCACGGTGCCCAGGATCTGCGGCTTGACCGCCAGTACCACGGTCTCGGCGCCCTGCACGGCCTCGCTGTTGTCCGCCGTGGTCCGCACGCCGAACCGGTCACTCAGGTCCCGGCGGCGCTCGGCGTCCGGTTCGGCCACCATGACCTGCCCGGGCGTCCAGCCCGCGTCCGACAGGCCGCCGATGAGGCTCGCCGCCATGTTGCCGCCGCCGATGAAGGCGATGGAGGTTGGGGCCGCCATGGGGTTCTCCTTTGGTTGGTCCGGGAAGTCAAGTGTAGCTGCGCGCACCAAACAGGGCCGAGCCCACGCGGACATGGGTGGCGCCCTCCTTCACCGCCACCTCGAAGTCCCTGCTCATGCCCATGGACAGGGTGTCCCAGGCCGCTTCCGGGAAGCCGCCGCGGAGCTCGTCGGCCAGCCGCGCGAGCTGGCGGAAGGCCGGACGGGACGCCTCGGCCTGCGCGCCGGGTGCGGGGATGGCCATGAGTCCCCGCAGGCGCAGGTTCGGGCATTCCTGCAGCGTCACGCCCACCAGCTCCGGGATTTCCTCTGGCCGGCAGCCGGATTTGCTTTCCTCGCCGCTGACATTGACCTGGAGGCAGACGTTCAGCGGGGGCTGGCCTTCCCGGTGGCGGTTCAAGGTCCGGGCGATCTTGGCCCGGTCCACCGAATGCACCCAGGAGAAGCGCTCGGCCACGGGCCGGGCCTTGTTGCTCTGCAGGGGGCCGATGAAATGCCATTCAAGGTCGAGGTCGGCGAGCTCCGCCTGTTTGGCCGTGGCCTCCTGGGCGTAGGATTCGGCGAAAACGCGCTGTCCGGCCTCCGACAGGGCCCGGATGGCCGAGGCCGGAAAGGTCTTGGATACGGCCAGCAGGGTGACTTCATCGGCTTCCCGTCCGCTGCGCGCGGCGGCCTCGGCGATGCGGTGCCGAATGTCCGCCAGGGTCCCGCTATAGGCTGTGCGCTCGCTCACAATGCTGCTCTCCGGCCCGGAAGTGCTCGTCCTGGATGGAAGGAAACCGCTATTATGACGCCTCGGGCTCCGCGGCCAAAGCGGGGATGCGGATCGCGCCGGTAGGCGGTAGGATCGCGGGAATCGGTCAGCAGGAACCATAAAGGGGACGCAGATGGCGATGGACATTTCCGAACTACTGACCTTCGCGGTCAAGCACGGCGCCTCGGACCTGCACGTGTCCGCGGGCGAGCCCCCCATGATCCGGGTGGACGGCGACATCAAGAAGATCAAGGCCCCGGCGCTGGACGAGAAGCAGGCGCACGACCTGATCTACGACATCATGACCGACGACCAGCGCAAGAACCTGGAGCAGCAGCTGGAGGCGGACTTCTCCATGGAGGTGCCGAACGTGTCGCGCTTCCGTGTCAACGCCTACCACCAGGACCGCGGCGTGGCGGCGGCCTTCCGGACCATTCCCTCGGAGATCCTGACCCTCGCCGACATCAAGGCCCCGGACATCTTCGCGAGTATCGCCGAGAAGCCGCGCGGCCTGATCCTGGTGACCGGACCCACCGGCTCCGGCAAGTCCACTACGCTGGCGGCCATGGTCAACTACATCAACGAGAACCGGCAGGGCCACATCCTCACCATCGAGGATCCCATCGAGTTTGTGCATCCCACCAAGAATTGCCTGGTGAGCCAGCGCGAGGTGCACGCCCACACGCACAGTTTCGGCAACGCCCTGCGCGGCGCCCTGCGCGAGGACCCGGACGTGATCCTGGTGGGCGAGCTGCGCGACCTGGAGACCATCCAGCTGGCGCTGACCGCCGCCGAGACCGGCCACCTGGTGCTCGGCACCCTGCACACCAGCTCGGCGCCCAAGACCATCGACCGCATCATCGACGTCTTCCCGGCGGCGGAAAAGGACATGGTGCGCGCCATGCTCTCCGAGTCCCTGCAGGCGGTTATCTCCCAGGCCCTGCTGAAGAAGAACGGCGGCGGCCGGGTGGCCGCCCACGAGATCATGCTCGGCACCCCCGCCATCAAGAACCTGATCCGGGAGAACAAGATTTCCCAGATGGTCTCCTCCATCCAGACCGGCCAGCAGATGGGCATGAAGACCCTGGACCAGGATCTGCAGCGCCTCATCCAGAACCGGGTCATCACCGCCGAGGAGGCCCTCACCAAGGCCAACAACCCCGACGCTGTGAAGGCCGCCTGAGGCCGGCTGCCGGGTCGGGCCCTCGAGGTAACGGGCCCGGCCGCCATGCTTGGTTTCCCTCGGGAGTGGAAGCCGCGACCGAAGGCCGGACCCCTTATGGTGCGCAGGATCCGGATTGCCGGGAGGGGCGGTTCAGGGTGCGGGAAACACCCGCTCGGCGGGGAATACCGGACCGTCCACGCACACCCTGCGCATGGCCGGGCCCGTGGGCTCCTCCACGCGCACCGTGCAGCCGGCGCAGCCGCCCACGGCGCAGGCCATGTACTCTTCCAGGGACACCCAGGTAACCACGCCCAGCTCGCGGCCGAGGCGGGCCGCGGCGGCGAGCATGGGCTCCGGGCCCACGGCGTAGATGGCCGCCTTTCGCCGCTCGGCGGGCGCCAGGGGCTCCAGGAAGGTGGCCGCTAGGTCGGTGACGTAGCCCCGGTAGGCGCCGGGCAGGTCGGCCAGGGAGGCCAGCCGGCTCGGTATGCCCCAGGCCTCCAGGCGGGCGTCGGCGGCGGTAGCCTCCACCGGCGCTCCCGGGACCTCCAGTCCGGCGTCGCAGGTCTCGAAGGGGAAGGGGACCTCGGAGCCGAGGAAGGCCACCGGGGATAGGTCCTGGTGCTCCTTCAGCGCCTCCGCCAGAAACACCATGGGCGGGATGCCCACGCCGCCGCCGATGAGCACGGGGAAGTGGACGGATTCGTCCACCTCGAAGGGCTGGCCGATGGGGCCCATGAGACTGAGTCGCTCGCCTGGCGTCCGCCGGGCCAGGAGCCGGGTGCCGTGGCCGAGGCGCTTGTAGAGGAATTCCACAACGCCCGCCTCCGGCTCCACGCGCTGGATGGACAGCGGCCGGCGCATGGGCAGCTCGGGATCGCAGGAGAGGTGGGCGAACTGGCCCGGCCGGGCGCGGGACGCCGTCTCCGGGGCCCGCACCCGTAGCTCGAACTGGTCGCCCGGCCAATCGCGGTGGGTGAGGACCTCCGCGTCCTCCACGAAGATGGTGGGCTCGCGCCGGCTCACTCCTCGCCTCCGAAGGGGTACACTACCCGACCGCCCACCAGGGTATGGGTGACCCGGCCCCGGAGCTCCCAGCCGGCGAACGGCGTGTTGGTGGAGCGGCTGTACATGCGCTCCGGCTCCACGGCCCATTGCGCCTCGGGGTCGAAGAGGCAGATGTCGGCCATCTCGCCCACGCCGAGCCGGCCCGCCTCCAGGCCCAGTACCGCCGCCGGGCCGCTGGTTACCCGCGCCAGCGCGGTGGGCAGGTCCATGACGTCCTCGTCCGCCAGGCGCAGGGTCAGGCCCAGCAGGGTCTCCAGGCCAGTGACGCCGTTGGCGCAGCAGGCGAAGGCCTCGTTCTTGGCGTCCGCCTCGTGCGGGGCGTGGTCAGTGGCGATCACGGACAGCGTGCCGTCCGCCACCGCCGCCCGCACGGCCTCGCGGTCGGCGGGGCCGCGCAGCGGCGGGGCCATCTTGGCGTGGCTGTTGAACTCGCCCACGTCGCTGTCCGTAAGGAACAGGTGGTGCGGCGCGGCCTCGCCGGTGACCCGCAGTCCCTTGGCCTGGGCCTGGCGGATCAGCTCCACGCCGCCGGCGGTGGCCACGTGGGCGATGTGGATGCGGCCGCCGGTGAGCTCGGCGAGGATCACGTCGCGGGCGATCATGACGTCCTCGGAGGCGTTGGGGATGCCGGCCAGCCCCATGCGGGTGGCGTGGGCCCCCTCGTTCATGGCGCCGCCCGCCGACAGCGCGCCCTCTTCCTCGTGCAGGATCAGGAGGTAGTCGAAGGTGGCGGCGTACTCCAGGGCGCGGCGCATGATGCCCGCATCGGGCACCGGCCGGCCGTCGTCGGAGAAGGCCACGCAGCCGGCGCTGGCCAGCTCGTGCATCTCCGAGAGGGTCTCGCCGGCGAGGTCCCGGGTGATGGCGCCGATGGGGTGGACGCGGCTCAGGCCCGCCCGCTGCGCCGCCGACTTGATCTGCTCGGTGACGGAGCGGCGGTCGTTCACCGGCTGGGTGTTGGCCATGCAGGCCACGGAGGTCACCCCGCCCGCCGCGGCGGCGCGGCTGCCGCTCTCGATGTCCTCCTTCCATTCCTGGCCCGGCTCGCGCAGGTGCACGTGCATGTCCACCAAGCCCGGACAAACCACCTGGCCGCCGGCGTCGATGACCCGGTCCGGATCGAAGTCCCCGGGCACGTCGCCGACGGCCTGGATGCGGCCGTTGGCGATGGCGATGTCGGCGACCTCGTCGCGGCCGCTCGCCGGGTCGATGACGCGGCCGCCGCGAATGACCGTTCTCATGCGGATTCCCCTCCCGCCAGGAGCTTGAGCACCGCCATGCGGATGGCCAGGCCGTTGGTGACCTGGGGCAGGATCACCGAGTAGGGCCCGTCGGCCACCTCGGAGGCGATCTCCACGCCCCGGTTCATGGGCCCGGGGTGCATCACCAGCACGTCGTCGGCGGCGCGCGCCACCCGCCGCCGGTCCAGGCCGTAGAGCCGGAAGTATTCCCGCTGGCTGGGCACCGCCGCGCCGCGGATGCGCTCCAGCTGCATGCGCAGCATGATGATGACGTCCGCCCCTTCCAGGCCCGCGTCGGCGTCGTGGAAGACCTGCACCCCCAAAGCCTCCTCGGCCCGGGCCGGGATCAGCGTCTTGGGGCCCACCAGCCGGATCTCCGCGGCGCCCATGGTGTGTAGGGCGTGGATCTGGGAGCGGGCCACCCGGGAGTGCGCCGCGTCGCCGACGATGGCCACCCGCAGCCCCTCGATGGGGCCCTTGTGGTGCTGGATGGTGAGGATGTCCAGCAGGGCCTGGGTGGGGTGCTCGTGGGTGCCGTCTCCGGCGTTGATCACCGAGCAGTGGCTGGACAGCGCCCGCGCGGCCATATGCGGAGTGCCGCTCTCGGCGTGGCGGATCACCAGGGCGTCCGGGGTCATGGCCTCCAGGGTGCGCACCGTGTCCAGCCAGGTCTCGCCCTTCTGGGTGGCGGAGGCGGAAGCGTTGATGTTGATGACGTCCGCGGACAGGCGCTTGCCCGCCAGCTCGAAGCTGGTGCGGGTACGGGTGCTGGACTCGAAGAACAGGTTGATGACCGTGCGGCCCTTGAGGGTGTCGGCCTTCTTGTTCGGCTGCTCCACGAGCCGGCGGAAGCGGGTGGCCTCCTCCAGGATCCGGTTGATGGTGGCCGCCGAGACCCCCTCCAGCCCCAGGAAATGGCGGGGGAGGGCATCCGGCGCGGCCGGGCTTGCGGGGGCATTCATGGATGCGTCACACCTTGCGGGAATGATTGCTTGCGGTCGGGCGGCCGGTGCCGGCCCGCAATCTTACGCATGTCCGCTGTGCTGCACCAGCAGGCTCATGTCGATTCCCAGGGAGCGGGCGGCGGCCTCGCGCAGGTCCGTGAAGGGGGTCTCGAACAGCAGCTCGGGCGTGGCCGGTGCGGTGAGCCAGGCGTCCTGCTGCAGCTCCGATTCGAGCTGTCCCGGGCCCCAGCCCGCATAGCCGAGCATGAGCCGGTGGCGTCCCGGACCCTGGCCTCCGGCGATGGCCTCCAGGATGTCCCGGGAGCTGGTCAGGGCGCTGAAGTCGTTCACCGGCATGCTCTGGTCCCACATGCGGTCGGCGGAGTGCAGCACGAAGCCCTGCTCGGGCTGGACCGGTCCCCCCGAGAACACGGGCTCCTCCTGAACACTCAGGTCCGTCGTGGTGATCTCCAACTGGTCCAGGACCTGCCCGAGCGTCACGGTGGAGGGATGATTGAGGATGACGCCCATGGCCCCCTCGTCCCCGTGGCTGCACAGATACACCACGCTGTGCTCGAAGTTCGAGTCCTGAAGCGTGGGCAGGGCAATGAGCAGATATCCGGTCAGATCAGTGCTATTCATGGTGCGGTTCCCGCGCTGGCCCAAGCCGCTTCCCCGGGGCGATGTTCCGGGTCACACTGGATTCGGGGCGTATCGCGCCGCTCCGGGCGGCCGATGCCCACAGTATAGCGGACCGGCCTCGGTGAAGACGAGGATGGACCCGATGCCGTTCCGATCCGGCCTCGGAGACGAGGCGTGAATCCCGAGCGATGATGGAGACGCGCAATGGAAGAACCCCCCTACATCATCTGGTTCCAGGATCTGAGCATGGACATGGTATCCCAGGTGGGGGGCAAGAACGCCTCCCTCGGGGAAATCACCCGCAACCTGGCGGAGGCGGGAGTGCGGGTTCCAGGGGGCTTCGCGGTTACCGCTAAGAGCTACCGCGCCCTCATTGACGGGGCGGAGCTGCGGGAGCCGCTACGCGAGCTGTTCCGGGATCTGGATATCTCCAACCGGGCCGATCTCGCCTTCGCGGGGGAGCGGGCCCGCGGCTGGATCCTCAACGCGGAAATGCCCGCGGAGCTGGAGCGGGAGATCCGGGATGCCTATGAGCGCATGTGCTCGGATCGCGGCAAGCCGGAGATGGCTGTGGCGGTGCGCTCCTCGGCCACCGCGGAGGACTTGCCGGACGCCAGCTTCGCCGGTCAGCAGGAGACCTATCTGCATGTCCACGGTGCCGACAACCTGGTGCGTGCCGTGCACAAGTGCTTCGCCTCGCTGTTCACCGACCGCGCCATCTCCTACCGCACCAAGCGCGGCTTCGATCACCTGGACGTGGCGCTGTCCGTGGGTATCCAGGAGATGGTCTACGCCGACCGGGGCGCGGCCGGCGTGATGTTCTCCATCGACACCGAATCGGGCTTCGAGGACGCGGTATTCATCACCGCCGCCTACGGCCTCGGCGAGAACGTGGTGCAGGGGGCGGTGAATCCCGACGAGTACTACGTCTTCAAACCGCTCCTGGAGCAGGGCAAGCCCGCCCTGATCCGGCGCAAGCTGGGCGACAAGGCCCTGCGCATGGTCTACGGCGAGAACGGCAATCCGCGCAACGTCCGCGTGCCGGAAAAGGAGCGCAAGCGGTTCGTGCTGTCCGACGGCGAGGCCCTGACGCTGGCCCGCTGGGCGGTGGCGGTGGAGAAGCACTATTCCCAGGTGCACGGCAAGCCCACCCCCATGGACATGGAGTGGGCCCGGGACCAGGACACCGGCGAGCTGTTCATGCTCCAGGCCCGCCCGGAGACGGTGCACGCCGGCAAGAAGCCCGAGCTCCTGCGGACCTACCGCCTGAACGAGGCCGGGGAGGTCCTGGCCACCGGCCGCAGCGTCGGCGCCGCCATCGCCAGCGGGCCGGTGCGGGTGGTGGAGACGCCGAAGGCGCTCCGCCAGTTCGAGACCGGGGATATCCTGGTCACCGACATGACCGACCCCGACTGGGAGCCGATCATGAAGCAGGCCGCCGGCATCATCACCAACCGGGGCGGCCGAACCAGCCATGCGGCCATCGTCTCCCGGGAGCTGGGGATCCCCGCGGTGGTGGGGGCCGGCAACGCCACCGACGTGCTCGACCCGGACCAGAGGGTGACCCTGTCCTGTGCCGAGGGGGATACCGGCTACATCTACAAGGGCGAGCTGGATTATTCGGTGGAGGAGCTGCAGATCGGCGAGGATGCCCTGCCGGAATCGGTGGGGCTGATGATGAACGTAGCGAATCCTGAGCGGGCGTTCACTTTCGCGCAAGTCCCCAATCATGGGGTGGGCCTTGCCCGCATGGAGTTCGTCATCAACAACGAGATCGCCGTCCATCCCATGGCCCTGCTCAACCCCAACCGGACCAGCAACCAGGACCGCGCCGAGATCCGTCGGCGCACGGAGGGCTTCGCCGACAATCACGAGTTCTTCGTGCGTACCCTGTCCGAGGGATTGGCCACCATCGCCGCGAGCTTCTGGCCCAAGGACGTGATCGTGCGGCTCTCCGACTTCAAATCCAGCGAGTACGCCAATCTCATCGGCGGTAGGTACTTCGAGCCCGAGGAAGAGAACCCCATGATCGGCTTCCGCGGCGCCTCGCGGTATTATTCGGACGCCTACCGCGAGGGCTTCGCCATGGAATGCGAGGCCATCCGGCGTGCACGGGATGCGCTGGGGCTCACTAACATGAAGGTCATGGTGCCCTTCTGCCGTACGGTGGAGGAAGGCGAGAAGGTGCTGGGAGAGCTGGCCGCCAACGGCCTCGAGCAGGGCGCCGACGGCCTCGAGGTCTACATCATGTGCGAGCTGCCCACCAACGTGATCCTGGCCGAGGAGTTCGCCGATGTCTTCGACGGCTTCTCCATCGGCTCCAATGACTTGACGCAGCTCACCCTCGGCGTGGACCGCAACTCGGCCCTGGTGTCGCCGCTGTTCGACGAGCGCGACGAGGCGGTGAAGCGATTCATCGCCGACGCCATCCACAAGGTGAAGGGCAGGGGCCGCAAGATCGGCATCTGCGGCCAGGCGCCGAGCGACTATCCAGAGTTCGCGCAGTTCCTGGTGGAGCAGGGCATCGATACCATCTCGGTGAACCCGGACGCCCTGGCGGTGACCGCCAAGTATCTGAAAGGACACGGCGGATAGGTGGACCCGGATGCTTGTCAAAGGTCGGACATATCCTGTACTGCTGCGCGGAAAGGCCCCCGGGATCGAGGCTGGACACCATCGGAAGGTTCCGCGTGCCCGTCGGTCTGAATCCGGGGGCGGACCCCGTTCGTATAGAGAACGGATCCGTTACCGCAGCATCACCATCCCATCGGGAAGGAGGAAATCATGACGGATAGCAAGCGGCATCCGCGCGGCGGACCGGCTGGATACATGCTCGGAGCCACCATGGCCGGCGGTCTGGCCCTGGGCGCCGTGAGTGCGCAGGCGGACGAGGCCGACCCGTTCCGGGTCGCCGAGCTGAGCAGCGGCTACATGGTCGCCGACAGCCACGCGGAAGGAAAATGCGGCGGCGGGGCCTCCGACGAGAAGAAGGGCAAGGAGGGCAAGTGCGGCGGCATGGACGACGGTGGCTCGGCCGAGTCCGGGCACGCCGGCGACAAGGAAGCCGCCAAGAAGAAGGGCGGTGAGGGGAAATGCGGTGAAGGCAAGTGCGCCAGTAGCTGACCCGGCCTCCGGAACGGGTATCCGCGGAGCGGGGCTCGGCGTGCGCCGGGCCCTGCTCGGCCCCCTTCTCGAACGGCCCGACGCCGCGCTGGACTTCCTGGAAGTGACTCCGGAGAACTGGATCGGCGTGGGCGGTGCCCAGGGCCGTTCCTTCCGGCGGGTCATCGAGGGCCGGCCGCTGGCGGCTCACGGCCTGTCCCTGAATATCGGCGGCCCCGCCCCCCTGGATGCGGACCACCTGGATGCCCTCAAGGCCTTCCTCGACGACAACGGGGTGGCGGTCTACAGCGAGCATCTCTCCTACTGCGCCGACGACGGCCAGCTCTACGACCTGCTGCCGCTGCCTTTCACGGAGGAGGCCGTGCATTACGTCGCCGGCCGGGTGCGGCGGGTGCAGGAGCATCTGGGACGGCGGATGGCGCTGGAGAACGTCTCCTACTACGCGGCGCCGGGGCGGGCCATGGACGAGGCGGCCTTCGTCTCCGCCGTCGCGGAGGAGGCGGACTGCGAGCTGCTGCTGGACGTGAACAACGTCTACGTGAACAGCGTCAACCACGGCTACGACGCCGAGTCCTACCTGGCGGCGCTGCCCGGGGACCGGGTAGCCTACTTCCATATCGCCGGGCATCGGCAGGAGGCCCCGGATCTGGTCATCGATACCCACGGGGCGCCGGTGATCGATCCGGTGTGGCGGCTGCTGGAATCCGCCTATGGCCGCTTCGGCCCCCTGCCCACGCTTCTCGAGCGCGACACCGAGATCCCGCCCCTGGACGATCTGCTGGCGGAGGTCGCCGCCATCCGCCGCAGTCAGGCGCGGCTCGAGGAGGTCCGGGCATGAGCGGGCGGGATTCCCGGGAGCCGGAGCCGCCGGCCACCCTGCGCGCCCAGCAGGAGGCCCTGGCCGCCTACCTCCGGAATCCGGCGGAAGCCCCGCCTCCGGAGGATCTGGACGACCGGGGCCGGCGCGTCTACCGGCGGCTGGTCTTCAATAACCTCAAGGGGCTGCTGTCTTCCAACTTCCCCGTGCTGCGCCGGTCGCTGGGGGAGGAGGTCTGGCTGGACCTGGTGGCGGACTTCCTCGCCGAGCACCACGCCGAGACCCCGTACTTCCTGCGGGTGGGCGAGGAATTCCTGGCCTACCTGGCCGGGGCGCGCGGTGATAGGTCCGGGGATCCGCCCTTTCTGCTGGAGCTGGCCCACTACGAGTGGGTGGAGCTGGCGCTTTCCGTGGCCGAGGAGGAGCCCGGCGAGGTGTCCGCCGATCCGGAAGGGGACCTGCTGACGGGCCTTCCCGTGCGCTCCCCGCTCGCCTGGACGTTGCAGTATCGGTTCCCGGTGCACCGGATCGGCCCCGGCTTCCTCCCGGAAGAGCCGCCCGAGCAGCCCACCTGCCTGGTGGTCTATCGCGACCGGGTGGACGCCATGGGCTTCCTGGAGATCAATCCGGTGACGGCCCGGCTCCTGGAGCTGATCACCGAGGACCCGGCCCCGGGCGCCGAGCTGCTGCGCCGGGTCGCCGGGGAGATCGGCCACCACGACCCCGAGCGGGTGGTGGCCGCCGGCGCCGATATCCTGGCCGATCTGCGGGACCGGGATGTGCTCCTGGGCACGGCCCCGCCGGCGGGGCCGCAGACCGGATCCTGATCGGCCCGAGCTCCCGCTTCCGGGGGGCGGCCTCATTGCCCCCGCAGCACCGCCCCGACCCATGCGAGCAGATCATCCGCCTCGTCGGCGTTCACCCCGTGGTCAATGGAATAGGGGTGCCAGACCGGCTCGCGGCAGCCCAGGGCGCGCAGACGGTCGCGCGCCGCCTCGCCCTCCGGAAAGGGCACGATGCCGTCATGGCGTCCGTGGCCGAGGAAGATCGGAGTCTCCTTCTGGACTTCGGCCAGCGGCGGTTCCGCGGGCAGGTAGCCGGACAGGCCGGCGATCCCGGCCAGGGACCGGGACAGACCGAGTCCTGTCCAGAGGGCCACCAGCGCGCCCTGGGAGAAGCCCCCGATCACCGTCCGCTCGGCGGGGATGCCCGCCGACTCCAGCATCTCCACCAGGCGCTCGACTGCTCGGGCCGACCGGTGGATTCCCGCCAGGTCCGGTTCCACCGTCAGGTCCGGATTCACCACGTCATACCAGGCGCGCATGCGCATGCCACCGTTGATGGTGACCGGCTGCTCCGGGGCATGCGGCAGCAGCACGCGGACCCCGGGCAGGCGATTGCCGATACCCCGGAAGAGCGGAGCGAAATCGTGGCCGTCCGCGCCCAGGCCGTGCAGCCAGATTACGGCCGCCCTTGCGGGGCCCTGCTCGGGGGCGAGGTCGAGGTGCTCGAGCGGGGTCTCGGATGGTTCCTGCATCGTGCTATTTTTCCTTGGTGGACAAGTGGCTGCGGCCTTGACGCGCAAGACCCGGGAGGTCCTGATGACGCGGCGAAGCCAGCGCATTCGGTGGATCGCTCCGCTGGCGCTTCTTGCCCTGCTGGCCGGTCCCTCGGCCGCGCAGGCGGTTTCCTGGAAGCAGGTTCCCTACGCCCGCGCGGATATCCCCATGAAGCTGCACGAGGCGGCGGAGGGCGTCTATTACGTGGTCGGGCGCAGCGGCGTCCCGGACGCCGGGAACCAGGGCTTCATGTCCAATGCCGGGTTCGTGGTCACCAGCCGGGGCGTGGTGGTCTACGATGCCCTCGGAACCCCCTCGCTGGCCTGGAAGCTCCTGCAGAAGATCCGGACGGTCACGGATCAACCGGTGACGCGGGTGATCGCCGGGCATTACCATGCCGACCATATTTACGGGCTCCAGGTATTCAAGGACCACACCGACGCCGTCATCTGGGCCCAGGAGGATGCCGCCGGCTACGTGGACAGCCGCGGCGCCCGCCGCCGGCTGGAGCAGCGCCGGCAGGCGCTGTTCCCGTGGGTGGACGAGGCGACCCGCCTGGCTCCCCCCGACCGGACCTTTGCCGAGCGCCAAACCTTTGACATGGGTGGCCGGCGTCTGGAGCTCCTCCACGTGGGGCCCGCCCCCCGGATCATCATTCCCGGCCACGGCGCCGCAAGCAAGGACACCTCCGGGGCCATCCGCTTCATGCGCGGCTACATCACCGGGCTCCGCGAACGCATGGGGGAAGCGGTGCGCAACCTGCGCCCCTTCGAGCAGGCGTACGCCGACGCGGACTGGTCGCAGTACCGGGGCCTGCCCGCCTTCGAGGCCACCCACCGCAGCAATGCCTACAACGTCTACCTGGAGCTCCAGGAGGAGCTGGGCGGCGGTTTTTAGGGCGGCGCCACCGTACTCCGCGCTGCGGCCGTCGGGGCCCGGGATACGGAGCAAGGTCCCGGTCCAAGGGGGTCCTGTCCTCCGGGTTCCGCCCCGCGGTCGCTCGGCGGCCTTGGCCCGCTTCCCGGCCGGTCGGATGCGTCTTTTGGGAGCCTGGACCGTTTACCCCTCACGGCAGCGCTGGTCGCTCCCCCGTCTCCAGGAAGCGCCGGTAGTCGGCTAGGATGGTGCCGTGATCGAAGGCGGTCTCCGGCAAGCCATTCAGGGGGAACCAGTCCAGATGGGCCGCGTCGCTGGCGGCGCGGGCCTCGCCCACGGGACGGGCCACGTAGACGGTGGAGATGGTATGGCCGCGGGGGTCCCGCTCCGGTGCCGAGTAGGTGGCGAACTGGTACAGATCGGCCAGCTCCAGCCCGGTCTCTTCGGCCGCCTCGCGGCGCGCCGAGGCGTCCAGCCGTTCCCCGGGGTCTACGAACCCGCCGGGAAGGGCCCAGCCGTACGGCGGGTTGGCCCGCTCCACGAGGAGGACACGGTCATCGGGGGTATGGATAATGATGTCCGAGGTGCTGTAGGGTTCCGACATCCTTCCGGCTCCTCCCCGGGGTTGGGTGGCTGGAAGGCCCAGTATAGGCGGGTGCCCGGCGGGTCAAAAGGCCCGGCAAATTTTTCCCCTTCCACGGGTGGCCGCGTCCCGGAGCGGCCGGAAGCGGCGTGGGGGCTGAATTGGTACGGTTTGTGCTAAGAATGGGCAAACGCGGATTACGGAGATAGAGGCTATGGAGATCGATCCCTCCAAGAGCCTGAATCAGGCCATGCCCGGGAACGGGAACCAGAAGCAGAACAAGGTCGCCGATGAATCGGCCTTTTCGGCGGCCCTCGACAAGGCCCGTGCCCAGACCGGCGGCGGTGCGGGGGCGAGCAAGGCGCCTGGCGGCGCGGGAACCAGTCCGGCCGAGCTGGTGGGCATGCTCCGGCACCAGGCGGTGCAGAGCGAGGGCCGTGTCCAGCAGGCCATGGATCTGGTGTCCAGCCTGTCCGCCGACTTCGCGCACGGCCGCTCCCCGGAGGTTTCCGAGCTGCGGGGGGCCGATGAGGCCCTGGCCCGCCTGGAGGGACAGTCCATGGGCGAGGAAAAGGAGTGGCTGCGGGGGCTGCGCAGCGCGGTGAACTTCTACCTGGGCCGCATGGAGCGCGAGCAGGGCGGGACCTGAGGCGCGGCTAGCCCGAGCCGCGCTCCCGGCGGCGTCGTACCTCCTCCCGATGACGCCGGAAAATGTAGCCGCTCAATGCCCGTTCCTCGTTCTCCGTGATGTTGGCGAATGCCAGATCCGCCCGGAGGGCGGCTTCCGCATCCCCGTCCCCGGGGTGGTCCACCGTCCGGACCCGCGCCGGGGTCTGGAAGCCGATGCGGGGCCGTCCGGGGAAGTAGGCGCGAATCCAGACCCAGCCTCCCCGCTCCGGAAGCGGGACCGATTCCGGCAGATCGACGCGCATTCCGTCCAGGCCCAGCTCCACGGAGCGCGCGGGGGGCAGGTCTTGGTTCGTTTCGGGGACGCGCTCTTCCAGCAGGGTGATCAGGTAGCTCATCTTGGCGTCCAGGAGCCGCAGGGCTTCCGCCAGCGGTCCGTCCAGGCCCTGGCCCTTCGCGTAGGAGCCCAGTAGCTCGTCGACGCTGGCGTAGCGGCGGTTGTCCCCCTCCGGCCGGTCGGAGAGCTCCGGACCCAGCCGGCCCGATTCCGCCTCGGCGATCCATTCCGGGCCGAGAGGCCGTACCTCCACCGGAATCCTGTCGCGGATCCGCAGGGTTCCGCTGTCGCCGGTGCCGCCGTTCGATCCCGCCTCCGACATCTGCGCACTCCCAGGCTTCCGGTTCTTCTCTTCAGCTTACCCCGTGCAAATCCGTTCAGACAGATCTTGTCTATTTTCCCTACACCTCGTAGGCTTGCCGTCACAATTTTGACGAGCCGTTGCTGAATGACGACGACCGAACGACAGGGGGGCGTTGGGCCGGGTGACCATGCCACGGGCGGAAATACCGGGCTTTAGCGGGGTGGATCCGGCGTGCGCGCAGGGGGCCGCTTCGACGGGGCTGGAGGTGCTGGTGGGCCCCGGTCTGGAGGCGCATGCCGGCGAGCTGGAGCCCGTGATACGCGCGGCCGGATACCCGGTGCGAAGCGGCGCGCGTCCGCACGCGGATGGCGGACAGCTCGTCCTCCTGGGTCTGGATGCCTCCCCGGCGGGCTGGCAGGGGCTCGATTCATGTCCGGCGGGGAGTCTCGCCGTCGCCATGTTCCTTGCGCAGCCGCGTCCCGACGAGGTGCGCAACGCCTTCCGCAGGGGCGCGGCGGACGTCCTGCTCGCGGAGTCGGAAACCCCGGGCGGGGTGGTTCGGGATTTTCTGGAAGCGCTGCGCTCCTCCCCCGGGCCCGCGGCGGGACAACCGGCCGGGGAGCGGTTCGGCGGGCTGGTGGGGGTCTCGGAGGCCATGACCGAGATCCATTCCATGGTGGGCCTCGTGGGACCCGCGGATACCACCGTGCTCATTCAAGGGGAGAGCGGCACCGGCAAGGAGCTGGCCGCGCGCGCCATTCACGCCGCCTCGCCACGCGCCGATGCGCCCTTCATGGCCATCAACTGCGGGGCCATCCCCCCCGATCTGCTCGAGGCCGAGCTCTTCGGCCATGCCAAGGGGGCCTTCACCGGGGCCATCCAGTCACGCCAGGGACGCTTCGCCAAGGTGGGCGCCGGGACGCTGTTCCTGGACGAGATCGGCGAGATGAGTCCGGATCTTCAGGTGAAGCTCCTACGGGTCATCGAGGAGCGGACCTACGAGCCCCTGGGAAGCTCCCGTTCCGTGGAGTTCTCCGCCCGGATCCTGGCGGCCACCAACCAGGATCTGGAGCTGGCCGTGCAAGCGGGCCGTTTCCGGGAGGATCTCTATCACCGGCTCAATGTCCTCTCCCTGGAGCTGCCGGCTCTCCGCGAGCGCGGCGGCGACGAGATCCTGTACCTGCTGGACCATTTCCTGGCGCAGCTGAACCGCAAGCACGGCACCGAGGTGGGCGGAGTCACGCCGCTCGCCGGGCATCTGCTGGCCACCTATTCCTGGCCGGGCAACGTTCGCGAGCTCCGGAATCTGGTGGAGCGTCTGGTTATCCTGAAGCGGGCCGGACTGGTGGAGCCGGCGGACCTGCCGCAGAAGGTGCGCGGTGTCCAGGCCTCGCTGGAGGAGACCGGCTCCGGCGCGGAGCGCACGGAGCTGGAGCGCGACATCCTGCTTGGCCAGGGACGGGATATGAAGGCGGAAGTGGAGGCCTTCGAGAACCGCATGATCATGCAAGCCCTGGAGGCCACCGGCGGCAACCGCAATCAGGCGGCGCAGCTTCTGGGGGTGAAGCGCACCACCCTGGTGGAAAAGCTCAAGAAACGGAATCTGGGCTGAATGGGGGTGCAGGCGGCCAAAAAACCGTTTCGGGCCGCTCCTGCGGCTGCTGTGCTGGGAGGCTTGGCCGCCCTGGTGCTCGGCGGCGGCAGCGCTGCCGCCGCCGATCAAGCCGTGGGCGTGCGCTGTGGTGACCACGGCGCCTACTTCCGGGTGGTCTTCGACCTGCCCCGTTCGGCCCCCCTTTCCGCCGACCCCGGCGCGGGGCGCGTGGCCCTGCGGTGGCAGGAGGGCTGGACCCTGGAAGGGGTCGAGGCCTGCCGGCGCGCCATGGCGGGGCTCACCGCCGTCGAGCGGCGCGGCGCGGATCGGCTCGAGGTCCGCTATGCCCCCTCGGACCTGGAGGTCCGCACTTTCCCCCTGGAAGATCCGCCGCGCTGGGTGGTGGATGTGGGCCGCATAGAGGGCGCGGAGGGTGCCGCGCCTCCGGCTGCCGCTTCTTCCGGTTCCGGTGGTGAGCCGCCCCCCGTGCCACCCGCGCCGGTGGCGGGTATGGCCGAGGGCGGCGTGCCCCTGCCCCCCGCCATTCCACCTCAGCCCCCGAAGGCACTGGACGAGTATCGGAAGCGCATCCAGCGGGGCGGAGTGAACGAAGTGGTGGCCGAGCTCGGTGCGAAAGCGCGTGACGGGAACGCCATGAGCCCGGCTCTGGGCTTTCTGCTGGGCACGCTCCACCAGCGGCAGGGGCAGGAGCTGGATGCTGGCCGGGTCCTCTGGAACACCGCGCGGGCCAATCCCGAGCATCCGTATACCACCGACGCTCTGCGAACCGCTTCGAAGATCTTCAACGGTCTGGGCTTCCATTATCAGGCCACCAAGCCGCTGGAAGCCTACCTGCGCCATTATCCCCAGGATTCTAACCGGGCGACCATCCAGCTCCGGCTGGGACGCCTGTACGCGCTGGGCGACGACCCGGGTGCCGCCCGCGGCCAGCTGGTGCCCCTCCTGTATCAGGGCTCGAAGGGGCTCCAGGCCAAGGCCCGCCTGTGGCTCGCCTACCTGCTGGTCGAGGAAGGCCAGTTCGGGGAGGCCGCCAAGCAGTTCCGTGCCAACCGGGAAACGGTTCCCGGCTATTTCTCCGCCCATCCGGAGCTGATAGCAGCCGCCGGTCAGGCCGAGGTGCAGGGGGGCGATGCCGGCAAGGCCCTGACGCTGCTGCGGGAGTTCAGCCAGCGGTTCTCCGGCCATTCGCGCTACCCGGAGGCGCTCCTTCTCCAGGGGCATGCCCAGGGGCGCCAGGAGGCATGGCGCAAGGCGCTGGACCTGTACCGCAAGGTGCTCGGCATGGAGGTCCAGGCGGATCTGCGGGCGAGGGCGCGGGCGGGGGTCGTCGAGGCCCTGCATGCCCTTGGGGAGGTGAAGACGGACAGCGCCGTGGCTCGCCTGGATACCATCGCCGAAGGGCTCCCCTACTCCCGCGCGGCATGGGAGGCGCGGCACACGGCGGCCCGGCTGCTTGAGGGGCAGGAGCGCTACGGGCGCGCCTTGAAGCAGCTGGGCACGCTGCTCGGGCAGGGGCGCCCGGCCGAGCGCAAACGGCTGCGCCAGCGGGTGCACGGGCTGCTGCCCCGGGCCATGCGGGCGAAGCTGGAGAGCGGCGCCCCCTTCGAGGCCTTCAAGCTCTTCAACCGCCATGCCGGGGATCCGCCTCCGCCCGGTGCCGGTAAATACGCCACGCGCGCCCTCCTGGCACTGGGGGCGCTCAAGGCCGCCCGGCGGACTCTGGCCGAGTACCAGGAGGCCTACGGGGAAACAGTTCAGAGCCAGCGCTGGGAGTACGAGGTGGCCCAGGGCTACCGCGAGGCGGGCGACCCGGCCGGCCTGGCCTGGATCGACGGGCTGCTCGCGGACGGTGCGGACCACCCCTGGAAGGCCGAGCTCGGGGTGGAGCGGGCCCGGCTGCTGGCGAAGCTGGACAGGCACGAGGATCTGCTCCGGTATGTGGAAAAAACTTCCGGGCTGCCCGGCGCCGACGCGGCCCGGCTCCGGGCCCGGGCGCAAGAGGCGCTGGGCCGGCCGAAATCGGCCTTTCGGACTCTGGACGGCTGGCTTCGCGGTGCCGCGGGATCCGGGGTCCCCGGCTCCCTGTACGCGGAGGCGGGGGACCTCGCGGCCCGGGTCGGCCAGGTCTATGACGCCCGGGACTATTGGCAGAAGGCGCTGAAGGCCGGGGTGCCGGATTGGCAGGTGCGCCAGCTCCGGGTCCTGCTGGGCGTGGACGCCCTGCACAGGGAGGATTTTGCCGGGGTGAAGGAATACCTGAAGGACGTGGAGGGCGATGGAGCCTTCGCCCGCACGGCGGCAACCTATACCGCCCTCATGCCCATGATCCGGGAGCGACTCGATTGAGTAGGGAACAGACGCCCAAGATTCTGTTGATCGGCTTTCCCTCCTCGGCGCATGGGGAGCTGGCCGACGTCTGCGGGGGGGCGGGCGGCCGCCCGGTCTTCCTCGACGGCGTGCCCGAGGGTGGGGGGCGGGCGAATCCGGACTGCGCCTTTCTGGACGGCGACGGTCTGGACGGGGATCTGCCGAATGCGGTCACCACCCTGGTGGAGCGCGATATCGCCGTGGGCGTGGTGGTAACCCGGCCCGATCCGGAGCAGGCCCGCTCCCTGGGCCAGGCCGGCGCCGAGGATTACCGGCCCAAGCCGCTGACCGCGGAGGTGGTGCGCGCCCTGCTCCCGGACGAGGCCGTTCCCGCCGGAGCGGGCGAGTTTGTCACCGCCAGCCCCGGAATGCAGCGGCTCCTGGAGCAGGTCCGCAAGCTCGCCCGCAGTGACGGTCCGGGATTGCTCTGCGGCTCCTCCGGCACCGGCAAGGAGCGCCTCGCCGGTTTCGTGCACCAGAGCTCGCCCCGGTACGACGGGCCCCTCGTGGCGGTGAACTGCGCGGCGCTCCCGGTGAATCTGCTGGAGTCGGAGCTGTTCGGCCACGAGAAGGGGGCCTTCACGGGCGCGGACCAGCGCCGGGACGGCCGCTTCCAGGAGGCACACAACGGTACCCTCCTGCTGGACGAGGTGACCGAGATGCCCGTGGACATGCAGGCCAAGCTCCTCCGGGTGCTGCAGGAGGGCATGGTGAACCGCGTGGGTGGGGGACGGCCCGAACCGGTGGACGTGCGGGTGCTGGCCACAACCAACCGCGATCCGGACGGTGCCGTTCAGGATGGCCGTCTGCGCGCGGACCTGCTCTACCGGCTGTCGGTGCTCCGGGTGCGGCTGCCGGATCTGGAGCAGCGGTCCGAGGACATTCCAGTGCTCGCCGAGCATTTCGTGCAGCTCTATGCCCGGCGCTACGGGCGCCGCATCGAGGGACTGGATCGCCAGGCCCGGGAGCATCTCCAGGGTCGGCGGTGGCCCGGCAACGTCCGGGAGCTGGAAAACGCCATCCATCGGGCGGTGGTGCTCGCCGAGGACGGTTACATCGGCCTCGCCCACCTCCAGCAGGAGGAGCTGAGCATCGATGCCGTGGGGGCGCCGCCCGAGGAGCCCGTCAAGACCGCGGAGGCCGAGCCCGAGGGGACGGGAGACAGCCAAGCCGGTCCCGGCGCCACGGCGGCGGTGCTGCCCGAGGAGGACCTCACCATCCGGGAGATGGAGGACCTGCTGATCGAGCGGACACTGGAGCGGGTGGACGGCAACCGGACCCGCGCGGCCGAGCTGCTGGGCATCAGCATCCGGACATTGCGCAACAAGCTGAACCAGAAGGGCGGATCCGAATAGCACCGGCGTGCGGACATGCCCGCCGTATTTCGGGCTTGCGCAACGGCCTGTTTTTGGCTGAAACTCCTCCCCAGGCTAGAAAAAAGTGGATGAAGCGGGGGAACCTTTCATAGAATTCCCGGGAGCCGTGCCGAGCCATGGCCGCGGACGAAGGCCGCGCGGAATGGGAAACGGGCCCGAGAGCGCGGAAACGGCACATCGATTGCATAAAGGGTGTCCGGTGGACATTCCTACGGCGAGGACCGGCAAATTATGCTCTTCCAAAGTAAATTCGCTGTCATGGGCAAGAGCCTGGATCTGCACCAGGAACGGTTGGGCGTCATCGCGAACAACATCGCCAACTCCGATACCCCCGGCTATCACGCCAAGCGCCTGGAGTTCGACGATGCGCTCCGACAGGCGTTTGACGGTGGGGACGGGAAATTGACACCGGTCCGGACCCATCCGGAGCACCTGGGCAATGCCACCTCCGTGGATAATGTCCAGCCCACCGTCCGCGAGGTGGTCCAGGGAGGCCGCGTGGACGGCAACACCGTGAACACCCAGCAGGAGCTGGAGCGCATGGGCGAGACCCGGCTGGTCTACCAGATGGTTACCCAGTTGGCCGGCAGCCGTGCCAAGGGCCTGCAATACGCCATCGACAAGGGAGGACGCTGATCCATGGATCTCTTCTCCGCCATGCGCGTGGGCGGCAGCGGCCTCGCCGCCCAGCGGGTCCGCTTGAACCTGGCCGCCGAGAACCTTGCCAACGCCAACACCACCCAGACTCCGGAAGGCGGACCGTACCGGGCCAAGCGGGTGGTGCTGCATTCCAGCCCGGGACAGCAGGGCAGCGCCGATTTCGAGCACTACCTCCGGACTGGCGGGAACCAGTCCAGCCCGGAGCACGTGCAGGTCACGAACGTGGTGCGGGAGGACGCCGATCCCCGCCAGGTGTACGACCCCAGCCATCCGGACGCCGATGAGGAAGGGTTCGTGGCCATGCCCAACATCGACGTGTCCACCCAGATGGTGGACATGATGGAGGCCAGCCGCAGCTACCGGGCCAACACCCTGAGCATCAAGGCGGCCCGGGAAATGGCCATGCACGCCTTGCAGATCGGCAAATAAGGGAGCGCTGCCCCATGGTTGACCAGATCGGCCAGAACTTCGCCAATGCCCTCTCCCAACAGACCCAGAAGCAGTCCGGGTCCGACCAGGGCACCTCCAATTTCGAGGAGGTCCTGAAGGGCACCCTCGAGGACACCAACCAGGCCAAGCTGGAATCCCGCGACATGGCTGACGGCCTGGCGGCCGGCGAGCATAGAAAGATCCACGAGACCATGATCGCCGCACAGGAGGCGGACCTCTCCTTCCGCCTGGTGACCCAGGTGCGGAACAAGGTCGTGGACGCCTACCGCGAAATCTTCCGGATGCCGGTCTGACCGCTCTTGAGGAAGATCTGCCTCCGCCGCGGCCGGGTGGCCCCGGCTCCCAGCGGCGGGGCGGCTCCGTCGGGATAAGGCCCCATGGCTAACGGCACCCTGTCCAGCACCGGCCGGTCGCTGCGCGAGACCCTCAGCGCCATCCCCCGCGAGAAGCAGGTGGCCATCGCCGCCCTGGGGCTGCTACTGCTCGCGGGCTTCGCCGGGCTCATATACTGGGCGCAGAAGGCGGAGTACGCGGTCCTCTACAGCCAGCTGGGCCAGAAGAACGCCGGCAATGTGGTGGAGGCGCTGGAGCAGCAGGGCGTCCCGTACAAGCTGGTAAACGGCGGGACCATGATCCAGGTCCCGGCAGACCAGGTGAGCCGCCTGCGTCTTTCCCTGGCGAAATCGGGGGTGCCCGACGCGGGGCGCAAGGGCTATTCGCTCTTCGATAACCGGGACGTGGTGGGCATGAGCAGCTTCGCCCAGAAGCTCAATTTCAAGCGTGCCCTGGAGGGGGAGCTGGAGCGCACCATCAATGGCCTCGGCGTGGTGGAAAAGAGCCGGGTCCATCTGGTCACCCCCGAAAAGGCCCTGTTCGAGAAGGACCAGAAGCCGGCCAAGGCTTCGGTGGCCCTGCAGCTGGCTAACGGCAACAGCCTCGACCAGGAAACCGTGGACGGCGTCGTGCACCTCGTGGCCGCCGGCGTGGAGGGCCTGAAGCCCGAGCAGGTCACGGTGGTGGACCAGAACGGGCGGGTGCTGAACGGCGAGGACGACCCCAAGCAGAAGACCGGTCCCGGCGACGAGCTGGTCGCCTACAAGCGCAACCTTGAGAACAACCTGCAGAAGCAGCTCACCTCCCTGGTGGAGCGCGTGGTGGGTCCCGGCCGGGCGGTGGTGCGGGTCAATACCGACATCAACGACAAGAAGGTGCAGCTCCACGAGGAGAGCTACGACCCCTTCAGCAAGGTGCCCCGCAGTAAGCAGACGCGCAGCCGCACCGGTGGCTCGGCCGGGGGTGTGGGCGGCGAGGCGGGGGCGGCCGCCAACGTGCCCAGTAGCGAGGAGGAGGGCCCTCAGCAGGGCTCGGGCTCCGGTGGCGTCCGGGTTCGCGAAGAGACCGTGAACTACGAGATCAGCAAGACCGTTCGCGACGTGCTCAAGCCCGGGGGTGGTATCGAGCGCCTCAGCGTGGCGGTGCTGGTGGACGGCAGCTACGAAACGGTGGACGGCAACCGGCAGTTCGTACCCCGCGACCAGGAGCAGCTCGATAGCCTGCGCTCCCTGGTGGCCGATGCCGCCGGCATCAATCAGGGCCGTGGCGATTCCGTCACCGTGGAAAGCATGCCCCTCCATGCGCCGGAGCAGGCCCAGGGCGCCGTGGGCGAGCTGACCTGGTGGGACATCGGTATGGAGGGTGCCCGCTACGGGGGCTACGTGCTGGTGACCTTCCTGATCCTATGGTTCGTGGGCCGGCCGCTCATGCGCTACCTCACCGAGCCGACCCTGCGCAGGGCGGAATCCTCCGCCGAGCTCGAGGAGGGCGGGGGCTCGGGGCAGGCCCTGAGCAACGCGCTTGGGGGCTGGGACGAGGAGCGCCGCGAGCTGGAGAGCCGCAGGAGCGAGATCGAGGAGCGGGCGGCCACGGAGCAGGAGCGCCGCGAGCAGGTACGGGACGTGGTGCGCAAGGAGGAAGAGAACTCGGTGGCCGTGGTACGGCAGTGGCTGCGGGAATGACCGGAGCGCGAGGCTAGGGGGACCGAATGGCCGAGGCGGTACGCAGAGAAGGTTCCGGGAAGGAAAACATCAAGAGCCTGTCCGGCCTGGACAAGGCCGCCATCCTCATGCGGTATCTGGGTGAGGATGCGCGGATGATCCTGGAGAAGATGGACCAGGAGTCGGTGCTGCGGGTCTCCCGCCACATGCTGGACATGGAGCCCGTGGAGGAGGCCCAGGTGAAGGGGGTGGTGGACGAGTTCCTCGACCGTCTGGGCGTCCCCACCACGCCCACCTTCGGGCACACGGCGGTGGTGGAGTTCCTGCGCAACACCCTCGGCCGGCGGGCGGACCCCATCATCCAGCGTCTGGAGACGCCGGGCACGGAGTTCATCTGGGACAAGCTGAACAACGCCAAGCCGGAATTTCTTGCCGAGTACTTCGCTCGCGAGCAGCCCAAGACCACGGCCTTGGTGCTTTCCTACCTGAGCGAGCAGAAGGCCCAGCAGGTCTTCACCCATTTCCCCGACGAGTACCAGCAGCGCGTCACCCTGGCCCTGGGCCGGATGGAGGAGGTTCCCTCCGAGCTCATGGACCAGATCGAGGAGATCCTGTCCGAGGACCTGGAGCAGCTGGAGCAAGGGGTGGTGACCAGCTTTTCGGGTCTGGACATGGCGGCCGGATTGGTTGCGAGCGTGGGCATGGAGAACTCGGAGGATCTGCTCGCCGGGGTCAGCGAGTACGACGAGGAGCTCGCCGAGGAGCTCGACAAGCGCATGTTCAAGTTCGAGGATCTGGACAGCCTCGACGACCGGAGCCTCCAGCGCCTGCTGCGCGAGGTGGAGAACGACGACCTGGTGCTCGCCCTGAAGGGGGCGCCGGAGGACCTGCGCGAACGGTTCTTCCGCAACGTCTCCAAGCGCCAGGGGGAGATGCTCCGCGAGGACCTGGAGGCCCTGGGGGCGGTCCGCGTATCCGATGTGGACGACGCCCAGCAGAAGATCATCAGCACGGCCAAGCGCCTGGAGGAGGAAGGCACCATCTTCCTGCGCGTGGCCGGCCAGTCCGAAGAACGCTACATCGAATAGGGCCGCGCACGAGGGGCCGAGCTCGCCATGGCCAAGACCCGGTTTACCCCGCTGCAGTTCCGGACCCAGATCCATCAGCAAGAGGAGGAGCCGTCCGGCTACGAATGGCTGGCGGATCTGGACGAGCCCCGCGAGGAGCCCGGGCAGCAGCCGTTCCATCCCGGCCTGGAGTATCAAAAGAGCGGCGCCGAGAAGAACCGCGCGCGCGCGAAGGCCGCGCCCGCCCCCGAACAACAGCCCCGGGAGGCCGAAGCGGAGGAGGCGTCCCATGGCGTGGACCCCGAGGAGCTGGAGCGCCTGCGCGAAGAGGCCCGCCAGGAGGGGTACAACGCCGGGCTCCTGGAGGGCCGGGAAAAGGGGGAGGCCGAGGGCCGGGAGGCCATGGAGCGGGTCCAGTCCACCTTTCTGGACAGCTTCGAGCAGGCCCTAAAGACCCTCACCGAAGGCCAGCCCGAATCCGTCACGCACTGGCAGGAGCCCCTGGAGGGCCTGATCCGGACCGTCTGCGAGCGGGTGCTGCGCACCGCCCTGAGCGAGGACCTGTCCGGTTACCTGGAGCGGCTGATCGTTGCCGCCCTGGAGGAAATGGACGCGGGCAGCGAGGTGCGAGTCACCCTGGGCGAGGTAACGCCCGGGCTCGTGGAGGAGATGCGCGAACGTCTGGCGTCCGAGCCCGGCATGGAGAAGCTCCGCCTGCACATGGAGGCGGGACAGCCGGCGGATTTCGTCCGTATCGAGACCGAGTACGGGGTGATCCAGACCACCCTGGAAAGCCAGCTGAATCGGGCGGCCGGGGAGGCCGCCCGGGCCGCGGCGGGGAGTGAATGACCCTGCCCGGACCCGACTGGGAAGGCGCCCTGGACCGCGCCCGGCATACGCCCCTCTGGCGGGTGGACGGACGCGTGTCCAAGGTGATCGGTCCGATCGTGGAGAGCCGGGGGCCGCAGGCCCGGGTGGGGGAGCTGTGCCGCATCCGAATGCCGGATCAGGCCGACGTGGACGCCGAGGTTGTGGCCTTCCACGAGGACCGGCTGCAGCTCATGCCGGTGGGTAATCCCGATGGCATCGGCGCGGGCTTGGCCGTTTCCGGGACCGGGCGCGGTCCGGAGGTCCCCGTGGGAGAGGACCTGGTGGGACGGGTTCTCGATCCCCGCTGCAAGCGGCCCTTGCCGGGTGAGAGCGGCGGTTCCGGGCCGTCGCGCACCGAGCCTATGGATGGACTGGGCATGCTCGGGGCAGGCCCCACCGCGCCCCTCTACCGGGAGGTCATCAACCCGCTGGACCGGACGCCCATCGACGAACCGCTGGACCTGGGCGTGCGCAGCGTCAATGCCCTGTTTCCCGTGGGCCGGGGGCAGCGCATGGGCATCTTCGCCGGGGCGGGCGTGGGCAAGAGCACCCTGCTGGGCATGATCGCGCGCTATACTGCCGCGGATGTCATCGTCATCGCCCTTGTGGGGGAGCGGGGCCGGGAGGTCCGGGAATTCCTGGAGCGCGATCTGGGGCCCGAAGGCCGCGAGCGCTCCGTGCTGGTGATCGCAACCTCGGACATGAGCCCGCTGCTCCGCATGCGGGCCGCCTTCATGGCCACCTCCATCGCCGAGCAGTACCGCGCCGAAGGGAAGCACGTGCTGCTGATGATGGACTCCCTCACCCGAATGGCCTGGGCCCAGCGGGAGATAGGCCTCGCCGTGGGGGAGCCGCCCATCGACAAGGGATACACCCCGTCGGTGCTCAATCTCCTGCCGCGCCTGCTGGAGCGGGCCGGCCGGGATTCGGGGCCCGGCTCCCTGACGGCCATCTACACGGTCCTCATGGAGGGCGACGATTTCGACGATCCGGTGGCCGACGCGGTGCGGGCCATCCTCGACGGCCATCTGGTGCTGGACCGGCGCCTGGCCGACAAGGGCCACTATCCGGCCATCGATCCCCAGGCCAGCATTAGCCGCCTGGCTTCCACCTTGCACTCCGAGGAGGCGGCCGAGCATGCCCGCAAGTTCATGCGGGCCTGGGCGCACATCCAGGAGGTGGAAGACCTGGTGCAGGTGGGCGCCTACCAGGAGGGCCAGCGCCCGGAGGTGGACCGGGCGCTGGCCAACCGGGACCGGCTGGAAGGCTTCCTCCGGCAGGGGGTGGGACAGCCGGCCACCCTGGAGGACGCTTGGGCGGAGCTGGCGGAAGTGGTCGCCCCGCTGTAGATTGCGCCGTTCCGGCCCGGCAAAGGCAGGGCCGGGCCCGCGAGGCCCCAGGGGGCCGTTCCCGCGGACTCCGGCATGGAACCTTTCGGGGGTATAGAGGCAGAAAATGGGCGTGAGCGCGAAAAACGGCAAAAATTTCCGGCTGGCCCGGGTCCTCCATTTGCGGCACCAGCAGGTGGAGGTCTGCCGGGACCATCTGGAGAGCTGCCGGTCGGACCTCGAGCGTTGGCAGGCGCACCACCAGGAGATCCTGGCCCAGCAGCAGGCGGCGGGATTGCAGCCGGGCGCCAGCGAGGGCCTGATGGATGCCGCCCAGCTCCAGCTACGCGAGCAGGGGAGGCGCTGGTTCCAGCGGGAGCTGGAGCGCCTGGCCGTTGAGATCCGGGAGCGGGAGCAGGCCCTGGAAACGGCCCGGGCGGAGCTGTGGGCGGCGGAGCAGCGCCGCCTCCGCCTGGAGCGCCTGCGTGAGCGGTTCGAGGAGCAACAGCACCAGCTGGCCAAGCGCGGTGAGCGCAAGCGCCTCAATCGTTGGACGAGCCACCAGAGCGGGACGCAGGGATGACCGGCGCCATGAGCGCGGCGGGCGGCTGGCTGCGGCGGGCGGTACTCGGCGTGCTTGGCCTGCTGGTGCTGCTGCGGTTCGTGGGCAGCGAGGGGCCTACGCAAGGTGAACGGGCCGGTGATTCCCTGCGGGTCCCCCGCGATGCAGTAACCACCGCCCGGGCGGAAGAGCAGGCGGACGGCATGCAGGGGGAAAAGCCGGCGGTCGACCTACGCCCGGAGGAAGTCCGGGTCCTTAAGGAGCTCAAGGCCCGCCGGGAGTCCGTGCGCCAGGACCGGGAGAAGCTGGAGAAGACCCGCGAGCGGCTGGATATCCTGGAAAAGAAGGTCTCCAAGGACCTGGGCCGGCTGAAGCGCTACCGGGACCAGATCCAGGCGGGTCTGGACCGCGAGGAGGAGATCCGCTCGGACAAGATGCGGCACCTCATCTCCGTGTATTCCAACATGAATCCCCAGAAGGCCGCGGAGCGCATCAACAGCATGGATAAGAGCACGGCGGTGAAGCTGCTCTCCGGCATGTCCGGCCAGGCGGCGGGACGCATCCTGTCCTTCGTGGAGCCGGAAAAGGCCAACCGCATCTCCCAGTCCATGACCAAGCTGGTGAATGACGTAGAAGACTGAGCCGGAACCGGGAAATTTTTTCCCGGGACGCCGGCCATCCCCTCCCTCTCCGAAGCATTCCCTTTCGCCGTTGAAGCCCGGACCCACGGGTCCTCCCGCCAAACCGAGCCGATTGGCCCGCCTCTTGCAGCTACGGCCGCGGGAGGATACGAGCCATGAACGATTTACCGTTTCCGTTACAACGCCCCTCGGGGGCGGATCTCGCACCGCCGGGCCGCAGCAGCGGCGCCCCGGCGCGCGGCGAGCAGGGCGGTTTCGACCGGGCGCTGGATGAAGCGTCCCGGTCCGCTCCGGAGCGCCGGGACCCGCCCGCGCCCGACCGCAGCGCCTCGTCCTCTTCTTCCTCCGACGAGGGAAGCACTTCCGACAAGAGTGCCCGCAACCAATCGGGACAGCGCTCATCCGGAGGGGGTGGCGCCGACGACGGCCAGGCCGGCGCGGAGGAGGGTGGAAGCTCCGGGGAGGGGCAGAGCCGGGATGGCAAGCAGGAGAGCAAACAGGCCGAGGGCGGAAAAGAGGCCGCGGCCGCGGTGGCGGATGCTCAGCAGGAAGCCAAGCAGAAGGCCAAGGGCGGAAGCTCGGCGGAGGATCTCGCGGCCATGCTGGCGGCCGGCAAGGAGCAGAAGGGCGAAAAGGCGAGCCAGAGCGGCGAGCAGTCCGGCCAGGCGGCCCTGCTGGCCAAGGCGAACGGCGACGCCGAATCCCGCTTGCGGCAGGTGATCCAGGAGCAGCTGGGGCTCAACGGCAGAGGCGACGGCAAGGCCCAGCAGGCCGCCGGACAGGGCGGGCCCACGCTCCGCCAGGATGCCAAGGCGGCAGGAAAGGGCGAAGGCGACTCCAAGGCCCAGGATGCCCGGACCAAGGACGGTCAGGGGAATGCTCTGTTCCAGACCGGTAGCAATGGCAGTGCCAGTGGTACCGGTGCCCAGACCCCGGAGCACGCCAAGGGGGCCACCCGAATGGCCCTGGAAGGCAACAGCGCCCAATTGGCGAAGGCGGGCGCCAACGGCGCCCAGCAGGCATCCGGTCAAACGCCGGCAGCCGACACCAAGAGCGGCGAAGCTTCCAGCCAGCAGCGGCAGAGCGCGGACGCCCAGATGCGCATGGACGGCATGGGCGCGGGCCAACAGTCCCCCAATACCGCACGAACCGAGGCCCCTTCCGCGCCGCGCCAGACCCAGCAGTCGCAGACCATGAACCAGGCCGTGGTCCAGGTGGCCAAGGAGGCCGCCGACGGCAAGCGGGATGTGCAGATCAAGCTGAACCCCCCACACCTGGGGCAGATGCGGGTAGAGCTCCAGATCAGCGACAACAAGGTCAATGCCATCTTCCATATGGATAACCGGGGAGCCGCCAACCTCCTCGACGGCCAGATGCAGCACCTCCGTACCGCGCTGCAGAACCAGCAGCTGGAGCTGGAGGATGCCCAGGTGCAGGTGGGCGGAGACGGCGCATCCGGCCAGCAGCCCCGTGACGGAGAAGGGGAATCGGAATCCGGAGGAGGCCGGTCGGGCGGCCGGATGGCCGATTCCGACGGCCAGGGCTCCGGCGGGGGCGAGGAGGACGGGCAGTCCGCGCGGATCGGAACCCCCGGCAACTTGAGTCTGCTGGCCTGAACGCCCAGCCAAGAATAGGTAGAGGTGCGACATGGATACGTTTTTCGGGAACGCGGCCGGCAGCGCCGCCCTGCAGCAGGCTAAGGGCGGGGGATCTTCCGGGGCCGCCGCCTTGCAGCAGGCCAAGGGCGGGGGATCTTCCGGGGCCGCCGCCCTGCAGCAGGCCAAGGGCGGGGGATCTTCCGAGGCCGCCGCCCTGCGGCAGGCCACTAGCAGGGCGCCCTCCGGCGAGTCTTCCCAGAAGAGCTCCTCCGGCAGCGGCTACGACCCGGAAGAGCAGCGGCAGCTGTTCCTCAAGATGCTGGTCACCCAGATGGAGAACCAGAACCCGCTCGACCCCATGAAGAACAAGGAGATGCTGTCGCAGATGGCGCAGTTCTCCGGGGTGGAGCAGCAGATCAAGACCAACGATCTGCTCGGAAAGCTGGCGGGTCAGCAGCAGAGCAGGAACATGGACGCGGTGGGGCTGCTCGGCAAGACCGCGTGGGTGGAAGGCCAGCCGGCCCGTTCCACGGGCGAGGGGCAGAGCCACAAGTTCCAGTTCAGCCTCGATTCCAACGGCTCCAGGGTGGCCAAGGTCAAGAACGACGCGGGCAAGGTGGTCCGGACCATCGACCTGGGCAGCCTGGATAGCGGCATGCAGCAGGCCGAGTGGGACGGCAAGACGGATGACGGAAAGCCCGCCCCGCCGGGCACCTATGACATCCAGGTAATGCGCGCCGATGTGAAGGAGCCGAAGCCGCAGCCGGTCCAGATACAGTCCACCGTCCAGGAGGTCCGGTACGGCGAGGACGGCACGCAGGTGGGCATCGGCGATGGACGATTCGTGGCCTTCGACAAGGTGGCTGCGGTGACCAATGAAAAGAGGGAGGAGTAGGGCAATGGCAAACTTCGGGGCACTGAGCACCGGCGCTAAGGCCATCCTTGCCCATGACCAGGCCATGGGCGTGATCGGCGATAACATCGCCAATATGAACACCACCGGTTACAAGCGGTCGCGGGCGGTCTTCGCCGACGTGCTCGGCAGCGTGGCCAAGCGCAACGAGGCCCTGGGCCAGAACATCATCGGCGGCGGCTCCAAGCTGGACATGATCAATCCGGACATGTCGCAGAGCTCCTTCAAGAACACCTCCCAGGCCACGGACATGGCCGTGGACGGCGACGGCTTCTTCATCACCCGGAATCCGGACACCGGGGAGCAGCTCTATACGCGGGCCGGGAGCTTCACCGTCGACAAGGAAGGCTACCTGGTGACCTCCGGCGGCAACCGGGTCCGGGGCTGGTCCACCGAGGAGGTGGACGGCAAGGTCCAGACCCAGGGCGAGCTGGGAGACGTGAACCTCACCGAGAAGCAGAGCACCGCGGAGCGGACCCGCAACATCAACCCCAAGGCGAATCTGGACGCCGACGCCGATCCGGCGGAGCCCCGTGGCACCATCGCCAATGATCCCAACGGCGCGGCGGAGCCCTCGTTCGATTACCATTTCAAGACCGACTTCAAGGTCTACGACTCGCTCGGCTCCAGCCACGACGTTTCCGCCTACTTCACCAAGACCGACAAGAACGAGTGGGATGTCCGGGTGATGGCGGACGCCGAAGAGGTGAACACCGAAGGACTGACCACCTACGACACCACCGGCTCGGGCGAGGCGGATCTGGCCCAGCTCACCCTCCCCTCGGGGCAGCAGGGTATCCATCTGACCTTCAACCAGGACGGCTCGCTCAAGTCGGAAAAGCGGGGCCTGGCCGCCAACGGCAACGTCTCCGAGGAGGCCTTCGGGTCCAACTCGTTCCAGGTGCCCTGGTCGAACGGCTCGGAGGCGGGCCACGCCATCTCCATGGACATGGGGGACGACACGGCCACCTCGGGCAGCTCTGGCGGCCTGTCGGGGGTATTCCAACGCCCGGGCGGGTCGGTGCTCTATTCCGCCGATGTGGACGGCCGCCAGGCCGGGGACCTGCAGAGCTTCTCGGTGAACGAGGCGGGCGTGATCGTGGGCAGCTTCGACAACGGCGCCACGGCTCCCCTGTACAAGGTGGCGCTCGCCGACTTCAAGAACGCGGACGGCCTGAACAAAGTGGGCAACAGCAACTTCCAGGCCTCGGACGCCTCCGGGGAGCCGTCCATCAAGAAGCCCGGGGAGGCGGGTGCCGGGAACGTCCGGGGATTCGCCCTGGAGGAGTCCAACGTGGACGCCTCGGAAGAGCTGGTGCGCATGATCCTGATCCAACGCGGCTATCAGGCCAACACCAAGGTGGTGACCACCGTGGATGAGATGCTGCAAAGCCTCATGAACATCAAGCGCTAGCATCCGGGCCTAGCGGCCCCTTGAGGGTGGCTTGTTGAGGGGCCCTTTTCGGGCCCCTTATTTGTGTCTGCTATGGCCAGGTAATAGGGGTTTTCCCTATGATAGGACACGGCGTGGGCCGGGTCGGCGCCGCGCATACGGGTGTAAAACGGGGAGGACTGGATGGACATTGCAACCCTGATCGGCCTGGTGGCCGCCTTCGGGCTCGTCCTGTTGGGGATCCTGCTGGGAGGAACCCTCGGGTCGTTCCTGAATGCCCCCGGTGCCCTGATCGTCATCGGGGGTACACTCGGGGCCACGCTGGTGAGCTACCCGCTGCAGCAGGTGCTCAATGCCGGAAGGGTGGTGAAGAAGACCTTCTTCCATCAGTCCGAGAACCCCAAGGACGTGATTGCCGAGCTGCTCGAATACGCGCAGACCGTCCGGAAGGAAGGGGTGCTGGCCCTGGAGGATCGGGTGGAATCCCTCGAGAATCCCTTCATGCAGAAAGGCCTGCAGATGGCCATCGACGGCCAGGAGCCCGAGGTAGTCGAGGCCATTCTGCAGAACGAGGTGGACAAGATGGAGGACCGCCATGAGACCGGCGCGGCCATCATGGATACCATGGGCAGCCTGTCTCCCGCCTTCGGCATGATCGGCACCCTCATCGGCCTCGTGCAGATGCTGCAGAGCATGGAGGACCCGAGCACCATCGGCCCGGCCATGGCCGTGGCCCTGCTGACCACCTTCTACGGCGCCCTGATGGCCAACGCCATCTTCATTCCCATGGCCGGGAAGCTCCGGGCGCGGAGCGAGGAAGAAACGCTGAACTACCAGATCATAATCACCGGGGTGCGCAATATCGTGGCCGGCGAGAATCCCCGGATCCTAGAGCAAAAGCTGCTGGCGTTCCTGGCTCCCAAGGAGCGCGAGCCCCAGTTCGACTAGGGGGGCCGAGCATGGGCAGCAAGGGTGGCCGCAGCAGCGAATCCCGCAAGATGGGGGAACGGGTGATGTTCGTTTCCCTGTTCATGATCCTGCTCGCCTTCTTCATCCTCCTGAACAGCATCGCCAAGATCCAGGAAGAGCGGAAAAAGCAGGCCATCGAATCCCTGGGCGGCGCCTTCGGCTACATGCCGTCCGGACTGAGCCTGTTCGATACGGCCTCCGAGGCCCCCAATCCCCCGGGGCCGCCGCTTAAGCCGGAAACGGAGCAGGATCGGCTCATGGACCAGCTGCGGCGGATCTTCACCGGAAAGCTGGGCGCGGGCGTGGAGGTGCGGCCCGCCGCCACCGGCAACGGAGCCCTCATCGAGGTGGGGACCCCCACGGTCTTCTCCGGGACGAGCACCGAGCTCCCCGCCGACCTGGCGGACCGCATCCGCCGTATGGCGGATCTGGTGAGTGCGGCCAACGTGGAAGTGATCGTCCGGGGGTATACCAACCTCCGCTTGCAATCGGACTTCCGGGACGCCCTGTGGGTCAGCGGCCGCCGGGCCCAGAACGTGGCGCGGCTCTTCCGGGAGCGCGGCGTGCCCATGGAACGCCTGCGCCTTGAGGGGCGGGGCGATCTCCGCCCGGCGGCGGAAGAGTATTCGGAGGAAGGTCGGCGGAAGAACGAGCGTGTCCAGATCCGCCTGAAGATCCAGGAGGACAGCTCCCTGCGGCCCCTGTTCCCGGAGGGGGATCTGGCCCCGAGCGTCGAGGGCGGCGGCAATGGCCAAGAATAAACAGGATCGGGGACCGGACAAGTCCTTCTGGATGGTGACGTTCTCGGACCTGCTGAGCCTCATGCTCACCTTTTTCGTGCTGTTGCTGTCCATGTCCGTCATGAATCAGGACCCCCTGAAGAAGATCTCCAGCTCCTTCCAGGAAGGGCTCGGCATCCTCGGCAACGGGGGGCCCTTCGGGATATGGATCGCGCCCCGGGAGATGGTGGTGCCTCCCCGCGTCCCCGCGGCGTACCGGGAGCGCATGGAGACGCTGCACGACAACCTCCGGTCCCGTTTCAAAAAGACGGGACCGGAGGTGGAGCTGGGCACGGATCCGCAGACGGGCAACCTCACGCTCAACCTGAGCGCGGGCGGCATGTTCGCCTCGGCATCCACGCGCCTCTCGGAGGAGGCCCGTTATGCCCTGAACCAGATCGCGGACGTCCTTCGGCACATACCGGGCCGCGTGGAGGTTTCCGGCCACACCGATAATGTCCCCATGCAGGGGAGCGGGCGAAAACGGGACAACTGGAGCCTCTCCCTGGCGCGCGCGGTGAACGTGGCGGGGTACCTGGTGGAAGACCGCCGCCTGGATGCGCAGAGATTGGCCGTCGCGGGATACGGTCCGTCGCGCCCGGTCGCCGACAACGGCACCCCGGAGGGGCGGGCCGCCAACCGGCGCATCACCATCGAGGTCATTGACGAGCCCCTTTCGGGCCAGTAGCGGCACCCGGGCCCCCCGGGTACCGGCAAGAGACACCAGGCAAGCAGCTAATCGAGCGAGGGCGGAATGGCGGAAGAAGGCAACCAGAACCAGGACGGCGAACTGCAAGACGGCGAGGGCCGGGGAGGAAAGCTCAAGCCCGTCCTGATCGCTTTGCTGGCCTTGCTGGTGGGGGGCGCGCTGGGCGGTGGGGGGGCTTGGTTCATGCTCTCCGGACAGGCGAGCGAAAAGACGGCGGCCCAGTCGGGCGGACAGTCCGGCTCGGACGGTTCCGGCTCCAGCACGTCCGCCCCTCCGCCCGCCCCCTCTTCGGGCGGCAAGAAGGAGATGTATCAGATTCCGGGGCTGGTGGTGAACCTCGCCCGGAGCGACCGTACCCGGTACCTGAAGACCTCCCTGCAGCTGGAGCTGCGCGGGAAGAGCGCGGCCAAGCGGGCGGAAGAGATGAAGCCCCAGCTGAAGGACGCGCTCCTGATCCTGCTGTCCAACCACAGCGTCGAAGAGCTCAAGACCATGCAGGGGAAATACGAGCTCAAGCGGCAGATCGTGGCGCGTCTGAACAGCGTTCTGGGTGAGGGGATGGTGCTCAATACCTACTTTACCGAGTTCGTGATCCAGTAGGAGGCCTGCATGGCGGGCGGTCAGATTCTGGAAGAAGAGGAAATCCAGACCCTTCTGGAGGGGCTGGACCAAGGCTCCCTGGAAGGGGGGCGCGGCGGTGCGCTGCATCCCGATGAAGACGATGTTGCGCCCTACCACTTCTCCGAAGCCGAGGAAGAGGAGAGCCCGGAGCTCCCGGCCTTCGATGTGGTGGCCCAGCGCTTCGAGCGCTTCTTCAATGACAGCATGGCCGGCGACTTCCCCGTGCTGCGGCCCTCCCTCTCCTATCAGGGATACGACCTCGACCGGTTCGGCGTGGTTGCCGAGGAGGCCTCCAGCCCCGGGGTCTACGTGGTGCTCCAGACGCCCCAGGGCAAGCTGCTCATGAGCATCGAGGTGGAGGTGGCCCGCACCATGGTCGGGGCCGTTCTGGGCGAGGAGCACCAGAATCTCGAGGAGTCGGAATCCGAGAAGCGCGAGCTGACCCGCATCGAGCAGCGCCTGTTCCTGCGCCTCCTGCAGTCCATGGCCCAGGACCTGGAGCGGGCCTGGGAGCCCCTCTACATCAACAAGATCCAGGACATCCGCCTGGAATCCTATATCCGCGACGCCTCCATCGTCCGCCGCGACGTCCGGGTCTTCCGCGTTTCCTACAGCCTGACGCTCGGCGATATGGAATGCCCCATGCTTCTCGTCTATCCTCTGCCGGTGCTCGATCCCTACATGGACCTGCTGCGCGGGGATTTCCTGGCCGGCGGCGCCGAGGTGGACGAGGAGTGGCGCCAGGAATTCCAGAAGGAGGTATTCCGCGCCGAGACCTATCTGTCCGTGGTCCTGGGCCGGACCCACATGACCCTGCGCGAGCTTTTGAAGCTGGAGCCTGGGGAGCTCCTCTACCTGGACAGCCAGCCCGGCGACCCGGTGGAGGTGGTGGCCGGGGAGCAGACCCGCTGGCGGGCGGAGGCGGGCAAAGTGGATGGCCAAGTGGCGGTCCGCCTTTTGCATAAGGTGGATGGCAATGAAGACGGTGAGGTAGCCAAATGAGCGAAGAGAACGGAGAGCAGGGCGGCCCCGCCGGCGAGGAAGCCGCTGGCCCCGAGCAAGGCGGCCAGGAATGGCAGGAGGGCGCCGAGGAGCAGGCCGCCGCTCAAGCTGCCGCTGCGGCCATCGCCGGCGTTTCCGGGCAGGGCCAGGAAGGCGGCTCGCCGGGACAGAACCTGGAAATGCTCCTGGATCTCCCGCTGGAGCTGAGCGTGGAGCTCGGCCGCACGCGCATGAGCCTGCAGGAGCTGCTGAAGCTGGACAAGGGTTCGGTGATCCGCCTGGGCCGCACCGAAGGGGAGCCGCTGGAGATCCAGGTCAACGGGCGCACCGTGGCGCGCGGGGAGGTGGTGGTGGTCAATGACCGCCTGGGCGTTCGGGTCACCGAGATCGGCGAGGCCCGGGAACGGATCAAATCCCTGGAATGAACGGGCCGCCCGTTTTGCGGATGATCCTGCCCGTCGGGCTGCTCGTGCCGGACGTGGTCCGGGCGGCGAACGGCGGTCCGGATTTCGGCGTTGCCCTGGTCAAGATGCTGGTGGGCCTGGGCATTGTGCTGGGGCTCTTCGCCCTGGGCGTCTATGCGCTGAAGCGCTTCGGACTCCTGGCCACCGGCACCCAGGGGGAGGAGCTCCGGGTGGAGCGCATGATCTCCCTGGGGTACCGGAACCGGCTCGCCATAGTACGGGCGGGGAACCGTCGGCTCCTGGTGGGCGTCACGGCCGGCTCCGTCACCCGCTTGGCGGACCTTTCGTCGCGGCAGGACGGCGGCGATCTGCCGGATACGGAGGGGTCCGACCCGTGACCGCCCACCGGATCGGCCTGCTCTTCCTCCTGCTCGGTCTGCCCGGGCTGGCGGGCGCCCAATCGGCCCTGCCCGGTCTGGACATGGAGCTCACGCCCATGAACAGCCCGGACGAGGTGGCCACCGGGCTGCGCATTCTGGCCCTGCTCACCGTCCTTACCCTGGCCCCGGCCATCCTCGTGCTGATGACCTCCTTCGTTCGGGTGGTGGTGGTGCTCTCCTTCCTGCGCCAAGCCCTCGGTACCCAGCAGACACCGCCCAATCAGGTCATCATCGGGCTGTCCCTGTTCCTGACCCTGTTCATAATGGCCCCGGTCTGGCAGCAGATCGACCAGGAGGCCCTGGGGCCCTATCTGGACAATCAGATTTCCTTCCAGGAGGGTGCCATGCGGGCCCTGGAGCCGGCCCGCGAGTTCATGTTCGCTCAGGCCGGAGACCGGGAGGTGCGCCTGTTCATGAACCTGGCGGGGGAGGACAAGCCGGCGGACTTGAGCGAGATCCCCACCCGGGCCCTGATCCCGGCCTTCGTCATCAGCGAGCTGAAGACCGCCTTCGAGATCGGCTTCCTGATCTATATTCCCTTCCTGATCATCGACATGGTGGTGGCCAGCGTGCTCATGTCCATGGGCATGATGATGCTTCCGCCCGTCATGATCTCCCTGCCCATGAAGCTGATCCTGTTCGTCCTCGTGGACGGCTGGTACCTGATCGTCGGCTCCCTGGTGGAGAGCTTCCAGTAGCCACCCGACCGCGGGGCCGGGGTCAGTCCCGGACTTCCTTCTGGAGCCGGCTGCGGTACTCCGACTCGGGGGCGATGCGCTGGATTAGGTAGAGCATCTCCCGCGCCTGTTTGGGGTTGCCGGCCCGGTCGTAGAGCCGCCCGGCCTCGTAGAGATTCCGGCAGGCTTCCTGGTCGCGTCCCTTCGCCCAGTAGGCGGTGGCCAGGTTGTAATGGGCGGAGATGTGCTTCGGGTCCAGGCGAATGGCCTCTTTGTAGGCGTCCATCTCCTTTTCCATGTCCCCCGTATAGGCATAGGCCACCCCCAGGTTATAGAAGGCCGAGGCGGATTGGGGGTCCAGCTGCACCGCGCGCTTCAGGGCCCGTACGGAATCCCGGGGCCGGTCCTGCTGGGCGAAGGCCACGCCAAGCAGGAAATGGGCGTCCGCCAGCCGGGGGTTGATGTCTATGGCGTTCCGATAGAGGGCGATGGCGGCCTGCCATTGCTCGTTTTCCGCGTAATCCCGACCGCGATGGAGGAAGGTGCGCGCCTCCTCGCGGAGCGTATCGGCGCCCGTGTCGCCGGGAATGGCCACTGCAACGGCCGGAAGCCCCAGCAGCACGGCGGCCAGGGTGATGGGCCATGCCCGTAGGAACGGGGGAAAGGTGAACACCATGGTCGGCCTCCCTCTATATTCCGGAACGGAATTCAAGCTCCCCTCCTACATAACAGGATTCTCCCCCTTTAGGGAGCCCTTTCCGGACTCGGTTCCCGGGATGGGCGCAGGGGGGGGCGGCAAGTTTTGCCGAGCGGCGTGGGTAGGGGCGTCCTCCATGCGAAGGACAGGACCGAAAACCGTCCGGGTGGTACGGCGTGGCCGGATCTGGGTGGCGGCGGAACGCCGCACGGCCCGCCCGCGAGGCGGGCCGGAATGGGGAGCGGTGCTTTCCTCGGGGTACGGCGCGGGGCGGGTCGGCGGGCGGCCCTAGACGATTATGTCGAGCCAGCCGTTGGAGTCGTCGCTGGATCTCGACTCCCGGCCTTCGGTGGCGGCCTCGTTGCCGTTTACGCGCTGGTCCGCCTCCGCGGTGTTGGAGGAAACGCGTCGCCCGGAGTCCCGCTCGGGGTCGTTGGCCGCCTGGTTGCGGGCTTGGTTGTTGGCCAAGCTTTCCCCGCCGTTCGGGAGGGGATTTTGCGGCGCGGCTGGGTTGATCGCCATTTCCATGCTCCTTCTTGAGGACATAAACAGAATCCCGCGTCAATAGGTTCCTGTCAAGGTGGGCAATTTTTGCCCCTCCGCCCGCCCGTGACGCACGTCCGCGGCCCGGATCGCGCGGTTCTCTGGCGGGGCAGCCCATGGCATGTGACTTGCAATTACCCGTTCGGGGCACCTGCCGCGTCCGGTACCGGATTCTGTCCGGATAGCGGAAACCCCCGGCCGGTGCCGAGGGGGGTCAAGTACGCGGTGGCGCCGACGATAAGGAGTGGACAGGGAAAGGGCTCCCCGTCCTTGTGCAGGCCCAGTCAGGGAATTACGAGCATGAGCCAAGAAGCGGTCCGGATCCTGGAGCGACTGGAAGCGGCCCACGCGGCCATGGAGGCGTTCCTGGAGGAGGAGCGGGGGCATCTGGCGGACTTCGACTGGGAGGCCCTGGCCGAGGATCAGGAGCGCCGGGCTGCCCTGACCGAGGAGATCTCGGCGGCGGACGCGGAACGGGCCGGGCTCGGCCGGAGGCTCGGCGCGGGCGCCGAGGCGAAGCTGGGGGATCTCCTCCCCGGCGACCCCTCCCTCTGGGATCTCCGGCGGGAGCGTCTGCGGGAGCTGGTGGCCCGGGTGCGCCAACAGAACGATGAGAATACCCGCCTGATCCGGGAAGCCATGGAGCGCAACGAGCGCCTGCTCCTGTGGCTGACCGGAGAGGTGGAGGAAAACCGCTATACCGCTGAAGGCCAGGCCAAGGAGAGCGTTGGCGGGTCTTCCCTCTTTTCCAGGAAGGTGTGAGCCATGGCCATCAGCCCCGGCTTCTCCACCGCCGTGAGCGCCCTGCACGCCAACCAGCTGCGCATGGCCACGGCGAGCAACAACATCAGCAACGCCCAGACGGAGGGGTACAACCGCCAGCGGGTGGACGTCACCTTCTCGCAGAGCAGCCCGGAACAGGGTGTGCGCATCGGGGACGGGGCCAGGGTCCGGGACGTGAACCGGATGGTGGACGATTTCATGATCCGGGAAGAGATCGACCAGACCGGGAAGCTGGGCACCACCAAGACCCGTTCGGAGCTGGCGAGCCGCCTGGACGGCTTTTTCGACGAGCCCGAGGGAGGCGGCATCAGCGGACGGATCCAGGAGTTCTTCCGCAAGGTATCGGATCTCTCCAACAACCCCGGCGGCGACGTGGAGCGGACCCAGGTGCTGAGCATGGGGCGCGAGCTCTCCAAGCTCATGTCCGACCGGGATACGCAGCTCTCCGGGTATCAGAAGGAAATCGACGACCGCGTCACGCAGAAGCTCCGGGACATCAACAACTCCATCCGCCAGATCGCCGACCTCAACATCCGGATCGGACAGGTGGAGAACGGCACCGGCCAGGAGGCCATGGCCCTCCGCGACCAGCGCGATCAGCTGACGCGGGAGCTGTCGGAGAAGATCGGCATCAATTATTACGAGGACAACCAGGGCAGCTACAACATCCAGATGAAGAACGGCGGTCACTCCCTGGTGAACAAAGGGGAGGCCACCACCCTGAGCCGGGGCCTCAAGACCGAGGGCGGGGCCATCACCTTCTCGGGAATCACCCTGGACGACGGTGTCCCCAAGGAGCTATCGGATGGCATCCGCGACGGCGAGATTGGGGCCATGCTGCGCATCCGGGACGAGACCATCCCGGAGCTCCGCGGCCGCCTGGATGACCTGGCACAGAGCATGATCGGCGAGGTCAACAAGGTGCATGCCAAGGGCGTGGGCCTGGAATACCAGGATTCGGCGCGAGCCTCCATGGCCACGGGCGATCCCACCGCGCAGCTGCAGGACGAGAAGAGCAGCAAGCTGCCCTTCGGCGAGCTTTTCCAGGCGGGCCAGGTGGATTTCGCCGTCCATAACAAGGCCACCGGCCAGATCGAGATGGTCTCCGTGCAGCTCGACGGCAACGAGGTGCTGGAGGACGGCAGCTCCGGTGACATCGTCAGCAAGATCAACCGGGCCGTGGGCGATGCCGCCGCGGACTCGGAGTGGCTGAGTGCCGGTGATCTCCAGGCCGGGCTGAGCAACGGACATCTGGAGCTGAAGACTTCTGAAGGGGTGGATTTCGCCCTGAAGTCGGGCCCCGATGGCCGCGAGCAGATAAAGACCACCTGGGAAGGGAGTGTGGCATCGGGCGGCCAGCTCCAGTTCCGGGTGCGCGGACCGGGCGGGGAGGTCAGCACCTCGCCCGCGAGTCCCATTTCCTACGGTTCCGGGGCCGGCGGAGCGGACATCGCCGAGGCCATCAATGCCGCGGGCAGCCGGGTCTCCGCCAACTGGAACGCCTCCAAAAATGAGCTGACCCTGTCCGCGCCCGGGGGCTACGAGATCGAGGTCAAGAAGGACACCGGCAGCTTCATGGAGGACGCCGGGATCGACGGCTCCAGCAATCTGTTCGCGGCGGTGGGCATAAATACCTTTTTCACCCTCGATCAGGGGCAGAACGTCGCCGAGGGCGTCTCCTCCGCCGCCGGTTCCATGAAGCTCGATCCGTACGTGGAGGGCAGCCCCGAGCGGGTCCATGCCGGCCATCTGGGGGCGCGTCTGAGCGATGCGGGCGAGCCCCGCAGAGACTCCAACGGCGAGGTTGTGTACGAGATCGGCGTGGGCGACAACAGCGCTGCGCTGGACATGCTGGATCTGCAGTCCGCCGGGTTCGAGATCGGCGGCGGTAAGCCGCGCACCTTCGGCGAGCACTACGCGGGGACCATCTCGCGAGCTGGCGCCGAAAAGGCCAATGCGGACAGCTTGGTGGAGTTCCAGCAGCGCGTGATGGACCAGATCAAGGAACAGCGGGAGTCCGTTTCCGGGGTGAATACCGAAGAGGAGCTGGTCCGGATGATGAACTTCCAGCGCGGCTATCAGGCGGCGTCCAAGGTGATAAGCTCCACCGACCGGATGTTCCAAAGCCTGCTGCAGTCCGTCTGACTCGGGCGACCAAGCTACTGAGGCGGAAATACCATGGTGGCACGCGTATCCGACAGCATGATGCTGGACGTGGTCCAGGGGGACCTGCGCCGCAATTACAACCGGGTTTTCGATGCCCAGCGCGAGGCCGCTACGGGAGACCGGGTCAGAAAGCCCAGCGATGACCCCACCGCCATGCAGACGCTCAAGCGCTACGAGGAGCGCTTGAAGGCCATGGACGGCTACGACCGCAATGTGGAAGAGCTCCGCGGCATCCTGAACTACACGAACACCCAGTACGACGAGGCCAGTAAACTGCTCCAGCGGGGGCGGGATCTGGCCCTCTACGCCGCCAACGAGACGAACACCCCCTCCGACCGGAAGGCCATCCAGGAGGAGGCCGAGGAGGTGCTGAAGCAGCTGTCCCAGATCGCCAACGAACAGCTGGAAGGGGAGTACCTGTTCTCCGGCACCGCCAGCAACCGGCAATCGGTGGTCATGAGCCAGGAGGCCAACGGCGTCTACAGCTTCGAGTACCCCGGGAACATCCAGCCGGTGGAATACGGCATCGGCCGGGAGCAGCGTATCACCGTGGATCACTCCATCAAGCGGCCGGGCAGTCCGCTCCGGCAGGGTCTGGAAGCGCTCGCCACCATGGTGGAGGGGTTCGACGAGAAGCAGTTCAGCCACCTCTATGCCACCAGTACCGCCGCCGATACCACCCTGCCTCTGGGCAATTCCAATTCGGGACTCCCCGTGGAGGAGCTGCGGGATGCCAACGGCGACGGCGCCGCCGATCCCGGGCGGCTCTCCATCCGAATCCTCGATAAGCAAGGGGAGGTGGTTGCTCCGGCCTATGACAAAGGGGGCTGGGATGCCGCCAGCGGGAACAATACGGCCGACCTGACCATCGACCCGAGCAAGGACGCCCTGGACGATCCCGACAAGGATCCCGCTACGCCCGCCGAGTCAGGCAACGGCGACATCGTGGACCGTCTGGACGATATCGAGCATCTATCGGCCTGGGTCAACGACGAAGGACGCGTGGAGATCAAGGCCGACGAGGGCTACCGGTTCGAGGTTACCCGGGACGACGTCAATCTGCGCGGCGTGCTCGGCATGGATCAGGACGTCCCGCAGCTGCAGACGGCCATCCGCGATATCGACCGGGCCATCAACAGCTTGGCCAGCGAGCGGGGCGAGCTGGGCAGTAAGCTCAACCGCCTGGATCTGGCGGCGGACCGCCGGGGTACCCTGCGCACCGAGCTGGAGAAGCTTTCCACCCACCTGGGCGACGTGGATGTTTTCAAGGCGGCCTCGGAGCTGATGGCCCGGCAGGGCAATCTCCAGGCGGCCATGAAGAGCTCCTCCGTTCTCCGGGATACCTCCATCCTCAATCACATCTGAAGGCGGCCTAGCGGCTCCGGCGCGGCCCGGGGAACGCGGGGCCTTGGGGCCGAAAGCGGCTTTCGCAGGCCGGGAGTGACAAGATGACCGAAGCCGACGCCGGAAACGGTAATGCCCAGGATGCGCGGATCGCGGAGCTGCTCGATACCGCCCATCTCCACCACAAGGGCGGGGACCTGGAGCGCGCCGAGGACCTGTATCGGGAGATCCTGCAGAATGACGCCGGGGTGGCCGGGGCCCACCACGGCATGGGGCTGATCGCCCTGCAGGTCGGTCAGCCGCGGCTGGCGGTGGAATTCTTCCGGACGGCCATCGAGCTCAAGGACGATCCGCTCTACCACTGCAATCTGGCCACTGCCCACTTCTCCCTGGAGGACCTGGCGTCGGCGGAGGCGGAGTACCGCAAGGCCATCGAGGCGGCGCCCAGCTACGGCGAGGCCTATCTCAACCTGGGTCTGACCCTGAAGGCGGAGGGTCGCCACCAGGAGGCCTGCGACGTGCTGGACCGTGCGGTGGTGCTGCGGCCCCGCGACCCGCAAGCCTTCGCCAAGCTCGCCGAGGTGCTGCTTCTCCTCGACCGCCACGACGAGGCCAAGGAGATCGCCCGCGCCGCGGCCAACCTCGGTCCCCGGGGCACCGAGGCGCGGGAGACGGTGGCCAAGGTGCTGCGCTCCCTGAGCCTGCCCAAGGAGGCCATGCTAATCAGCCGCCAGCTGGTCAACGAATTCCCGGCCGAGGCCAAGTACCGCATCCAGCTGGCCGGTGATTACCAGTCCATGGGCTTTTCCCAGGCTGCCAGGCCCGAGGCGCAGCGGGCGGTCAATCTCGAGCCGGACAACCCGCGCGGCTATGGTGCACTGGCCCATTCCCTCGCCGCCGGCGGAGACTGGGACGGCGCCGAGGAGCAGATCGACAAGGCGCTGGAGCTGGCCCCGGACGACGAATTCCTGATCGCCCAGAAGGGCAATCTGCTGGAGCGCAAGGGGAGCTTCAAGGAGGCCTACAAGCTGGTCCGGCCGCTCATCGTGAAAGGCGGAGAGTACAAGCCGGCCATCTTCAATCTGTTCCTGACCCTCACCCGGCGGTTCGATGCCCAGGAAGAGGCCATCGGCATGCTGGAGAACGCCCTGAATAACCAGGGCCTGCCCAACGGCGTGCGGCTGGAGCTGAATTTTCAGGCCGGGCACATGTACGCCGACCTCGGGCGCTATGACGAGTCCTTCGCGGCCTACGCACGGGCCAACGCCCTGAAGCCGCGGGTATACCACCGGGATCGGGAGGAGGAGAACTTCCGCAACCTCATGGAGGGGTTCAGCGCCGAGCTCTTCCGCCAGGCGCCCCGGTCGACCCTGGGCTCCCGGCGTCCGGTATTCATCGTCGGCATGCCGCGCTCCGGAACCAGCCTCACTGAGCAGATCCTGGCCAGTCACCCCGACGTGTTCGGAGCGGGAGAGCTGAGCGAGGTGGACCGGATCCTCAACCAGCTCACCAATCGCTCCGGCGGCAAGTATCCCGGCTTCTTGGCGGAGGTCGAGGCCGGGGAGCTGGATTGGGGCGCACAGGAGTATCTGAACCATATCAATACCCTGGCGCCGGAGGGGGTGGAGCGGGTCACGGACAAGATGCCCCAGAACTTCCTGCATCTGGGGCTGATCGCCCTGCTGTTCCCCGAGGCGAAGATCATCCACACCAACCGCGACCCGCTGGACAACTGCCTGTCCTGCTACGTCCAGAACTTCGCCGCGGCCGGCATGAGCTTTACCTACAGCCTGGAAAACCTGGGCCATTACCATCGGCTCTACCAGCAGCTCATGGAGCACTGGCGGCAGGTGCTGCCCATGCCCATCTACGAGCTCCAGTACGAGGAGCTGGTGGAGAATCCGGAGGGGGAGATCCCCCGGTTGCTGGACTTCGTCGAGCTGCCCTTCGACCAGGCGTGTCTGGAGCCGCACAAGACCAAGCGGGATACCAAGACCGCCAGCTACGATCAGGTACGGCAGCCCATCTACAGGAAGTCCAAACAGCGGTGGCGCAAGTACGAGAAGCATCTCGGGCCCCTCATGGAGGCCCTGGGCATGGACGCCGGGGAGCTGGATGACGCCTGAGACGGGATGGACCGGGACAAAAAAGCCTCCCGCCGGCGGCGGGAGGCTCGGTAATTTTTTCCGGGCGCGGAAGGCCGGAAAAAATTTTCGGGTGCCCCTAAAGGCCGGACAGGTGTCCCCGATAAGGATGGGTGAAGGCGACGGCACGCGCCTCATCTACCCAAAAGGGATAACCGGCCCAAAGGCCAAAGGACCTCTCCAAGGAGGCACCAATGCTCAGCATCAACAGTAACATTTCGTCGCTCATGGCGCAGAACAACCTGCGCGAGAGCACGAACGACCTGCAGACCAGCTACCAGCGGCTGTCCTCCGGTAAGCGGATTAACTCCGCCAAGGACGACGCCGCCGGCCTGGCCATTTCGGACCGCTTGACCGCGCAGATCCGGGGCCTCAACCAGGCCGCCCGGAACGCCAACGATGGCATCTCCCTGGGGCAGACCGGCGAGGGCGCCATGCAGGAGATGTCCAGCATGCTCCAGCGCATGCGCGAGCTGGCCGTTCAGTCCGCCAACGACACCAACTCCAGCTCCGACCGGAAGTCCCTGAACCAGGAGTTCCAGAACCTCTCCGACGAGCTGGACCGCATCGCCAAGACCACCTCCTTCAACGGTCAGAACATCCTGGACGGCTCCGCCGGGGCTATGAGCTTCCAGGTGGGCGCGAACGTCGGCGAGACCATCTCCGTGGATCTGAGCAACAGCGTCGAGGCCGGTAACATCGGCAAGCTGTTCTCCCAGGAGATGACCCTCCGCAACCAGACCGGTGAAAACGCCGCCTCCATCACCGCCAACCAGACCGCCGGCACGGTCATGGAAGGCATGAACACGGGCGACCTCACCCTCAACGGTACCAGCATCACTGCCGCCACCAACGAGGGCAACGGCAAGTCGGCCGTGAGTGCCGCTTCCATCGCCGAGGCCATCAACAAGCAGGCCTCCGAGACCGGCGTGGAAGCCAAGGTGGCCGAGCAGGCCCGGACCACCATGAACATCAGCAACTCCAGCGTGGGCACGGACTATGCTATGTCCATGAACGGCGTGGAGGTGATGACCGCCGTGGCCGGGGAAGAGGTCACCCAGGACCGCGTGGTGGACGCCATCAACGCCAAGTCCGACCAGATCGGCGTGCGGGCGGAGAAGACTACCGGCGGCGAGGTCATGCTGCAGGCCTCCGACGGCCGCAACATCTCCGTGTCCGAGCGTGGCAGCGGCGCGCTCTTCGGCTCCGGTGCCGGCAGCCAGGCCAGCGTCTACACCGGCAAGCTGGAGCTCGCGGGCAAGGGCGAGCTGCGGATTCAGACCGCCAACAATGTCGGCAACGAGTCCGCCAACGCTTCGCAGCTGACCAACTCCGCTGCCTACATGTTCACCAACTTCGATACGGGCACGGTCGACCCCACCGATGAGGGCACCCTGGGTGACGCCAACATCCTGAACAAGGATGAAACCGATCAGGCCATCCAGAAGCTGGACCAGGCCATCGACGAGATCGACAGCCTGCGGGCCACCTTCGGTGCGGTGCAGAACCGTTTCGAATCCACCATCGCCAACCTCAACAACACCTCGCAGAACCTGTCGGCTGCGCGGGGCCGGATCCTGGATGCCGACATCGCCAAGGAGACGGCCGAGCTTACCCAGAACTCCATCACCCAGCAGGCGGGTGTCTCCATTCTGGGCCAGGCCAACCAGCAGCCTCAGATCGCGCTGCAGCTGCTCGGCGGCTGAGGCGGATCCGGAGCCCGGAGCTATGCTCCGGGCCTTCCCCGCGGGGACCGCGCGGTCCCCGCGGGGAAGGCCCGAGAGGGTCGAGGTTCAGAAGCCCGATGGTCGTTGTGGACGGGCAGGTACGGGTGCTGGGCCCGGAGGGGTAACCAGGTATGGAACCGTCAGGCATCAATCCGAAGCAGCCTTTCTTGCCGAATTTTCAACCGGCCCAGGGAGGCGGCGAAAACCATTCCGGCGCTCCCGCGAAGCCGAGCGGCGAGGGGGATTCCGGGCCCGGCGCCTCGCGTCAGGAAGGCAAGGAAGAGCAGCGTCCCAAGGCGGCCTCCCTGGATGAGGAAAGCCTGAAGGAGGTCCAGAAGCGCATCAACGAGGCGCTCGACAAGCTGCGCTTCAACCTGAATTTCTCCATCGACCGCGAGGTGGACGAGCTGGTGGTCAAGGTGGTGGATCCCGATACCCGGGAGGTGGTGCGCGAGATTCCGCCGGAGGAGATGCGCGAGCTGGCCAAGCGCATGGAAGAGGTGACCGGCATTCTGCTGGATGAGCGGAGATAGCCATGCCCGCCACGGGTAGTATCAGTCAGCTGGGCATCAAGAGCGGCATCGGCAAGCAGACCGTCGATAAGCTGGTCAATGCCCGTAGCGGCCAGCTGAAGCGGCTGAACCAGGATAAGGGCGAGGCCGAGCAGGACAAGAAGCTTTTCCAGAAGCTCAACAGCCAGCTCAAGGGCCTCCTCGACGCGGCACGGGCCCTGAACGAGGCGAAGACCTACCAGTCCCGCAAGGCCAGCAGCTCCGATCAGGAGGTGGTGAAGGTCAGCGCCGGCAAGGAGGCGGAGCCCGGCTCCCATTCCTTGAATGTCTCCGCCCGCGCCACGGCCCATTCCCAGATTATGGGGGTGGGCGGCGGATCCGGGCAGGATGCCGCCGAGCCCGGCTCGGGGGATTCCGGGGGCGTGACCAAGGGGATCGCCGCTACGGGTGACGCCAAGGCGATCAATGACGGCGTTACCGTATCCTTCTTCCACGAGGGCAAGGAATACAGCCACACCACCGACGCCGAGACCACGCTGGCGAGCCTCGCGAAGGCCGTCGACGAGGAGGACAATGGCGTCGAGGCCCGGGTGGCCAACATCGACGGCACGGGGAAGGATCCCCAGTACGTCCTGACCCTGAAGAGCCAGTCCACTGGCGCCGGTACCCACCAGATCACCACCGATGCCGAGGGGGGCAGCCCCGGGATCGCCACCTCCGGCGGCTCCCTCTTCGCTGCCGGGGACAAGCAGGAACAGGCCCAGGAGGGCCAGAATGCCCAGTTCACTGTGGACGGCATCAGCTACACCCGCGCCACCAACGAGGTGGACGATGCGCTGACTGGGGTCACGCTGAACCTGCAGGCTGCCGGCGAGGCCACCATCGACGTGACCCACAATACGAGCGCCGCTGGCGAGAAGATGCAGGCATTCGTGGACGCCTACAACAAGGTCGACGATTTCCTGCAGAAGAACATGGCCTACGATGCCCAGAACCAGCAGGCCTCGCCCCTCACCGGCGACGCAACGGCCCGGGGCGTGGAGCGCAGGCTGCGGTCCATGGTGGGGCAGTTCCTTGAAACGGAGGACCTCCAGACCTCCATACAGACCCTGACCGAGGTGGGTGTCCGAATTCAGCGGGATGGCAGCCTCAGCCTGGAGAAAACGGATTTCGAGGAAAAGCTGGAGAGCAACCCCGAGGGTGTCCGGGCCTTCTTCGTCGGGGATGGACGCATGGCCGACCGGCTTGTGAAGGATCTGGAAGGCCTGACCGGCACCGGCACGGGCGTCGTCCCCTCCAAGATCGATTCCCTGGAGGACAGCCTGGACCGCTTTGGCAATGAGATCGACGCCGAGCGCCGGGATCTCCAGGAGTACCGGGAGCGGATGACGGAGAAATACGCCGAGCTGGACAAGGTGATGGCGTCTTTCGAAGGGAAGAAGTCCCAGCTCAAGGCCGCCCAGCAACAAATCGCCAACCTCTGAGGGCCACCCCAGGGAGGGAAGCCATGAAGAACCCCTACAGCCAGTATCGCAAGACCCAGGTGGAGAACGCTTCTCGGGAAGATCTGCTGATCCAGCTCTACGAGAAGGCCATCGGCAATATCCGGCAGGCGCGCGAGCTCTGGGATGGAGAGGACGGAGTGCGGGCCCGGGAGCTGCTCATGCGCGCCCTGGACATCGTCTACGAGCTGGACAGCACCCTGGACCGGGAGCAGGGCGGGGACGTGGTCGAGCACCTGGAGGCCCTCTACGACTTCCTGGAGCGGGAGATCACGCAGGCCAATCTGCAGGGGGAGTTCCACCGGCTCGGCTCCGTCCAGGAAGTCCTGGAGACCCTCTACCAGGGATGGCGCGAGGCGGTGCGTCAGCACCGTTACGAGCAGTCCAGCGGAGCCACTCAGGATGTGGCCGGCTGAAATGACCCGGGACCGGTCGGCGGATGCGCTCTCCGCGCTGGAGGCGGCCCTGGACGCCGCCCGCGACCAGGGGGAGCGGGTGCGGGCGTGTCTGGACGCCCCGCCGGAGGACCAGGCGCCGCTGGAGGAATCGGCCTTCGTTTACGTGGAGCTGGTCGGGAGCGCCCTCGAAGAGCTGGAGGGCATCGATGCGATGGCCTCCTCGCCACAGGCCTCCCGAAAAGCGGCCCTTAAGGCCGCCATGGACGACCTCGTGGCCCAATACGAGGAGCTGGAAGCGCGTATCCGAGCCACCTACCAGGAGCTGGGCGAGCGGCTCGCCCACCTGCAGCGCGGCGGCCGTACACTCAAGGCCTATTCCGGTGCCGCCGGACAGGCCGGCAGCTATTTTGTGGATAGACACGGCTAGCCCGGCTATCCTGTCGCCATGAACGAGCGACCCGATCCCAATCCGGCCGGCTTCGCCGGCATGCCCTCCCCGAGCATGTACCTGCAGGCTCCAATGCCGCGGCAGTGATCGCCGCCTTGAACGGGTACGCCACCGATATGGCCCTTCGGTCCTACCCCAAGGCGGACCTCCGACGCCAGGATGGCCGGACCCTGCCGCTGCCGGCGGCCCTCGACACCGCGTGCCGGTCACCGGGCCTGGACCCGGGCGCGGAGCCCATCGGCGGGCCCCGCCGGGGAGCGAAGACCCTGGGACTGGCCAACGTGGTGCTCCGATAGGCGCACCTCGCCAGCTTTCCAGGATTCGCGGGCTCGGCTTGCCGGAAGTCGCTTCCCTCCTTGCCAAAACCCCGGGCCGTGCGGATACTCCCGATGCGCAACGAAGCCTGCATGGATAGTTCCTCCGGGAGCGATCGATGCGGAGGCGGACGGGAAGGCTCGGCCTCTGGCCGGAATGGGCCGGCCGGAGGTGGCGCGGCAGATGGCCCGGTTCCTCGCGGAGGGCGTCCTCCGGATGCTCGGGCTCGTGGCCGAGCCACCTGGCAGAGAAATTGCTTTCCTTCCGACAGGCTGCAGCCCGCGAGGCGGCCACATGGCCGCACGGCCCCGTGCCAGTCTTCCGGCTTCGTCAATTTTCCGACGCGGGCTATACCCAAGCGTCAAATCCCCAACGGGGGGTGCCGTGGACGCCGATCAGGTAATCTACATTGCTTCCCGGGCCCTGGAGATGGTCCTGATCATTTCCTCGCCGCTGCTGGGGGCCGCCCTGGTGTTCGGCCTCGCCATCGCCATCTTCCAGGCCGTCACCCAGATCCAGGAAATGACCCTGACCTTCGTGCCCAAGATCGTTGCGGTGTTCGTGTTCGCCATGATCTTCGCGTCCTGGATCCTGCACACGCTGATGACCTTCACCACGGAGCTGTTCCATTCCATCCCCAGCATGGTGAACGGGGGCTGACGGCGCGCTGCCGGCGGAGCGGATAGATACCCATGGAGCCCTTCGGCTTCACATACCAGGACCTGTTCGCCGGACTCTTGGTGTTCGTGCGCGTCATGGCCTTCGTCGGCACGGCCCCGCTTCTGAGCAGCAGCCAGATCAGCGCCCGCATCCAGGTTCTGCTGGGACTGTCGCTGGCCATAACCCTGTATCCCTTCGTCCGGGCCGAGATTCCGGAGCTGCGCATCGATAGCACGGTGTGGATCGGCATTCTGGGGGTGCAGGAGGTCCTGGCCGGGGCGCTTATGGGCTTCTCCTTCACCCTGCTGCTGGCGGCGATACAGCTGGCCGGACAGTCCATGGGCTCCACCATGGGCCTGGCCCTGGCGAACGTCTTCGACCCCGCCACAAGCGCCCAGATCAACGTCCTGGCGCAGTTCTACAGCCTGCTGGCGCTGGTGCTATTCATAAGCGCGGACGGCCATTTCATGTTCCTGCGCCTGCTGGTGGAGAGCTTCGAGCGGGTTCCGCCGGGCTCCATCGCCCTGGGCGACGCCGGCGCGCGCGCGGTCCTGGAGGCCGGGGCGCATGTGTTCGCTCTCGGGGTGCGTCTGGCCTTCCCGGTGCTGCTGACGCTGCTGCTGGTCTACGCCGCGGCCGGCGTCATGAGCCGGGCGGCGCCCCAGATCCAGGTGTTCTTCGTGCTGCATCCTCTGAACATCGCTCTGGGCCTTTTCGTGTTCAGCGCCGTGCTGGGCGTATCCGCCAACGTCCTGCGGGAAGAGTTCGACCGTTGGATGGCGCAGGGACTGGACCTCCTGACCATCCTGGGAGGAGGCTGAATGGCCGAGGAACAGGACAAGGCGCAGAAGACAGAGGACCCGACACCAAAGCGGCGGGAGGAGGCGCGCCAGCGGGGCCAGATTCCCACCTCCCGCGAGGTGGCCACCGCGGCCCTGCTGCTGGTGGCGCTGGGGGTGCTGTACCTGGGCGCGGTGAGCATGGGCGACTCCCTAACCGCCGCCATGCGGGATTTCTATCGTTTTAACGACTGGCGGGGCCTGGACGCGGACGGCGTGGTGTCCGGACTGCAGGCCGTGACCGGCCACCTGCTGGCCATTCTGGCGCCCCTGCTGGTGCCCCTGGTGGTGGGGGCATTCTTCGTCTATGCCCTCCAGACGCAGATGAACCTGTCGGCGGAGTCCATCAAGCCCAAGTTCAACAAGATCTCCCCGGCCCAGGGAATCAAGCGAATCTTCTCCATGCGGGGCCTGGTGGAGTTCGGCAAGTCCCTGGGCAAGGTGGCCGTCCTCGGCGGCATTGGCTATATCACCATGCTGCTCTGGTGGGAGGCCCTGCTTGGGAGTCCGGTGCTGACTGTGGCCCAGGGGCTCGGGGTGCTGCGCGGCATGGTGGGCACGGTGCTGCTGTTGTCCGTAATCTTCTTCCTGCTCTTGGCGGCCATCGACTATGCGTTCCAGTTCCAGCAGAACGAGCAGGAGCTGCGCATGACCAAGCGCGAGGTCCAGGAGGAGCACAAGCAGACGGAAGGGGACCCGCACATGCAGCAGCGCCGCCGGCAGAAGCACCAGGAGATGAGCCGCGGACGGATGATGGAGGCGGTGCCCGAATCGGACGTGGTCATCACCAACCCCACCCATCTGGCCATCGCACTGAAGTACGATCGCTCGGAGGCCCCGGCGCCGCAGGTGAAGGCCAAGGGCAAGGACCTGATGGCGCGGCGCATCCGCGAGCGCGCGGAAGAGACGGGGGTGCCCGTCATCCGCAGGGTGGAGGTGGCCCGTGTCCTGTACGAATCCGCGGAGATCGGGGACGTCATCCCCGAAGAGCTCTACCGGATTATCGCCGAAATCCTTGCGTGGGTTTATGATCCACGGCATCAGCCGCGTCCGGAAGGGGTTGAAGCGGCTCCGGGGACGCATCGGGGGGTCTAGCGGGACCGCACGACGGCGGCGGCCTTGTCCCGCGACGCGGTTGCGGCAAGAATCTAACCGGACGGCCGGTTCCCCGCCGGGCGGCGGGTCCGGATCGATGACGCACAGCGCCTTTCAAGCAGTGGGGCACAATGGCTCAGGCGGCAGCAATCTCCGACCGGCTTCAGCATCTGGCCCGCCAGACGGACATCCTCCTGGCCGCCGGGGTGGTGGGTATCCTGGGGGTGATGGTGATCCCCATTCCGGCGGTACTGCTGGACCTGCTGATCAGCGTCAACATCACCCTGGGGATCATGATCCTCATGGTGGTGCTCTATGTGCGGCGGCCGCTGGACTTCTCGGTATTCCCGGCGGTGCTGCTGGTGACCACCCTGTTTCGGCTCGCCCTGAACGTGGCCACGACCCGGCGCATCCTGCTGCACGGCCAGGAGGGGGAGCATGCAGCCGGATCGGTGATCAACGCCTTCGGGCAGTTCGTGGTGGGCGGCAACTACGCGGTGGGCCTGATCATCTTCACCATCCTGGTGATCGTGAACTTCGTGGTGATCACCAAGGGCGCGACCCGGGTGGCGGAAGTGAGCGCGCGCTTCGCCCTGGACTCCATGCCCGGTAAGCAGATGAGCATCGACGCCGACCTGAACTCCGGCCTGATCAGCGAGCAGGAGGCCCGGGACCGCCGCCAGGAACTGGAGGACAGCTCGGACTTCTACGGCTCCATGGACGGCGCCTCCAAGTTCGTGCGCGGTGATGCCATCGCCGGCATTCTCATCACTTTGATCAACGTCATCGGCGGCCTGATCATCGGCACCCTCCAGCATGGCATGCCCCTGGAGGAGGCCGCCCGGGTGTTCACCGTACTTACTGTGGGGGACGGCCTGGTTTCGCAGATCCCGGCCCTGATCCTGTCCACGGGTGCCGGCATACTCGTCACCCGCACCCAGACCGATTCCCACATTTCGGCGGACATCTTCGAGCAGTTCACCGCCAATCCGCGGGTGATCGGCGTGGCCTCGGGAGTGCTAATATTCCTGGCCCTCATGCCCGGCATGCCCTTCCTGCCCTTCGCGGTGCTCGGGCTGGCCACCGGCGGACTGGCCTTTTACCTGTATCGCGCCGCCCAGCAGCCCACGGCGGCGGAGGAGGCCCAGCTCCCGGTGGAGAGCGAATCCGCGGCCGCGCCCACGGAAGAGGAAGAGAAGGCGGAGGTGGACGACCTGCTCACCGTGGACGCCATGCGTCTGGAAGTGGGCTACGGGCTGGTGAATCTATTGCAGAGCCAGGATGTGCTCGACCGGATCCGCAGCATGCGCAGGCAGATCGCCCGCGAGATGGGCTTTGTGGTGCCGCCCATCCATATCAAGGACAACCTGTCCCTGAACATGAACGACTACCGGGTCTATATCCGGGACGGCCTGGTTGCCACCGGCCAGGTGGATCCCAACCGGCTACTGGCCCTGGACAGCGGCTCGGTGCGCATCCCCGTGGCCGGCGAGGAGACCCGGGAGCCGGCCTTTGGCCTGCCGGCCCTGTGGATCGACTCGGAGCGTAGGGACGAGGCCGCCCTGAACGGCTACACGGTGGTGGATCCGCCGTCGGCACTGATGACCCACCTCACGGAGGTGGTCCGCAACCACGGCCACGAATTGCTGACCCGGCAGGCGGTGCAGCACCTGCTCGACAACCTCGCCAAGGAATACCCGAAGGTAGTCGAGGAGGTGGTACCGGACAAGCTGGGCCTGGGGGCGGTGCAGAAGATTCTGCAGAGCCTGCTCCAGGAGGGCGTGCCCATCCGGGACCTGCTGACCGTCCTCGAGACCCTCGGCGACTACGGCGGCATGACCGGCGACCTGCGGAGCCTCAACGAGCTGGTCCGGCGGGCGCTGTCGCGGGTGATCACCCAGCAGTTCTCCGACGACCAGGGCGTGCTGAACGTGGTCACTTTGGACCCGGGCCTGGAAGACCGCCTGTCCCAGAATCTGCCGGACCGCGACGGCGAGGACATGCACATCGATCCGAGCCTGGCGCAGACGCTGCTGCAGGCCACCAACCAGACCTTCCAGGAGGCCATGGCGGAGATGGATCAGCCCATCCTGCTGACCACTCCGGGCCTGCGGCCCCACCTGGCGGAGCTTCTGACCCCCTTCATTCAGGGCCTGCGGGTGATTTCCACCCTGGAGCTGACACGCGATGCGCAGCTCCGCAACGTGGCCGCGGTGCGGCTGAATGACTAAAGGAAAGTGAAGGAGAGGCGCTAACGTGGCGGGCGAGACCAAGCGGAAAGGAGGCACCTACGAGGGCCGGACCCTGCGCGAAGCCATGCGCCGGGCCCAGGAGGAGCTGGGCCCCACCGCCCGCATGCAGGACACCAGCCGCCTGCCCGACGGTGGCTGGCAGGTCCGGGCCTCGGTGAGCGGCTCCGGCGCCCTTCCGTCCTCGGAGCAGAGCACCGGGGAGTTCAGCGATGGCGAGGAGGTCTTCCTCCGCGAGCTCCGCTCCGAGGTGGCGGAGCTGCGGCGCCTGGTGGCCACCATGGAGACCGGGCCCCTGGCCGAGGGCGAGGCCCTCCTACGCAAGCGCGGGCTTTCGCCGGGGGCGGCGCGCGCCCTGTGGCGACTGGAGGCGAAAGGCCGCCCCACGGAGCGTGCCATCAAGCTTTCCCACGCCCTCAAGCCCGAGCAGGCGCCCATCCATGCGGCCCTGGTGGGGCCCACCGGGAGCGGCAAGACCACCACCATCGCCAAGCTCGCCGCCAAGTACCTGCTGCAGGGCATGAGCGTCTACCTGGTGGGAACGGACGCTTTCCGGATCGGCGCCATGGACCAGCTCCAGCAATATGCCCGAATCATGGAGGTGCCACTGTCCATTGCCCGGGACGCCCACGAGCTGCGGCAGGTGCTGCAGCGGACGGAGGGCTACGACGTGGTGCTGGTGGACACCATCGGGCGGGGTGCCCGCGCCCGCCGGGAGGTGAACGAGCTGGCCGCCATGTTCAAGGGATTCCCCGACCTGCGCCGCCACCTGGTCCTCCCCGGTAACGTGGACCTGGAGGACGCCCGCATCGGCTGGCAGACCTTCCGCTGCCTGAAGCCCTCCAGTCTGCTGACCACCAAGATGGACGAGACCGGGCGGCCGGCCCGGGCGCTGGAGATCGCCGTGGCCAGCGGCCTCCCCCTGGCCGCCTTCGGCTGCGGCCAGCAGGTGCCCGAGGATTTCGGCTTCTATTCCTACAAGTTCATCCGCACCAAGCTGCTCGGATTCGACCAACCGGACGGAGGGGAGCGCTGATGGTGGATCAAGCCCAGGGCTTGCGGGATCTGTTCCTGAGCCAGCGGGAGAAGCAGAAGGGAGCCAAGGAGCCGGCCGGCAAGCCCCGCCATCATCGGGTCATCTCCTTCACCAGCGGCAAGGGCGGCGTGGGCAAGACCAACCTGGTGACCTCCTTCGCCCAGATGGCGGTGCAGAAGCGTCACCGGGTGCTGGTCATGGATGCCGACCTGGGCCTGGGCAACATCGATGTCCTGCTCGGTCTGCGCCCCAAGCGGACCCTGCAGGACGTCCTGAACGGCCAGGCGGAGATCCGCGATGTGCTGCTGGAAGGGCCGGGCGGCGTGACCTTCCTGCCCGGGGGCTCGGGAATCGCCGAGCTTACCGCCCTGGAGACGGCCCAGAAGCTCGCCCTGGTGGACGCCATCAACGAGCTTGCCGTAGAGTTCGACACCCTGCTGGTGGACACCGGCGCCGGGATCTCGCCGAACGTCCTGTACTTCAACCAGGCCGCCACCGAGGTGGTGACCGTGGTGACGCCGGAGCCCACCTCCATCGCCGACGCCTACGGCATGATCAAGGTCCTTCACCAGCGGGGCCGCAAGGGACCCGTGTACGTCCTGGTGAACATGGCCCGCAACGGCTTCGAGGCGGTCCACGTGTTCCAGCGGCTTTCCCTGGCCGCCGAGCGGTTCCTCGGGGCCGAGCTGATCAACCTGGGCTGGCTGCCCCGCGATCCGCGCCTGGAAAGCGCGGTCCGTCAGCAGACCGCCTTCGTCGGCATGTACCCGCAGTCCAAGCTGGCCAGCCGGCTGCGCGAGATGTCCACCCGCCTCTTCTCCCTGCGCTCGGGGACGGGAGGCGAGGAAGGGCTGGCCCGCTTCTGGAGCGATCTGGTGGACCAGGAGACCTCGGATCTGATGGAGTCCGGCCCCACATGAGCTCCGCACCGGCGCCGAGGATCCCAGTGTCCCGAGCAATCAGGGGGGAATAATCACCGTGCCGCCGCGTACCGCGTTCGCATTCGGTTTCGCCCTCGGTCTGCTGGCCGTGTATTTCACCGGCCTGCTGCAGGGCATTTCGCTGGGGGGACTGCTGTGGCGCAGCGGGGTCGGAGCCGTGGGCTTCGGCGCCTTCTGCGCCCTGCTCGTCTTCCTGCTGGGGGATCCCCTGGAGGTCCCCGCCGAGGAGGACCCGGAGGCCACGGAAGAGGAGGACCAGGAGGAGTCCGGGGAGGATCCGGAGCAGGGGGCGGATCCTTCTCCGGAATACGGGCAGGGCAATAACTCGCTATGATAGGTGGGATCCGTGGATACACGGCGGTGAATGCCAATGACCCGGACAGTCTTCTGGAGCGCTACGGGGAGGTGATCTACTACCACGCGGAGCGGCTGGCGCCGAGGCTGCCGAACGGCCTGGAGCGCGGCGACCTCCTTAACGCGGGTATGGTGGCGCTGATCCAGGCGGCGGGAAATTTCGATCCCGCCCGGGGTGTCCAGTTCCGGACCTTCGCCGACTACCGCGTGCGCGGCGCCATGATCGACGAGATGCGGCGCGCGGACTGGATGGGGACGGAGACCCGCCGCCGTGCCCACATGCTCGAGGACGCCTTCAACGCCCTGGAGCAGAAGCACGGCCGTCCGGCGCAGAGCGAGGAGGTGGCAGGCTATCTGGGCATCAGTCAGGAGGAATATTTCCGCCTCCTCAGCGAGGTGCGCGGCATGTCGCTGCTCTCCATGGAGGATCTGGAGCTGCCCGAGGAGGACCTGCCGGCGGGGGACCTGGCCGATTGGCTTCATCGGGGGAACGAATCCGAGGCGTTCCAGGCCCTACGGATGGACGAGATCGTGGACAACCTCGCCGCGGGGCTGGAAGAGCTTCCGAACCGCGAGCGCTTGGTGCTTACCCTGTACTACTACGAGGAGCTCACCATGAAGGAGGTGGGCCAGGTCCTGGAAATCACGGAGTCCCGGGTCTCCCAGCTCCATACCCAGGCCGTTCTCCGCCTGCGGGGGCGCCTGGGCATGGACGGCCGGGAAGAGGACACCTGACCATGTCCGGTATCGTGGACTTCCTGATCCTGGTGCTCCTGGCGGTGCTGGTGGTCTTCGAGATCCTGCGGCCCCGGCGTGTGCGCGGTCTGCTCGACGAGGTGGACCGGCGCACGGAGGCGGCCACTGCGGCCCTGGATTCCGCCCAGCGGCGCCTCGAGGGCGCAGTGCAGGAGCTGGCCGTGGAGCGGAGCCGTCAGGAGCGCGAGGGGCGGCAGGAGGGTTCAGAGCCCGAAACCGCCGAGCGTGAGCGCCCGGCCCCCGCCACCCGGCGCAGGGCTTCCGCGGCTGCCCGCTATCGGCGTGAAGCCGAGGGCGGTACCTCCGGCCCCGGGGAGCGGCCGGATGAAGACGAATCCGAAGAGGTCCGCTCCCTCCGGGAGGAGGTGGCGGCGCGTCTGGAGCGCTCCTCCAGCGGACGCAGCCACCGGGAGCGGCGGCTGCTCGGGGAGCTGCAGGACATCCTCGACATGGACGCGGGCCCGGACCGGGATTCCAGGGAGAAATCCCTGTACGAGGCCCTGCAGCGGGCCATGGAGGAGCCCGCTCCCCGCAGGCCGTCCTCGGTGCCGGAGGAGGAGCACGAGCTCATCGAGAAGCTGCGCAGGAACGCCTGATCTGAACGGGGGACGAGCCCCCCCAGTCCTGTGGAGGCCGCCATGGCCCAGCCGCCGTCCGGATCCATCCCGGGCTCCCGCCCGGTTGAAACCACCCCGATCCGCATCGGGCGCAGCCAGCCCGGAGCTCCGCAGCTTCAAGAGGGGCGGCTGTATCCCGCCACGGTGGTCCGCGGCGGCCAGAGCCCCGTGCTGCGTCTGGCGGGACAGAACGTTGCCGCCGAGCCGCGCCACCCGACCCTGGAACAGGGCGCGCGCCTGCTGGTGCGGCCGCAGATTCAGGCCGGCCGGGTGGTGCTTCACGTTATGGGCCACGGGGACATCCAGGGCCAGGTGGCCAACCGCTTCGGCAGCATGCTGAACCGTTTCCCCTGGCCCCTTCCGCCGGGCGGCGCGCCCGCCTCCGGGGCGGCCGCGCCGCAGGGGGGCGGCACGCCCGCGACGGGCGGGCCGGGAAGCCTCCATCCCCCGGGCTCCGCGCCCGTGGGGCCGGGCCTTGGTCGAGGCCTTTCGGGACTGACCCGGCTTCCCACCTCCGCGCTGTTCCTCGGGTCGGCCGGCGGCACGGGTGCCCGGCCCGGAGCCGATCCGGCGGGACCGCCTCCCGACAGCTCGGGAAGCCGCTTGCCCCGGCTGCTTCCCGGGCAGGCCGGTGCCACCGCCCGGTTCCTGGGCACCCCCGACCCCGCCAATCTTCCCCGTCCACCCCTGCTCGGACATCTTCAGCCGGCATCCGGCGCATCGCCGTCCACCCCCGCGGCAGGCGGCGCGCCCGCCGCGGCGCCTGCCCCGGCAACTTCTGCCGCAGCGCGCGCCCCGACCCTGACCGGTGCCCTGTTGGGGTCGGCCTCCTCCGGTCCTCCTCCGCAGATCGGGGCCAGCGCCGGGGAGGTGCGCGGCTGGCTGGAGCGCTTGCTGGAGCCGGTTAGCGACGAGCCCGACCGCGCCGACCAGCGCCAGTCGCTCTGGGAACGGCTGCTCACGGAAAAAGGGCGCCTGCTTCTGGATCGGTGGGCCTTCGTGCCCCTGCCCTTCCGGGAGGAGACCTCGGGTGCCTGGGTGCAGATCCAGGAGCGCGCCGCCGAGGAGGAGGGCGCGGAGCCCGAGGCCACCGCGCTGCGTATCTGGCTGAACGCGGACCATCTTGGAGCCATGGAGGTCCTGATGCCCCTGCAGGGACGCCGTACCTGGCGGATCCGGTGCGAGCGGCCCGAGGCGCGGGAGCGGCTGGAGGCGGAGCGGCCGCGCCTGGAGCGTCTCTGCCGGAAGGCCGGCCATGCCGTCACCCTCCGGGTGGAGGGGCCCGAGCCCGACCTGAGCGAGCCTCCCGACTCCCTGCGGGAGGCCGCCACCATTCAGCAGGCCGTGAGCAGCCGCGCATGAGCACGGGCGAGGACGGTGGCGATCGCTCGGCTCCCTCAGGGGAGGCCTCCCGCCGCGTGGTGGCGGTGCGCTATCAGGAGCAGGAGGATCATGCTCCCGTGGTCACCGCCAAGGGCTACGGCACCCTGGCGGAGCGTCTCCTGCATCGGGCGGCGGAGGCGGGGGTTCCGGTCCGGGAGGACCGTTTCTTGGTTGAGGTCCTGTCCCGCCTGGAAGTGGGCACCAACATCCCTCCCGAAACCTACGAGGCCATGGCCATCATCCTGGCGGAGATCTACCGCCTGGACCGGGATGCCGGTGACGGCGGTCCGGCAGGGTAACGCGGCAAATTCTTCCCGCCCCGGATTCCGACTCCCAGGGCCGGAATCACCATAAAAACAAATATTTGTGCGGAGTCACGAAGCATATTACGACTTGGCACGCTCCTTGAATAGTAGGAGGCGGAACCAAGAAGGAGCCGTCTCCATGCTGGAAGGCAGCATCTTCACCGCACTTTCGGGGGCCCTGTCCCTGCGGCGCCGTCTGGACACGGTGGCCAACAACCTCTCCAACGTTAGCACCACCGGGTTCAAGGCCAACCGCCTCAACTTCGACGGGGTCCTGTCGGAGGCTGGAAAGTCCCGGCAGAGCGGGCCCAACGACCAGATCCTATTCCCGGTCATCAAGGAAGGGTTCACCGACCATTCGCAGGGAGCCCTGAAAAAGACCGACCGTAAGCTGGACTTCGCACTCCAGGGGGCGGGCTTCTTCCGGGTGCAGACCGAGGACGGGGAGGCCTATACCCGGGACGGCCGCTTCCACCTGAATCCCGACGGGACGCTGGTGGACGTGGACGGCCGCCCCGTGCTCAACGACAACGGCGCCCCCATCGAGCTCTCCGCCCGGGATGTGGAGGTCAACGAGGCCGGCGAGCTGTTCGTCCCCGGCAGCCAGGCGCCGGTGGACCGGCTGGGCGTCGTCCGGGCCGCCGATCCGCAACAGCTCGAGCATCGCGGCGACAACCTCTATACCAGCCGCGCGGGCAATATGCAGCCGGCCGAGAACGCCCGGGTAACCAACGAGCACCTGGAAGGATCCAATGTGAACACCATGGAGGAGATGGTGCACATGCTCGATCTGCAGCGGTCCTTCCAATCGATCACCAAGGCCATGAAGTCCATCGACGAGGCCTATAGCCGCAACGCCGCGGACCTGGCCAGCCCCGGCAGATAGCCGGGCCCGGACCGCTTGCGCCAACCAGACAGGACGAGGGAGTAAGCATGGATCGAGCAATGTGGACGGCGGCTTCCGGGATGCACGCCCAGCAGACCCGGATCGACACCATCTCCAACAACCTTTCGAACGTGAACACCACCGGCTTCAAGCAGAGCCGGGCGGACTTCCAGGACCAGATGTACCAGGTGCAGCGGATGCCCGGGGCCTCCAGCTCGGCGGCCGGCACCCAGGTGCCCACGGGTATCCAGGTGGGCCTCGGTGTGCGCACGGGCGCCGTCAGCCCCACCTTCGAGCAGGGCAATCTGGAGAACACCGGGAACAACCTGGACCTGGCCATCGAGGGACGGGGCTTTTTCCAGGTGCAGCTGCCGAATGGCGATACCGGGTACACCCGGGCGGGGAACTTCAGCATCGACAACCAGGGCCGGATCGTCACACCGGACGGCAACCCCCTGCTCTCCGGGATTACCATCCCGCCGAACGCCACCGGCGTGAACATCTCCAAGGACGGGACCGTGGACGTCCGCCAGCCCGGGAATGCCCAGCCCACCACGGTGGGGCAGATCCAGCTCGCCACCTTCGTCAACCCGGCGGGCCTGAAGGCGGAAGGCGGCAACATCTTCCTGGAAACCGGCGCCTCGGGCGCACCCCAGCAGGGACTGCCCGGAGCCAACGGGGCCGGAACCCTCCAGCAGGGCTTCCTGGAGAAGTCCAACGTCAGCGTGGTCCGGGAAATGGTCAACATGATCTCCGGACAGCGGGCATACGAAGTCAACTCCAAGGCCATCAAGACCTCCGACCAGATGCTGCAGATGGCCAACAATCTGAAGCGCTGAAGTAGTCCGTCCCCGAGGTAGGTTGCCATGACCCCGCGCCTGGTTCTCACTGCATTGCTCCTGCTGCTCCCCGCGGTCTCCTGGGGAACGGGCCTCCGCGTGGCCGTCGATGAGCGGTCCGAGGTGGGCCGGACCACGGTGACCCTCGGCAGCATCGCCGAGGTTTCCGGGCCGGATGCGGAGCTGGTCCGGAAGGTCCGCGGCCTGGAGGTGCACCGCTTCGAGGCCGGGGAGTCGAGCTGGCGGGTTTCCGGACGCGCCGTCGGACAGGCCCTCTGGGAGGCGGGCGTGGGCCTGGACCGGGTGGAGATGGATATCCCCCTCGGTGCCCAGGTCCGGCGCGGCACGGTGCGGCTCTCCTCGGAGCGCGTCGCCGAGGCGGTGCGGGAGCAGCTCGGCCGGACCGGTGGAAAGGGAGTGCGCATCCGGGTGGTCTTCCCGGAGGGTGCGCCCGCCTTCAAGGGGCTTCCCGCCAAGGGCCGCATCGACGTGGCGCGTGACGGGGAGGGCCAGGCCCGGGTTCGGGTGAGCGTGGACGGCCAGGTGGTGGCCTCCCGTGCCGTGGCGGTGGAGCTGCATCGCGAACGGCGCGTGGTGGTGGCGCGGGAGAACCTCCGCCCCGGCACCCGGATCGAGCCCGAGCAGGTGAAGCTGGCCTACCGCGAGGCCGGGGAGAACCGCTGGGCCTACCTCTCCGAGTCTCAGGAGGTGGTGGGTAGCTGGGTGATGCAGGCTATCGGCGAGGGCCACCCCGTGAAGCGGTCCCAGCTCCGCCTGCCTCCCGAGGTGCGCTCCGGGGATCCGGTGACGCTCGTCTATGATACCCCCAAGCTGCGGATCACCGCCCCGGGCACCGTGCGCCAGCAGGGCGCCCTGGGTGAGGTGCTCGCCATGGAGAATCAGGCCAGCGGCAAGCAGGTCTACGCCCGCCTGATCGGGTCCAGCAAGGCCCGAGTGGTAGAGCAGGAAGCCGGGAAGGAAAAGCAATGACCAGGAAGTGGGTCGGAGCGCTGATCGTGCTCCTGCTGGTGGCGGGCTGCGCACCCAGGGGCGGGCCGGACCAGCAGAGCCCCGAGCTGGAGAAGCTGGACGCGGAGGTGGACGATGCCCGGCTGGACACGCCGGACAGCCGCAGGAACCGCTCCAACGAGGGGTCCCTCTGGGGGCGGAGCGACGAGGGCATGTTCGTCGACAACAAGGCCCGCGAGGTGGGGGACATTATCACCGTGGAGCTTAGCGAGAGCGCAGAGGGCAACAATGCCGCCTCCGTCGAGGCGAGTCGGGAGGCTTCCAGCTCCGGGGGAATCTCCTCGCTGCTCGGCGCCGAGGACAAGATCCCGGGCGAAGATCCCGGCAACGCGCTGGAGGCCAATTCCTCCAACGAGCTGAGCGGCGACGGCGAGACCTCCCGCTCCACAAGCCTGAGCGGCAACATGACCGCGGTGGTCAAGCAGGTGTTCCCCAACGGCAACCTGCGCATCGAGGGGCAGCGCCGGGTGACCGTCAACAACGAGCAGCAGAACATGGTGCTTTCGGGAGTGATCCGCCAGGAGGACATCGCCTCGGACAACTCCATCTCCTCCGGGAAGATCGCCAATGCCCGCATCCAGTACGCGGGAGAGGGCGTGGTGGCCCGTCAGCAGGACGAGGGCTGGCTGACCAAGCTCATCCACAAATTCTGGCCTTTCTGAGGCATTAGGAGTCGCGCGTGATAGGGAAGGCGCATCGCACCATCCGCCGTCTTGCCGGAATCGGGATCCTGCTGCTGGCGGGCCTGCCGCTGGCGGCCCAGGCCGAGCGGATCAAGGACATTGCCGACGTGGTGGGTGTCCGCGACAACCAGCTCATGGGCTACGGCCTGGTGGTGGGTCTGGACGGAACCGGGGATTCGCCTCAGACCTCCAGCCCGTTCACCCTCAAGTCCATGGTCTCCATGCTCGAGCGCATGGGTATCAATCTGCGCCAGGAGGTGGACAGCATGCGGCCGGACAACGTGGCCGCCGTCATGGTGACGGCCACGCTGCCGCCCTACACCTCCCAGGGCCAGAAGATCAATGTCTCCGTCTCCAGTCTCGGGGATGCCGAGAGCCTGCAGGGCGGGGTCCTGGTGATGACCCCGCTCAAGGGTCCGGACGGCCAGGTCTACGCGGTGGCCCAGGGGCCCGTGAGCCTGGGCGGCTTCGGCGCCCAAGGGGAGGGCGGTGAGGTGCAGGTCAATCATCTCACCTCCGGAAGCATCCCGAACGGGGCCCTGGTGGAGCGCGAGCTGCCCATCTCCATGAACGGCAAGAAGACCCTGCGGCTCGCCCTGCGGCAGACGGATTTCACCACCGCCACCCGGGTCGCCCGCTCGGTGGATAAAGAGCTCGGCGGCGACTATGCTCAGGCCACCGACCCCGGCACGGTCCGCGTGGAAGTCCCCTCCAATTACCAGGACCGGGTGGTGCCGCTGGTGTCGCGCCTGGAAAATCTTTCCGTGCGGACTGCCCGGAAGGCCCGTGTGGTGCTCGACGAGCGCACCGGCACGGTGATCATCGGCAAAAATGTCCGGGTGCACCCCGTGGCGGTCTCCCACGGCAACCTCAATATCACCATTACCGAGAAGCCCCAGGTGAGCCAGCCGGCCTCCTTCGGTGCCGGGGTGACCACGGTGGTGCCGCGCACGGAGATCGAGGCCGGCGAGGAGAAGGCCGACCTGATCCTCCTGCAGCCCGGTGTCGATCTCTCCTCGCTGGTGGGCGCCCTGAACTCCATAGGCGCTTCCACCCGGGACCTGATCGCCATCCTGCGGGCCATCAAGGAGGCGGGCGCCCTTACCGCGGAGCTGAAGATCATCTAGGACGCCGCCACGGTGGAGCGTAGCCGCGGCCCGGATGGTCCGGTTCTTGCTCCTGTACGGGCGTGGGCGGGCACATTTTGCCCGAGCCCCACAAAACGAAGTTTCGACCCAGCTGGAGGACCGCGATGGAGCTCGGTTTCGACCCGCAGGTGCATGCGCAGGGCCAGACGACCCGCAAGAAGCTGGAGGACCTGACGAAGAAGTTCGAGGCGGTGTTCCTCTCCCAGGCTTTCTCCACCATGCGGGAGACCGTGCCCAAGGACGGCCTGGTGGATACGGGAACGGCGGGCAACCTGTATAACAGCATGCTCGACCGGCAGGTGGCGAGCATGGGCTCGGAGAAGGGCGGGCTCGGGCTCAGCCAGGCGCTGTACGCCTACCTGGAGCAGGGCCTGCCCGAGGACGGGGCCGCTCCTGCGAAGGACGCGGCGGGGAAGCTGGATACCCGGCGCTGAGCGGGTCATCCCCCCGGACAGACAACAGGCCGAAGCGGGACTGCATTGCCATGCCCGGTTACTGTACCGGGCTTTTTTGGGTATATTCCCACCATCGCTGTGTGTGTGAATGAAACCCAAAAAGCCCGAGCAGGAGAAGCGGATGGCATCAGGAGAACCCATCCGGGTTCTGGTTGTGGACGATTCGGCGGTGGTGCGGTCGGTCCTCAAAAAGGGCCTGGGCGGGGCACAAGGACTGGAGGTGGTCGGAGCCGCCCACAACGGCCGGCAAGGCCTGGAGATGGTGGAGGCCGAAAAACCGGATGCGGTGGTTCTGGACGTGGAAATGCCGGAGATGACCGGCATCCAGTTCCTGGATCATCTGCAGCCCGACAAGCGCAGCGATCTGGTAGTGGTCATGTTCAGCTCGGCGTCGAAGAAGAACGCCGAGGTCACCATGGAATGCCTCTCGCGTGGGGCCCAGGAATTCGTGAACAAGCCGGATCCCGCCCGGACGGGCATGCGGGAGCCGCTGGAGGAAACGGTCAACGAGCTGGCCCGGACCGTCCGCGGACTGGTCCGGGCCAAAAAGGGCAAGCGCGGGGAGGAGCCCGCCCGGGGGGCCGCCCCTGCCGCCGCTCCCGAGAAGCCCGCGGCGCCCATCCGCGAGGGAGGCGGAGTTCCCTCCGGGTTCCAGCCGGACCTGGTGGTGATCGGCAGCTCCACGGGGGGACCGCAGACCCTGCATACCATCTGGAGCGCGGTGGACGCCGTTGGGCCGCCGCGTGTCCCCGTTCTGCTCGTGCAGCACATGGCCCAGGGGTTTACCGGGCCCTTCGCCGACCGCCTCGGGGCGCGGGGCCCGTTCCCCTGGCGGGAGGCCGAGGACGGCGAAAAGGTCCCGGTGGGGACGGGACTGGTGGCGCCGGGCAACTACCACATGCGCCTGTCCCGCTACACCAATCGCCTGACGGTGCATCTGGACCAGGAGCCGCGGGTCAATTCCTGCCGGCCGGCGGTGGATCCGCTGTTCATGTCCGCCTCGGAGCTCCCCGGGACGCGGGTGCTCGGCATCGTGCTGACGGGAATGGGACAGGACGGGCTGGAAGGCGCGCGCCATGTCCGGTCGGGTGGCGGCGTGGTGGTGGTCCAGAGCGAGGAGAGCAGCGCGGTATGGGGAATGCCGGGATCCGTCGCCCGGGCGGGGCTCCATAACGCGGTCATGGAGCCCAGGGGCATCAGCGACCTGCTGTCGCGGGTGCTGTACGCCGCCGCGGCTTCGGGCTGAACGCCCGAAGCCGGCGGCTCCGGCCTACTCGAAGGCTACGAAGAGCGAGCCGCCCCGCTTGTCCAGGGCCCGGATGTCCGGGAAGTGGATCAGGTAGATGCCGCCCACGCTGAAGTTGTCCGCATCCACCCCCTCGCCCTTCATCTCGTTGGGGGCCATCGGGCGGGCGTGGCCGACGCGGATGCCGTATTCCCAGCCCTTGTTCTCCAGCTCCTGGTTGAAGAACACGGTGGCCACGTTGAGGACCTCCCGGGCAGCGTCGAGGGTGAGGTCGTTGGACTCCACGTTCTCCACCTTCTCCTCCACCGAGGGGTCCATGACCATCATGCATCCGGTGGCGATGGCCATGCGTATGCCCACGCCCATCCAGCCGATGATCTCCTCGTCCCCCTGGAGGTTGCGGTGCAGGGCGGCGACGAACATGCCGCCCGAACGGCGGGCCACCTGGTTCAGCTTGAAATTCACGAGCTTCTCGGGGCCTTCCACCTTGGGGGTCTGGGAAAGCAGCTGGGCGAAGCCACTGGAAATGGCCTTCGGGGTGGGTAAATCATCCAGGGTCGGCATGTTCGCGTCGGCCTCGTGCTGTTTGGGCGGTTAGGCGCGGGGGACGGGCCTTATTTCAGGTTTTCCAGCAGGACGTTGCTGAGGACGCGGCTCACCACTTCCCGGCCGCCGACCTCGTATTCCCCGCGGTCGATGGCGTCTTTCAGGGCTTCCACGCGGCTCTCCCGGACATCGGGGAGCGATTCGAGCTTGCCGCGGAGCTGGGGGAGGTTCAGGTCCATGCGGGCGGCTTCCCCGGAACCGCTGCCGGAGGCGGCGGACCCGGCGGATTCGGAGGAGCCGGTGCCCGCCTTACCGGAGCGGGATGTCCGGCGCGGATTGTTGTTCTTGCCGTCGATGCGCATGAGGATCCTTTCTCCGGACGGCGGAGCTCGGTCCCGCCCCGCCTGATACGGTCGACCGAATATACCCAATTCCTTGCCCTCGGAACAAGGAAGGGGCTATGTTTCGTGTCAAGAGCGACTTCCGGACAGGCTACACGGACAATGCCGGACAGGGGCGTGGGATACTAACGAAAGCTCCGTAGTGAAGGCGGCCCGGCTCCAGCGTCAAAAAGGACGGGTGAATGGAAGCAACAGTATCAGCAGCCGGATGGGATCGGTATGTAGCGTCGATTCTCCTGCCCTGGCGCCGTACTTCCCTGCACATGCGCATCCTTCTCCTCGATCTGGCGGCCGCCGCCGTGCTGCTGCCCGTGCTGGGCGCGGCGCTCGGGGCGGTGGCCCTGGCGTGGCTGCTGCCCTTGGGCATGGCCATAATCGGGGCCATGGTGGCCCTGACCTATATCATGGTGGTCCGGCCCCTGCGCCGGGTGGAGGGCGCCCTAACCCGGCTCGCTGCCGGAGACCTGAGCCACGCCGCCGGTGACCTGCGTACCCGGGACGCCGGAGAGGTGGGGCGGATGGTCGGCGCGGTTGCCGATCTTCGTGACCAGCTGCGGCAGGAGGTATACCAGGGGCTGCATCAGTCGGAGAGCCTGGTGGAGCACTCGGGCCAGCTGGACGGCACCGCCGAGGAGATGGGCCAGGCGGTGCAGTTCCAGGCGCGTCAGACCGCCGATGTGTCCCACAGCGCCCAGGAGGTCAATCAGGTGGTTCAGGATGTCGCCAGCAAGGTGACGGAAGTTTCCCAGTCCGCCTCCAATGCGAGCAATACGGCCGAGGAGGGTATGGAGACCCTGGCGGGGGCCTCCCAGCGGGTAAAGGCCATGCTTGCCACCAGCGGCGAGGTAGCCAAGATCGCCGGAACCATCCAGGAGATCGCCAAGAAGACGGACCTGCTGGCGCTGAACGCGGCCATCGAGGCAGCCAACGCCGGCGAGCAGGGCAAGGGCTTCGCGGTGGTCGCCGACGAGGTGCGCAAGCTGGCCGAGAACACCCGCGAGGCGACTACCAGTATCGACAGCATCCTGGATCGGCTGCAGGGGGAAGTGGGGGATTCCGCGGAGTCCATGGACCGGGTCATGGAGGGCATGACCGGTATATTGGGCATGATCGAGCATACCGACTCGCTGGCCGGGCAGATCGCCGCCTCCGCGGAGGAGCTGGCCGCCACCATGTCGGAGGTGACCGGCCAGATCTCGGATGTGGCGGAGAGCAGCCAGACCCTCAGCCAGTCGGTGGAGCAGATTCAGGAAGCCTCCCGCGCCATTAGCGAGATGGCGGAGAAGATCCGCTCGGAGAAGGAAAATTATGCGGTTCACTGATTCCGGGACCCGGGTATCCCGAGGCGGCAGACGGTCCGTGCGGACGGGCGCAGCGGCTTGTCTGGTCCTGTTCGGGCTGGCGACGCCGGCGGTCCAGGGGGAGGAGCAATCGGATTCCGTGTCCGAGCGGGAAATGGCCGCCTTCGCGGCGGCGGCCCGCGAGCTGCAAGTGATGCGCGGCAAGGCGCGCCTGCCGGTGGGGCGCGCGGTCCGCAAGCGGATGGTCGAGGCGGTCCGGGAGCGCGGCCTAACCGTGGACCGCTATAACCGGATCGCCAGGCAGGTGCGCCAGGACACCGGCCTGAATGCCCGCTACCGCCGGGCTTGGCGGGAGCTGGGCGGCTAGCCGGCGGGATCGGGGAGGCCGTGGGCCGTCGCCGCGCCTCCGGGGGTGAGCCGCCGGCTCTTTGCAGCGGTCAGCCGGTGCCTTCCTGAAGCCGGAACTCCTGCACCGTCTCGGCGAGCTGACGGGCCATCCGGTCCACCTGGGAGGCGGCCTCGCGGATCTGCTCCACGGAGTCGGTGACGTTCTGGGCGGTCTCCTGGATCTCGCCCAGGTTGTCCGTGGTCTCGCCCATGGTCGCGGCCAGCTCCTCCGCGGAGGCGGCGATCTGGTTCGCCATCTGGTCCGTGCTCTGCGCCTGGGTGTGGATGTTCTCCATGGCCGCGGTTAGGCGGTGCAGGGTGCTTGAGTTCTCGTCCACCTGTTGCCGGAACTGCGCAAGGATGCCGTTGATCTCGCCGGTAGCGCTGGAGGTCTGCTCAGCGAGCTGACGGACCTCGTCGGCGACCACCGCGAAGCCCTTGCCCTGCTCGCCGGCGTTGGCCGCCTCGATGGCCGCGTTCAGGGCCAGCAGGTCCGTCTTCTTGGCGATCTCCTGGATCGTGGTGGTGATCCGGTCCACATTCTCGGTGGTGGTGCGCAGGTCCTCCATCTGGCGGCTCGCCTGCTCCGCCTCCTTACTGCCCGCTTCCGATTCCTCGTTGACCCGCCCGGCGGACTGGGAAACCTCGTTGATGTTGTTGGCGACGTCCTGGACTACCTGGTTCACCTCCTGCACCGACCCGGACACTTCCGAGGAGCGCGACGCCTGGGCCTGGGCACTCTCGCGGAGTCCCTCGGCCGAGGCGTTCAGCTCCTCGCTGGCGGCGGCGAGCTGACTGGACTGCTCCCGGTTGCCGCGCATCTGGCTGTTGAGGGTGATCCGCATTTTCTCGGTGGCGTTCTGCAGATCCCCGAGCTCCGTCTGCTCGGTTCTCCGGACCGGTTGGCTCAGGTCGTTGTCCGCGATGCGGACCATTTCCTCCCGGAGGGCGCGGATGGGCTCCTGCAGGTTCTTGCGCGCCACCAGGGCGAAGCTCGCCGAGCCCAGGGCAAGTACCGCGATCGCAAGGCCCAGGGCCCAGAAGGCGTTCTCCCGGTCCGCCGCCTCCAGGCGGCTCCGGTCGGCCAGCACGCTCTCGATGGTGCGCATGGATACCACGGCGGAAAGATAGGCGTGCGTCTTGCCGTCCGCCCCTTCCAGGGGGGTGAGGATGCGGGCAAGACTTCCGCCGTCTAGGAAGCGGGCTCCCGCCCCTTCTACGCCGTTCTCCGGAGAGAAAGGGGGCTCCTTGAGCTCCTTCAGGCTTCCGTGCTTCCGGAGCACCTTTCCAGTCGGGGAGACCACCGCCAGGGCCGCCGGAAATTGGTCGGTGGACAGGAAGCCGCCCACCTGCTCCAGGAAGCCCTTCATGGGCACCGCCACGCCGAAGACCCCCTGCCAATGATAGGCCGAACGGGTCTGTCGGTGCACGAGTCCCGCCGCGGTGAGATGGGGCTTGCCGTCGATAAGGGCGAAGCTGGCCAGGCCCTCGATGGCCTCCTGGGGCGGCACCCGGGTAAGCGCTGTGGTGAGCGCGTCCATCCAAGACTTCCGGTCGCCCTGCAGCGCACCCTTTACCTGTACGTCATCGGTGGTACCGGACAGGTTGTAGGCCACGAAGCGGCTGTCGGCGGAAACCCCCGGCAGGCTCTGAAGGGTGAAAAGGGCGTCCCCGAAGCCCGAGGAGCTGCCGTCCTTGATGCTCTGGGTGACCGTGCTCATGGAGCGCCCCTTGAGCATCAGGTCCCGGGCCTCGGCCTGGAGCTTTTCCTGGACGGCGGACACGATTCGCCGGGTCGAGGACTCCTGAAGGGACTGCCAGCCCTGGTTGACCCGCGACACCCGCTGCTCCCAGATATGGTTGCTGTATTGCGTCGCCGACCATAGGAGCCAGAGCATGGCGCCGGTGAGGACCACGATGATGGCCGTGACCAGAAACTGCAGGCGGACACTTAAACTTTGGAAGTGGCGCATGCTCTCTCCTAGGCAGAATGGCCTTTCCCCGGGAGCGACTTCTCAGAATCGGGAATCCGTATGGGATGCTGCTACTCTAGTGGTATTTATTAGTGAATGCCAGGAGGAAGGAGGGTGGCTGTCTTGCGGTTACTGGGGAAAGCCCATAGGCTTGGAATGGATTAAGCTTTTGTCCTAGGGAAATTTTCCGAATATCGAGTGGCCCCGCATGGGGTTTTGGCGAGTAAGAGCCAATACGTAAGAAAATGCTCCATGCAGGAAATATTTCGGCCTTGACTGTCACCCTTTGGCGACAGGTGCCGCCCAAAGGGTCTCGCAATTCGGGCCTGAAATCGGTAGGGTAAGGGCCGGGCTGTTGTCCCCAAAAGCATTCGGCGGCAGCAGCGTTCGGCCTGAAGCAATCAGGGAAGGCCCATGGAAAGTACTACGCAGATTTCCAAGGATGCCCACAGCGCGGATGCAGCCAAGTATCTCCTGTTTCGCCTGGGGGAAGAGCTATTCGGGGTGGATGTGTGCACCCTGAAGGAAGTGGACACCCTGCTCGACCGGGATCTCACCTTTATCCCCGATTCCCCGCAGAGTCTGCGGGGGCTCATGAACCTTCGGGGCGTGATCGTGCCGGTTCTGGACACCCGGATCCTCCTGGGGCTGTCCACCTTCGAGGATACCGCCGAATCGCGGATTCTGGTGGTGGACATGGACTGGCGCCTTGTGGGCTTTGTGGTGGACGAGGTGACGGACCTCCGGGCCATTGAGCGCGAGGAGATCCAGTCCCCGCCGTCCAACTCCGAGATCCAGCGCCAGCACGGCAGCTACCTGACCGGCATCGTGAACTCCGCCGACGGGGTGGTGGTGCTCGTGGACCTGGCCCGGATGCTTCCCGAGAACCCCTATCTGGACCAGCGAAGCCATGCCCGGCAAACCGTGGACCTCACCATTCAGCAGCGCGATACGGGCGCCGAGGAGTGGCATGACGCCCACATGAGCTCCATCAGCAAGGGTGGCCTGCGCATGGAGACCGACCAGGACCTCTCGGAGAACGCTTGGCTGGAGCTGAGCCTGCCCCTGGACCGGGAGCACAAGGGCCAGAAGCGGGTCAATCTCCAGGCCGAGGTGCGCTGGGGCCGCACCGGAAGCGGTCTCGCGGGCGGCTTTTCCTTTCAATACGGCCTGGCCTTCGGCAGCCTGACGGGCGAGCAGGAAGCCCTTCTGGAACGGGCCTACCGCCTGGACTGACGGATCCCCACGGGGACGGAGCGGATAGCGAGATTCATGCGAACCTTCGCGGTGGTGAACCACAAGGGCGGTGCGGGGAAGACCACCACCTCCGTGCACCTTGCCTGGGGCTTGGCGGAGCGGGGCTACCGGACCCTGCTCGTTGATCTGGACCCCCAGGGGGCGCTGGCCTCCTATTTCCGGCAGACCCCGCGCCACACCCTCTATCACGCGGTCTGGGAGGGGGTGTCGACCGAGCAGTGTCTGGTGCCGATCCGCAGCGGTCTGGATGCCCTGCTTGCCGACGGCACCCTGGCGCAGCTCGAGCTGGTGCTGGCCGAGCGGCCGCGCCGCGAGGCCGCGCTGCGCGAGGCCCTGGGGCAGCTGGGCGATTACGATGCGGCGGTCTTCGATTGTCCGCCCTCGCTTTCCCTGATCATCGTCAACGCCTTCTATGCGGCGCAATCCCTGATCGCCCCGGTTCAGATGGAGCTGCTGTCCTTCCGCGGACTTACCCAGACCCTGGAGTACGCGCGCTTCATGGGCCGCTACCTCCAGTATCAGCCGGGCTTCTTCGGGGTGGTTCCGACCATGGTCCGCGAGGACAATACTTGGCACATGCGCTGGCTGAACCGGACCCGAAAGAGCCTGCCGCCTGAACGGGTGGCGGCGCCCATTCCCTACGATATGGCCATTCCGGAAGGCCTGCAGCAGGGCCGCACCGTTTTCGAAGTGGACAGCGCCAGCCCGGCCGCGCAGCGCTATGGACAGCTGGTGGAATCGGTTGCCGCCGATATCGGCACCCGCGAGCCTCAGGATCAACGGTTGGGCAGCTAGATGCCCTGAGGGGAGGAGCAGTCATGGCAGGTCATGAAGGCGACAGCACGGGACCCCATTCCGAAGGATTCGAGGCCATCATGGCCCGCTTCTTCAATCCGGAGACCGAGGCCGGGCCGGAGGAAGGCTCCCTGAGCGCCGCTCTGGCGCCCCTGCAGGAGCGTCCGGGGGACCCCGAGCTGCATCGCGAGCTGGTGGCCCGGATGCGGAGTATCCGGGAGGCCGCCCCGGAGGCCCTGGGTGAGCCGGGCGGGGCCCTGCTGGCGGTCCTGGAGGAGCTGTTCGAACAGATGGCGAACTTCGACGTCCGCCTGCACCGGATCATGTACCGGGACCTGGAGGGCGTCTTCGCGGACCTGGATCGGAATCTGAAGGGGGAGACCCCCGAGACCGCCCTCAGCGAGTGGGAGGCCCATCTGCGGCGGCACCTGTTCGTGGAGGACAATGCCGGAGGGGAAGAGTCCGGATCCTCCGCGGAGGGGGGCGCCCTGGCCGTGGCCGATGACCTCCGGGCCCTGGCGGCGGACCCCGCGGACGAGGGGGTCCTGGAACGGCTGGGCGGCCGGCTGGACGAGCTGTCCGAGGAGCTGGACGGAGCGCCGGAGACGCTCGCCCTGCGCATGGGGGACGTACTCGGGGACTACGCAGAAGGGCAGCTGGAGTGGACCAGCGCCATGAGCGATACCCTCCAGGAGGCCGCTTCGATACTGACTGAGGCGGCGGAGGTCCCCGAAGGGGTCCTGCCCCGGCTGGAGGCGCTCCGGGAGACCGACAACGGCCCCGAGGGCGGTGGGGCCGAGGCGGTCCCGCCGGCAGTGGAACGGCTGATTGCCGACCCCGCCTCCGAGGAGGCGCTCAACGACCTGGGCATGCTGCTGGACGACGTCTCCGAGGCGCTGGAGGGCGATCCCGAGACGCTCGCGCTGCGCATGGGGGACGTGCTCGGTGCCTATTCGGAAGGGGTCCTGCCCTGGTCCGAGCAGGTGGCGGAGCGGCTGCGCGCCGCTGCCGGGGCCCTGGTGGATGGCGACGCCGAAGCGGAAATCGATGCCCTGCAGGCGCTGCAGCCGAAGCCGGAGGAGCAGGTGGCTCCCGATTCATCCCCGCAACCCGCTAGCCAAGAGGCCGCACCCATGAACGGACTCGGCTCCGCACTGGAAGCGCTCGCTGGAAATCCCGGGGACCGGGGTCTCCTAGAGCAGGCCCGCGCGGCCGCCGAAGCCAGCGCCGCGGAATACGCCCAGGAGGGCGGTCCCTTCGCCAGCCTGGCGCAGAGGCTCCATACCCTTTTCGAAGGGCTGGCCGCATTCGACATCCGCCTCCACAAGATCTTTGTCGAGGACTTGCGAGCTGCCATCGGGGCGCTCGGCGAGGACGAGCAGGCAGCGGAGGATGCCCACGAGCGCCTCGCCCGACACCTGCCCTCCGCACCCGGCGGGGAGGAAGGCGGTGAGGTGGCGGACGAGGAACCCGAAACCTCCGATGCTCTCGGGGAGGCGGCGGCCGAAGCGCCCGTCCCGGAGGAAGAGCCCGAATCACAGCCGCAAGCGGAGCCCGATGATGGGGGGGAGGGTCCGCAGGTACAATCCGAACCCAACGAGGAAACCGTGGCGGAAACCCCGCAAGTGGAAATCCCCGACGGCATCGAGCGGCTTCCCGAGGACGCCGATCCCGACCTGGTGAGCGCCTTCATCGAGGAGTCCCGGGAAGGCCTGGAGGAGCTGGACCAGGCCTTGATGGCGCTGGAGGACCACCCGGAGGACGAGGAGCGGCTGCACAGCGCCTTCCGCACCATCCATACCATCAAGGGCACCGCGGGCTTCGTGGGACTGGTGCGCCTCCAGGGGCTGGCCCACGCAATGGAATCGGTCATGGACCGTCTGCGGAGCTTCGAGGTCCCGCTCAACGCCGAGATGATGGACGACCTCCTGGCGGGTACGGATATCCTCCGCAAGGTGGTGGACCGGGTGGTGGACGGTTTCGGGGACAATGTGGAAGTGGAGCCCGTGGCCACCCACCTGGCCCACTACCTGCGCCCGGATTACACCGGTTCGGGCTCCGCTCCCGCTGCTTCCCGCGATTCTTCGGATTCGGAGCCGGCGGCGCAGGAGCAGTCGGAGGCCGCCACGGCGTCGGCCCCGGCCTCCGGGGAGGACGCCCCGACGGGTGCCGGAGAGGACTCCGAGGGCGGCGGTTCCCGGGAAGCGCAGACGCTGCGGGTACCGCTCGATCGCCTGGACCGGCTGTTCAATCTCGTGGGCGAGCTGGTGCTCACCCGCAACCAGAACCGCGAGCTGGCTCGTCGGGTGGCGAACGCCCTGGACGACGAGCGCCTCGCCGAGGACCTGGCCGAGGAAGCGCACCGCCTGGACCTGGTGACCTCGGACCTGCAGTCGGCGGTCATGCAGACGCGCATGCACTCCCTGTCCGCCAGCTTCAACAAGTTCAAGCGGGTGATTCGGGACCTCGCCCGAAAGACCCACAAAGAGGTGCAGCTCGACATCAGCGGCGAGCAGACGGAGCTCGACCGCAACGTCATCGAGGCCATCCAGGATCCCCTGGTCCACCTGATCCGGAATTCCGTGGACCACGGCGTGGAAGAGCCCGAGGAGCGGGAGGCTGCTGGCAAGTCGCGGGCCGGCAAGATCAACCTGCGCGCCTACTACGAAGAGAACTTCGTGGTCATCGAAGTGGGCGACGACGGCGCGGGCCTTTCGGCGGAAAAGCTCCGCCAGAAAGCGGTGGAGCGGGGGGTCATCGACCAGTCCGAAGCGGACCAGCTGAGCGAGCGCGAGGCGCAGCAGCTCATATTCGCCCCGGGCTTCTCCTCCGCGGACCAGGTCAGCGACATCTCCGGCCGCGGCGTGGGCATGGACGTGGTGCGCTCCAACGTGGAGTCCCTGAAGGGCTCCATCGATCTGGACTCCACGGTGGGCGAGGGGACCACGGTGCGCATCCGGCTGCCCCTGACGCTGTCCATCCAGCAGACCCTGATCGTGCAGATCGGCCCGGAGCACTTCGCCATTCCGCTGGAGGCGGTGAAGGAGACCCTGGATTTCGAGCCCGACCGCGTGACCACGGTGCGGGGCCAGCGCGTCTACCAGCGCGAGGGGGAGATTCTGCCCATCCTGCAGATGACCGAGCTGTTCGGCATGAGCCGGGTGCACGACGGCGACGCCCGCTACCTGGTGGTGCTGGAGCTCGGCGTGCAGCGGGCGGGCATCCTGGTGGACCGAATCGTCGGCAAGGAAGAGGCGGTGATGAAGTCCCTCGATGCACTCAAGGGTATCCATGAGCCCGACTACTTCGCCGGCGCGAGCGTCCGGGGGGACGGCCGGATCAGTTTGGTGGTGGACGTGGCGCGGCTCTTCTCCCGCGTCGCCACCATGCGGGGCCACTCCAAGACCCGGGAGGTCGCCGAGGAAGAGGGACGCGAGGAGACCTTCCCGTACCTGCTGCTGGACGGCGGCGCGGACGAGGTCTACGCCCTGGCCCGCGAGGACGTCCACCATATCGAGCTGGTGTCGGTGAACGAGGTGCAATGGATGAACGGTCACGAGTACCTGAAGCGCGAGAACCGCGCCGTCCCGGTGGTGCGGCTGGCCACCGTCACGGGGGAGTCCTTCCGCCATCCGGGGGACGAGGCCTACATCGTCTTCATGGATGATGGCGAAGGCAACTGGATGCAGGGTATCCTCACCAACCATTTGCACGGGATCCAGCACCTGCGGCCGACGGAGCAGGGCTCCGGGAAGTCAGTGGCGGGCATCTCGGGCGCCGCATTGTGGGAAGATCAGGTGGTCGGAATCCTGGACCGGGAGGCCGTGGAGCGCTCCGCCGAGCAGCGGGTTCCCGATGATCTGGCCGCTGGTGCATGAGGCTTCCCCCTTCGGAAAAGGGGGCGTTACACCGGAATCGAAATGCGAGGCCCGGTCCGCCGGCCTTGCGTGAGAGGACCCAGGGGAAACCGAGGCGATGAAAGTACTGCTGGTGGATGATTCCCGCGCCATGCGGATGGTTCTCAAGAGCTCCCTGCGCAAGGCGGGATTTTCCGAGCTGGAAGTGGTGGAGGCGGAGAACGGGCAGGACGCGCAGGAGAAGCTGCGGGCCTTCAGCCCCGAAGTCATCCTGTCCGACTGGAACATGCCGGTCATGGACGGCCTGGAGTTCCTGCGGCATTTCCGCAGCCAGGACGCCCTGACGCCGTTCGTGTTCATTACGACGGAGCAGACCCAGGCCAAACGCCGGGAGGCGGTGGAGGCCGGGGCCAACAAGGTTGTGGGTAAGCCCTTCACCCCCCAGAAGCTCTACGACGAGCTTTCCGAGTTCCTGAGCTAGCTCCGGTCCGGGAGTCGGGTCGGAGAGTCAGCGGATTCGCGAGAAAACATGACCATGAAGGGCGCCGTCTCCCGGCCGGGCGGGGCCCTCTTTTTTTGCTCGCTCCGGCCGGGAACGTCCAGTGGCGAGCAGCCACCTCCTGCGCCTCCACGGAGAGAACCGCCGCGGCTATGAGTGACCTCAGCCCCTATTATTTCGATCTTCTCGCCCAATTCCTGAAGAAGGAATCGGGGATCATTTTGAAGCCGGAAAAGAGCTATTCCCTGCGCTCCAAGCTGCAGCCGTTGGCACGGGAATGGGGCTACGACGGGCTCAATGATTTGGTCACCCACGTCTACCGGGAGCGGAACAACCCGGAAGTCGTGGATGCCATCCTCAATGCCCTGACCATCAAGGAAACCAGCTTCTTCCGCGATAGCCGGCCGTTCGAGGTGATGGAGAAAAGGATCATCCCCGAGCTGGCGGAACGCCGCGGCGACAAGGAGCTGAAGGTCTGGAGCGCCGCTTGCTCCACCGGGCAGGAGGCGGTCAGCCTGGCCATCGCCCTGCGCGAGGTGCTGCCGCCGGAGCGCGCCGACCGCTGCATGGTGGTCGGCACGGACGTGAGCGACGAGGCCATTTCCCGCGCCAAGAAGGCGGTCTATTCCGAGCTGGAGATGCGGCGCGGGGCTTCCCCCGAGGTTCGACGCCGCTACTTCGAGCAGGTGGAGGGCGGCTACCGTCCCCGCCCCGAGATCCTGCACATGATCCGGTATCGGGAGATGAACATCCTCGAGCCCGATTTCCCGCTGTCCCGCTTCGATATCATCCTGTGCCGGAACGTGCTCATCTATTTCGACGACGAAGGAAAGCGGAAGGCGCTGGAGACTGTCCATCACCGCATGGCCAATGACGGTTACCTGTTCACCGGCGCGGGTGAGGATGCCCAGCGAATGGACGCGAGGTTCGAAAGGGAGCGGGTGGATGGCGTGCAGTGCTTTCGCAAGAATGAAGATGCCTAGACACCTGGGGCTCGCCGTGGGCGCGCTGCTGCTCTTGAGCGGCTGCCTGCCGCCGCCGGGGGTGCGCAACGCGGAACGGGGTCCGGATCCGGGGGAGGTGGACAAGCTCAAGGACCGGGTCGAAAGCCTGCAGAAGGCCCTGGGACAGCAGGGTCAGAAACTGGCCAAACTGCGCCAGGCCATGGCGAGCAAGGACCAGTCGGAAACCGATCCCCCGGAGCTGACGGAGCGGCTGGGGCTGATGAAGGAGCGCGTCCACGAGCTGGGTGGCCGAACGGAGGTAAACGGTCACGAGCTGGACCGCTTGTCCCGGCAGCTGGAGAAGCAGCTCACCCAGATCCGCGCCGAGCTCGAACAGCTGGATAACCGGATCGTGGCCCTGGAAGAGAAGAGCTACGCGATGGCGGGTGATCCCGCCGAGGAGAACAATATGGGGGCCATGAAGGCCCCGCAGAAGGGCGGGGGTTCGTCTGATGCCACAGACGAATCGGCCAAGCCCGAGGATCGCCCCGCGGATGAACGGGCCTACCGCGACGCTTTCCAGTCCCTGCGGGCCGGGGACTACGAGAAGTCCATCGAGGGCTTCCAGAAATTCCTCGGCAATCACCCGGAAAGCGAATACGCGGATAACGCCCAGTACTGGCTCGGCGAGGCCTTCTACGTGCGCGGCAAGTACGAGCGGGCCCTGGAGGCCTTCCAGGGCGTGGGGCAACGCTTCCCCGAAAGCGACAAGGGACCCGCCGCTCTGTTGAAAAAGGGGTATGCCTACTACGAGCTGCAGGACTACCGCAACGCCCGCAAGACCTTGCTGAAGGTGGTCGAGGAGTATCCGGACCATCGGGTGGCCGGGCTTGCCCAGCAGCGGCTGGAGCGCATCCGCAAGGAGCAGTTCTAGCGGAGCGGCGCTGAAATGCCGCGGGTGCATAGGCAGGGCCATGCGGTATAGGTAGAATAGCGGGCTCACCATTTCGAGCGGAGGGCTGCCGCCGAAGCAGGCTAACAAGCAGCTGGGGAGCTACATGAACGACCAGGCCAGCAATTCCTCCGGGAAGGATGCGGCCCCCAAGGGCGCCGAGCAGCGGGAGCACTTCCGCGTCAATGCCGATCTCCGGATCAGCGTGGCCCCTTTGGGGGAAGACAACCGCAAGCCCTGGGCGCACGCAGAGGAAGGGGGTATCTCTCCCCTGATCGGTCCCAGCGAACCGGAGCTGAAGGACGCAAGGGAGCGGATCCAGGTGCAGCCCCACCGGAAGGTGAACCTGAGTGCCGGCGGCTTCCGGACCGGGTTCGGCGGGGATGCCGCGTGGGACAAGGCGCCCGAGGTGGCCAAGGGGGACCGGGTCAGCGTGGCTCTTGAGCTGCAGGTTCCCGAGGAAACGGGGGTGAGCTACGTCCATCTGCCGGCAACGGTGATCTGGGTCGAGCATACCAGCAAATGGGTCTACATGGCCTGCCAGTTCGCCCGCATGCCAACCGGCGTGGAGCGGGTGCTTACCCAGTTCGTGATGGAAGTGGAGCGCCGCCGGCTGCGGCCCTCCTGAGCGGCTGGAATTCAGAAGGAAGCGCCCATGCCTCTGCTGCGTCTCGAGACCAATCAGGTGCTTTCCACCAGCGAATCCCGCCGGGAATTCCTGGGCGCCGCCTCGGGCAAGGTTGCCGAGCTGCTCGGCAAGCCCGAGCGGACCGTGATGGTTACGCTGGAAACCGGCCGCGATCTGCTGTTCGCCGGAACGGACGAGCCCGCGGCCTTCGTGGAGCTGGCCAGCCTGGGGCTCCCCCTGGAGCGAACGGCGCATCTTTCCGCCGAGCTGTGCGCTTTTCTGCGGGAAGGCCTCGGCATCAGCCCGGCACGGGTGTACATCCATTTCCAGGATGTGGAGCGCCACCTCTGGGGCACCAACTCCACCACTTTCGGCTGACCTACCCTCCGGTCTCCGCCTGACGGGGGCCCGCTTCCGCTTCCCCCCGATCCGAGAACAGGCTCGCTACCTCCCTGGGATAGTGCTCTTCCACCACCTTGCGTCGGATCTTGAGGGTCGGGGTCACCTCGCCGGCGGCCTCGGAAAAGGGCTCCCGAAGGACCCGGAAGCGGCGTACCTGCTCCCAGCTGGACAGGTCCCGCAAGGCGGCCTGGATGGTCGCCCGCATGAGGCGGAAGACGGCCTTGCCCTCGGGGTCCGGATCGGCGTCCGCGCCCAGTTGGGTGTGTACCTGTTCCCAGTTGGGCACGATGAGCGCCCCCAGGTACGGTTGTCGGTCCCCGAAGACCACCGCCTGCTGGATAAGAGGCTGGGCGGTGAGCCGCAGCTCGATGCGCTGCGGCGGAATATTCTTACCGCCGGAGGTGACGATGATGTCCTTCTTGCGGTCGGTGATATAGAGGTAGCCCGCCTCGTCCAGCCCGCCCGTATCGCCGGTGCGCAGCCAGTCGTTGTCGAAGGTCTGGGCGGTCTCCTCCGGCTTGCCCCAGTAGCCGCGCATGACGGAAGGGCCCCGGACCAGGATTTCGCCGTCCCCGGCGACCCGGACCTCCAGGTTGGGAAGCGGAGGGCCGACCGTCCCCGGCCGCAGTACCTCTGGCGGGTTAACGCTCACCACCGGGCTGGTCTCGGTCTGACCGTACCCCTCCAGGATGGGTACCCCCGCCTTGCGGAAAAAGGCGCCCACCTCCGCAGGCAGGGGAGCGCCGCCGCTAACGAGCAGGCGGATACAGCCGCCCAGTCGCCGCCGCAGGCCGCGACCCAGAAGGCGCCGCCCCAGCAGCCGGCGGAATCGTCCCTCGGAATCCGCCCAGGAGAGTGCCCGGGCCGCCAGCCCGCCCCGCTCCGCCTGGGCCTCGGCCCGCTCGTGGAAGAGCTGGAACATGCGCGGTACGGCGATGAGGATGGTGGGATGGGCGCCGGTCAGGTCCGCGGCGATGGATTGCGGGCCTCGCGCGTAGGCGACCTCGGCGCCGGCCAGGCAGGCGAGGAGGTGACCGGCCGTCCGTTCGAAGATGTGGGCCAGGGGCAGAACGGAGAGGAAGCGGTCCGATTCCTGGATGGACAGCACGTCCAGGATGCCTTCCAGGTTGGTCAGCAGGTTGCCGTGGGTGAGCTCCACGCCCTTGGGCCAGCCGGTGGTCCCCGAGGTGTAGACGATTGTGGCCAGATGGCTGCGCTGGACGTGCTCGTTGCGGTGGCGGACGTCGGCCCGGTCGATGGGCTCGCCGGCCTCCAGGAAGGCGGCCCAGGTACGGAAGGGCTGCGACAGGTCACGGGTTCCCGGATCGCGAACGGCGACGGGCGCCAGGTAGGCGGCGTCCTGCGCCACGGCCTCCAGGGTGGACAGTGCCTTCTTGCCCTGGATGCAAATCAGGGAAGGCCCGGAGTCCTCGAGCAGATAGCGGAGATCGGTGGGCTGTTGGCCCTGATAGAGGGGCACCACCACCAGGCCGAGGAGCTGGGCGGCCCAGTCCACCGCCGCCCAGAAGGAGCCGTTGGGTCCCATTAGGGCTACCCGGTCGCCGCGCACCAAGCCCCATCCGGCGAAAGCGCGGGCGATAGTGACCACTTCCTCGCCGAATTCCCGGGCGGAAATGGGCTGAAAGCGCTTGCCATCCGGTTCCAGAAAGAGGGTGGTATCCGGCGCCTGGGCCAGGCGATCCAGGAACGCCGCCCCGAGGTTGGCGGCGGTGCGGATCCGCTCCCCAGGTCCGCTGGCGAGGGCCACTTCGGGCTGCTGTTGCTGGTCCATTGCCATCCCCGCTCAGTCGCCCGCTCGGATCAGGCTTCCTAGCCCCGCCTCGAGCAGGGCCTCTTCCACGCGCTCGCGCGTGGTCCGGGTGCACTCGTCGTTGCGGGCCAGCTCGGCGAGCTCCCGCGTCTGGGCGGTGGAAAAGGAGCGCAGGACCCACTTGATACGCAGCAGGGCGCCCGCGCTCATGGAGAGCTCGTCCACGCCCATGCCCACCAGCAGCAGGGCGCCCACCGGATCCGCCGCCATCTCCCCGCATACGGAAACGGGTCGCCCCTCGGCATGGGCCTCCGCCACTACCGTGCCGATGGCGTGCAGGACAGCCGGATGGAGGGAGTCGAATAGCCCGGCCACCCGTGCGTTGTTGCGGTCCACGGCGAGCAGGTACTGGGTCAGATCATTGGTGCCTATGGAAAGGAAATTGACCCGGCGGGCGATGGCCGCGGTCTGGAACACCGCCGAGGGCACCTCGATCATGGCCCCCACTGGGAGCTCCGGGGCCGACTCGCCGAGGGCGGCCAGCTCCTTGCGCGCCCGCTCGATCAGGCCCAGGGCCTCGTCGAGCTCCTCGACGGTGGTGACCATGGGCAGCAGCAGGCGGACGTTGCCCGCCGGCGCGGCGCGCAGTATGGCACGCAGCTGGGTGAGGAAGATCTCCGGGTGGTCCAGGGAGAGCCGCAGGCCACGCCATCCCAGGAACGGGTTGTCCTCGTGCACCGGCAGATAGGGGAGGAGCTTGTCGCCGCCGATGTCCAGGGTTCGGATGGTCACCGGGCGCGGCGCGAAGGTCTCGAAGACCTGCCGATAGATGCGGACCTGCTCCGCCTCGCCGGGAAATCGGTCCCGGGTCAGGAAGGGCAGCTCGGTGCGGTAGAGGCCGATCCCTTCCGCGCCGGAGCGCAGGGCGGGATCCAGGTCGGCCAGCAGCCCGGTGTTGGCGTACAGGGTAATGGAGCGGCCATCCAGGGTCACCGCGGGCTCGTCGCGCAGGGCGCCCAGGCGTTCGGTGAGCGCGGCCTCTTCGGCCTCGAGGCGCTTGTATTCCTCGAGGATCTTGGCGGAAGGGTCCACGTAGACCCGGCCGCTATAGCCGTCCACCACGATGGTCTTGCCGTCGATCAGGGCCACGGGGAGGTCCTCGATCCCCATGACGGCGGGGATGCCGAAGGCATGGGCGAGGATGGCCACGTGGCTGCCCGCCGAACCCGTGGCGCTGATGACCCCCTTGAGGTGCCCTTCGGGAACGCTGGCCATGTTCAGGGGCGAGATCTCCTCGCCCACCAGAACCGTGTCCGGGGGAAGCTCGCCGTCGTAGCGGTGGTTCCCCTGCTGGAGGTGCGAGATGAGCCGGCGCCCCAGGTCCCGCATGTCGGCGGCCCGTTCACGCAGGTATGGGTCGTCCATGTTCTCGAAGGTCTCGATATACTCCCACACCACGTCGCGGACGGCCGCCTGCACCCAGCTTCCGCCATCGATTCGGGCCTCCACCCGACGCTGGAACCCCTTGTCCCGCAGTATATGCAGGTAGGCATGGATAAGGTCGGCATCTTCCTCGTCGATCCGTTCGGAGAGGTTGCCGCCCAGCTCGGCCATCTCCTGGTCGGCGGCGTTCAGGGCCCGATAGAACTCGCGCTTGTCGCCCTCCGGGTCCTCGGTGGTTCGATCGGCGACGGCGGAAAGGTCGGCCGGCGGGTACACGGCCCAGGCCGTGCCGATGGTGATCCCCTGGGCACCGCCCTGACCGGCCAGGAACGCCTCGGCATTGGAAGCGCCCGAGGCTTCGGTCTCCGGGGTGGAGGCCGAGCGGTGCCCCAGGCGCTCCAGCACCTGGGCATGGGCGATGACGCCGCCCAGCTGCGCGGCGGCGGTGAACAACAGGGTGGCGTGCTCCTCGTCGAAGCGCTCCGACTTGGTGCCCTGGACGCAGATGACCCCCAGCACTTCCCCGCGATGCAGGATGGGGACCCCCAGGAACGCGGGGAAGCGCTCCTCGCCCGTCTCGGGGAAATAGCGGAACAGGGGGTGCTGGCCCGCGTTGTCGAGGTTGACGGGCTCCTCCTCCCGGGCCACCAGGCCCACCAAGCCTTCCCCGGGCCCCAGATGGACCTGCCCCACGGATTCGGCATTGAGGCCGTCCGTGGCGCGCATCTCCCAGCCACCCTCCACCCGCGGATCCGGCAGATAGATGGTGCACACTTCGGTGTTCATGGCCCGCCGAAGGCCGCTCACCAGAGTCGTGAGCGCCTGCTGCAGATTGGCGGCACGGCCCACCTCCTGGGTCAGCCGGTGCAGGGTATTAAGGACATTACTCGGCTTCACTGCGTACCTCGTCGGCCCAGCGCGGTACCAGAGCGTGCTCGATCTCCAAATGATCCAGCACCCGTGCCACCACGAAATCCACAAGCTCCTCCACCGTTTGGGGGCGATGGTAGAAGCCCGGGTTGGCGGGCAGGATGGTAATGCCCATCCGCGCCAGGCGGGTCAGGTTCTCCAGATGGATCACCGAAAACGGCGTCTCCCGGGGCACCAGGACCAGCTGTCTCCGTTCCTTGATGGTGACGTCCGCAGCCCGCTCGATAAGGTTATCACTGGTGCCGTTGGCTATGGCAGCCACCGTCCCGGACGTGCAGGGACAGACCACCATGGCCCGAGGCGCATTGGAGCCGGAAGCGACCGGGGCCGTCCACTGTTCCCTTCCGTAGACGCGCAGGGTATCGGCGCCCCGGCCCATGTGCTCCACCAGTGCCTGCCGCATGCCCTCGGGCTGGGCGGGCAGCTCCAGGTCGGTCTCCTGGGCCAGGACCACCTGCGCGGCCTTGGAAACGATCAGCTCCACCTGCACGCCGGCGGCCAGCAGCTGTTCCAGGAGTCGGAGCCCGTAACCGGCGCCGGAGGCGCCGGTCCAGGCAAGGGCGACCCGGTCGCCGTTGCTGTGCGAGGCCCGTTGCACCCCTCAGATCCCCCGGCGCTCAGACACTGAAATACTTGGCCTCCGGATGGTGGCAGACGATGGCCGAGGTGGACTCCTCCGGGTGCATCTGCTGCTCGTCGGCCATGGTGATGCCCAGCCGGTCCGCCCCCAGGATCTCCAGCAGGGGCCGCTGGTCCTCAAGGTTGGGGCAGGCTGGATAGCCGAAGGAGTAGCGGGAGCCCCGGTAGCCCTGCTTAATAAGGGCCTGGGCATCGCGGTCGTCCTCGCTGGAGAAGCCCAGTTCGGCGCGGATCTGCTTGTGCACCCACTCCGCCAGGGCCTCGGTGGTCTCCACGTTGAGACCGTGCAGATAGAGGTAGTCGGTGTACTTGTCCTCGTTGAACCACTCGCGCGCCACGTCCGAGGCATGCTGGCCCACGGTCACCACCTGCAAACCGATCACGTCCATCTCCCCGGAATCCTTGGAGCGGAAAAAGTCGGCAATGCACAGGTTCTTCTTGCCGTCCTGGCGGGGTAGGGTGAAGCGCTGCAGCTCCTCGGAGCCCTCGGGGTCCTTGTAGAGGACGATGTCGTTGCCCTCGCTCTGGCAGGGAAAATAGCCGTAGACCGCCTGCGGGGTCTGGATCTGCTCGCGCTCAACGCGGGCGATCAAATCATTGAAGATGGGGTCCACTTCCTGCTTGGCCCACTGCCAGTATTCGTCCTTCTTCTTGCCCGCCTTCTTATAGCCCCACTGGAACTGGTAAAGCATGGTCTTGTTGATGTAGGGCAGCAGCGCCCGCACGGGGATCTGCTCCATCACCTTGGTGCCCCAGAAGGGCGGCGTGGGGATCGGGTTGTCGGTAGCGACGTCGGATCGGGTAGCTTGCTCGGTCATGTTCATACCTGTATTGAGCGCCTCCGGCACGGCTTCAATCCAACCTTAAACCACTAGCAGGTCGGGGTGAAACTGGCAAAGAATGCGTACCGGGACCGCAGAAACCTAGTAATTCTATCGGGTTTACCGTCCAAAAAAGGGGCCGCCCCCGGCGGCCCCCATTCGGCAGCCGAAGCGGAAAGGCCTATTCGGCCTCTTCCGGCTCTTCCTGCGCATTGCCGGTGAGCTGGTCCATGAGCTGCAGACCGGCGAAGGCGTCCTTGGCGTAATGCACCACGCCCTCCCCGTAGGCCTCGGAGCAGTCGTCCTCCACGAAGCTGCGGGTAAGCGCGGCGCCGCCCAGGAGAACCGGGGTCTGGATGTCGCGGGTGCGCATCTCCTCCAGGTTTTCCTTCATGATCACCGTGGACTTCACCAGGAGCCCGGACATGCCGATCACGTCGGCGTTGTTCTCCTCGGCGGATTCGATGATCGACTCGCAGGGCTGCTTGATGCCGATATTGACCACATTATAGCCGTTATTGGTGAGGATGATGTCCACCAGGTTCTTGCCGATGTCGTGGACGTCGCCCTTCACCGTGGCCAGCACCATGGTGCCCTTCTCGTCGCCCTCCGTCTTCTCCATGAACTGCTCGAGGTGGGCAACGGCGGCCTTCATGGTTTCCGCGGCCTGGAGCACGAAGGGAAGCTGCATCTCGCCGGCGCCGAACAGGTCGCCCACCACCTTCATGCCGCCGAGCAGATGCTGGTTGACGATCTCCAGCGGCTCGTACTTCTCCATGGCCTTGTCGAGGTCTTCCTCGATGCCGTCGCGGTCGCCGTCGACGATGCGCTCCTTGAGCACCTCCTCGATGGTCTCGGGCTTCTTCTTCTCGGGGCCGCCGGTGGCCTCCTTGTCCTTGAACAGCTCGATGAACTTGTGGAGCGGGTCGTAGCCCTCCTCCCGGCGGTCGAACAGCAAGTCCTCGGCAACCTTGTACTCTTGCTCGTCGATCTTGTGCTTGGGCAGGATCGCCGAGGCGTGCATGATCGCCGCGGTCAGGCCGCGCTTCTGGGCATGGTGCAGCATCACCGAGTTCAGCACCTGACGCGCGGCGGGCTTCAGGCCGAAGGAGATGTTGGACAGGCCCAGCACGATCTGGACGTCGGGCATCTCGTTGGAGATGGCCTCGATAGCGTCCAGGGTGTTGATGGCGTGCTTGCGGTCCTCCTCGTTACCCGTGCAGACCGTGAAGGTCAGCGGGTCGTACATGAGGTCGCTACCGGGCAGGCCGTGCTGGTTCACGGCGAAGTCGTAGAGGCGGCGGGCGATCCGCATCTTGTCCTCTACTTCCTTGGCCATGCCGTCTTCGTCGATGGTCAGGGCGATGACCGCGGCGCCGTATTTCTTGGCATAGCCCAGCACCGTGGCGGCCTTCTCCTCGCCCTCCTCGAAGTTGATGGAGTTGATGAGGGCCTTGCCGCCGTAGAGCTTAAGAGCGGTGTCGATCACCGGCGTCTCGGTGGAGTCGATCACAAGCGGAATGGTGATATCGCCGCGGAAGCGCGAGATCACCTCGGTCATGTCGCGGACCTCGTCGCGGCCCACGTAGGCGGTACACACGTCGAGGGTGTGGGAGCCCTCCTTCACCTGGTCCTTGCCCACCCGGACGATGCCGTTCCAGTCCTCCTCGTTGAGGAGCTCCCGGAACCGCTTGGAGCCGTTGGCATTGGTGCGCTCGCCGATGGCCATGACGGCGTTCTCCTGGCGCAGGGGTACCTGGTTGTACAGGGACGCCAGGGCCGGCTCCAGCTTCACGTCGCTGCGGTCCTTCGGAGCCTGGAAGCCGATCTTGTCGCGCAGGGCCTTGAGATGCTCCGGGGTGGTACCGCAGCAGCCGCCGATCAGGTTGACGCCGTCCTCCTCGACGAAGCGGGCCACCCAGTCGGCCATCTCCGCGGGCTGCAGCGGATAGGTGGTCTTGCCGTCCACCAGCATGGGCAGGCCGGCGTTGGGCAGCACGGAGAAGGGCCTGGGCCAGTTCTCACCGAGCCACTTGACGTGCTCGGACATCTCCGCCGGGCCGGTGGCGCAGTTCATGCCCATCATGTCCACGTCCATGGCGTCCAGGATGGTGGCCGCCGCCTGGATCTCGGTGCCCACCAGCATGGTACCCACGGTCTCGATGGTCACCTGGGAGATGATGGGCAGCTCCACCCCGGCTTCCCGCTGGGCGATGCGGATGCCGTTGATGGCCGACTTGATCTGCAGCGGATCCTGTGAGGTCTCGGTCAGGAACACATCGATGCCGCCGTCGAGCAGGCCCCGGGCCTGCTCGGCGTAGGAATCCTCCAGGGTATCGTAGTCGGTGTGGGCCAGGCTGGGCAGCTTGGTGCCCGGGCCCATGCAGCCCACCACGAAGCGCGGCCAGTCCTCGGTGGCGAACTCGTTGGCCACTTCGCGCGCCTGCTCGGCGGCGATGCGGTTCAGCTCCCGGGTGCGCTCGGTGAGATCGAACTCGGCGAGCACCACCTTGTTGGAACCGAAGGTGTTGGTCTCCACTGCGTCCGAGCCGGCCTCGAAAAAGGAGCGGTGGATGTCCTTCACCACGTCCGGACGGGAATCGCACAGGATCTCGGAGCAGTTCTCCAGACCCAGGAAGTCCTTGTCGATATCCAGGTCATATTCCATCAGCGCGGTGCCCATCCCGCCGTCCAGGATCAGCACCCGCTCTTTGAGTCGGTCCATGAAGCGGCTCATTTCCGGCTCCTCTTTGGATAGTTAGATGTGAGGAGTTGGGCGTCGGCATGCAGAGGGGCGAGGAGGGCCCCACCCCGGTCCGAATGCGTGCCCGGGCCTTACAGCCCCAGATTCTCCCAGATGCGCTTGGTGGCCTCGGCCTTGTTCAGCGAATAGAAGTGGATGCCGGGAATGCCCTGACTGAGCAGGTCCTCGGCTTGCCGGGTGGCAATGTCGATCCCGAGCTCCTTCTGCGACGCCGTATCGTCGCCGAAATGCTCCATGCGCTTGCGGATCCATGCCGGGATGTCCGCGCCGCACATCTGGGAGAAGCGGTCGATCTGCTTGAAGTTGGTGATCGGCATGAGCCCCACCTTGATGGGGATGTCCACCCCCATTTTCTGCACATCCTCCACGAACTTGTAGTAGGCCAGGTTCGTGTAGAAGTACTGCGTAGTGGCCACGTCGGCACCGGCCTTCACCTTGCGGACGAAGTTCTCCATGTCCGTTGCGGGATCCGGGGCCTCGGGGTGGAATTCGGGATAGGCGCCGACCACCACCTCGAAGTCCGGGAAGTGCTCCTTGATGTAGGCCACCAGCTCGTTGGCGTAGCGGAAGCCACCTTCCTTGAAGGCCTCCTCGTCCTCGGGGATATCGCCGCGCAGGGCGATGATCCGCTTGATGCCGGCTTCCTGGTACCGCTGGAGGATCTCGTGGATGTCCTCCTTGCGCGAGCCGATGCAGGACAGGTGCGGGGCGGCATCGATGCCGGCCTCCTTCTGGATCCAGTCCACCGTCTGGAAGGTTCGCTCCCGGGTGGATCCGCCGGCGCCGAAGGTTACCGAGCAGTATGCCGGATCCAGCGGCTTGAGCTCGTGCACCGCTTCCTGGAGCCGCTTCTCGCCCTCGTCATTCTTGGGCGGGAAAAACTCAAAGGAAAATTCGAAATTTTCCCGTTTGAAACCCATATTCGTATCCTCGCGTAGCGTGGATGCCTGGCGGCTTGGCCGCCTCCGAAAAATCCCCATTGGTGGGCCGCCCTGCGCGGGCGGCCTACCGAATGGGGACGAGCCCCATTCGGGGGAGGGACGGGGCCCTCCCCGGCCTTATGCCGGCGCCGCCTATTAGTAGCGGTAATGCTCCGGCTTGTAAGGACCCTCGACCGGTACACCGAGGTACTCGGCCTGGTCCTTGTTCATCTGGGTCAGATGACCGCCGAGGCCTTCCACGTGCACCCGGGCTACCTCCTCGTCGAGGTGCTTGGGCAGGATGTAGACCTTGTTGTCGTATTCCTCGCCCTTGGTCCACAGCTCGATCTGGGCCAGGGTCTGGTCCGAGAAGCTGTTGGACATGACGAAGCTGGGGTGGCCGGTGGCGTTGCCCAGGTTCATCAGGCGGCCCTTGGACAGCAGGATGATGCGCTTGCCGTCGGGCCAGATCACGTGGTCCACCTGCGGCTTGATCTCATCCCACTCCAGGTCGGACAGGCCCGCCACGTCGATCTCGTTGTCGAAGTGGCCGATGTTGGACACGATGGCGTTGTGCTTCATCTTGTCCATGTGGGCGCGGGTGATGATGTCCTTGTTGCCGGTGGCGGTGACGAAGATGTCGGCCTTGTCGACCACCTCGTCCATGGTCACCACCTCGAAGCCCTCCATCTGAGCCTGCAGGGCGCAGATGGGGTCGATCTCGGTGACCGCCACGCGGGCGCCCATGGCGAGCAGGGACTGGGCGGAGCCCTTGCCGACGTCGCCGTAGCCGGCCACCACGGCGTACTTGCCGGCCACCATCACGTCGGTGGCGCGCTTGAGCCCGTCGAGCAGGGACTCGCGGCAGCCGTAGAGGTTGTCGAACTTGGACTTGGTCACCGAGTCGTTCACATTGATGCAGGGGGTCTTCAGCTCGCCCTGCTTCTCCATGTGGTAGAGCCGGTGCACGCCGGTGGTGGTCTCCTCGGTAACGCCCTTGATCTGCTCAAGCAGCTGCGGGTACTTCTCGTAGACCATGGCGGTGAGGTCGCCGCCGTCGTCCAGGATCATGTTGGGGGTCCAACCGTCCGGGCCGTTGATGGTCTGCTCGATGCACCACTCGTACTCCTCCTCGGTCTCGCCCTTCCAGGCGAACACCGGGGTACCCTCGGCAGCGATGGCCGCGGCGGCCTCGTCCTGGGTGGAGAAGATGTTGCAGGAGCTCCAGCGCACGTCGGCGCCGAGGTGCTGCAGGGTCTCGATGAGCACGGCGGTCTGCACCGTCATGTGGATGCAGCCGGAGATCCGGGCGCCCTTGAGGGGCTGCTTGCTGCCCCACTCCTCGCGCAGCTTCATGAGACCGGGCATCTCGGTCTCGGCGATCATGATCTGTTTCCGGCCCATGCCGGCCAGACCGATATCCGCAACCTTGTAGTCGTTAGCCATTAAACCGCTCCTCGGTTACTTGGCGAAAAATCGATTCGGGGGTCGGGGAAGAAGGGCCCCGGCCGGAAACCCGGCCGGGGCCATTTCCGACTATGCCCGTGTTTTTTTACAGGCCGCCGTCGGCCTTCAGCGCCTCGGCCTTGTCGGTCTTCTCCCAGGAGAACTCCGGCTCCGGCCGGCCGAAGTGGCCGTTGGAGGCGGTCTTCTTGTAGATCGGGCGCAGCAGGTCGAGCATCTGCACGATGCCCTTCGGCCGCAGATCGAAGTGCTTCCGGATCAGCTGCTCGATCTTTTCCTCGTCGATCTTGGCGGTGCCGAAGGTCTCGACGTGGACGGACACCGGGTTGGCGATGCCGATGGCGTAGGCCACCTGCACCTCGCACAGGTCGGCGAGGCCGGCCGCCACCACGTTCTTGGCCACGTAGCGGGCGGCGTAGGCGGCGGAGCGATCCACCTTCGTGGGGTCCTTACCGGAGAAGGCGCCGCCGCCGTGACGGCCCATGCCGCCGTAGGTGTCGACGATGATCTTCCGGCCGGTGAGGCCGCAGTCGCCCACGGGGCCGCCGATCACGAACCGGCCGGTGGGGTTGATGAAGTACTTGGTGTCGTCGGACAGCATGGAGGAGGGGATGATCGGTTTGATCACCTCTTCCTGGACGGCCTCTTTGAGGTCATCGTAGCTGACGCTCTCGTCATGCTGCGTGGAGATCACCACGGCGTCGATGGCCTTGGGCGTGTTGCCCTCGTAGCGCACGGACACCTGGGATTTCACGTCGGGACGCAGCCAGGGAAGCTTACCGTTGTTGCGCAGCACCTTCTGCTGCTCGGTCAGCTTGTGGGCGTACTGGATGGGCATGGGCATGAGGTCTTCGGTCTCGTTGGTGGCGAAACCGAACATCAGGCCCTGGTCGCCGGCGCCCTGGTCCAGGTCGAGGCCGGTGCCCTCGTCCACGCCCTGGGCGATGTCCTGGGACTGCTTGTCCAGACCGATGAGCACGGCGCAGGTGTTGCCGTCGAAGCCCATCTCGCTGCTGTTGTAGCCGATGTCCGTGATGGTCTTGCGGACGATGTCGGTGTAATCGACATTGGCGCCGCTGGTGATCTCACCGGAGATGATGGCCATGCCGGTGTTCACCATGGTCTCGCAGGCCACGCGGGACATGGGGTCCTGCTCGAGCAGGGCGTCCAGAATGGCATCCGAGACGTTGTCGGCCACCTTGTCCGGGTGGCCTTCTCCAACGGACTCGGAGGAGAAGAGGTATTCGCGTGCCATACCCGAAAAGCTCCTCGTGTTGCGAAAGTTGAGGGTTGAGAAAATCTTCAACGGGCCCCGGGAGCTGCCCGGGGCGCAGGTGCTACTGATAAAGCGATGCCCGGAGCCCCTGCCGGCCGATACCTAGATGGTACGCCGACCGGGACGGGGCCGGTTGATCCTAATCAACCACGCGGCTTATAGGCCACCTGTTGGATGAAGTCCACTTCATCACGGTCGTAGGGCTTCTCGAAGTCCCCATAGCGGACCACGTTGATGAAGCCGGCATCTTCCAGCAGGTGAGAAACGTAATCCTGCCGCAGCGGATACATCTTGAGCTGGAACTTGGCGCCGTCGGGGAAGACGTACTCGAAACGGGCCAGATAGCGGTTCAGCTCCGCCGGGTAGGCATCCACGCCCTTCCCGGAATAGTAATAGTTATGCTTCGAGCTGTAGCCGTGCTCGAGCATGGAGTCGTAGTTGCGGTGGTCGATGACCACCATGCCGCCGGGCTTCACCACCTTGAAGAGCTCCTCCAGGGCGTCCCGCCGGGCCTCATGCTCGAACAGGTGCGTGAAGGAGTTGCCGAGGCAGATGATCGCGTCGAAGGTCTCCTCCCCGAGGTCTTTGGAGGCCTTGACCCAGTCCACCACCTTGGTGCCCTGAAGAGTCACGCCCATCTGCTTGGCGTTCTCCTCGGTCTTACGCACCATGTTTTCGGAGCCGTCGGAGGCGGTCACCTTGAAGCCATTCTTGGCCAGAGTGATGGCGTGGTAGCCGGTGCCGCAGGCCACGTCGGCCACGGTCTCGCAGTTGGAGGCTCCCAGCAGGCGTTCGTAGAAACCGCCCTCGCCTTCCTCGCGTTTTTTCCAGCCGACCAGGTCATCCCAGTAGTCGGCGAAATCCGGGGTGTACTGCTCGTGCTCGAGCCCGGTGTTCTCGTTTCGAATCCCCATAGGAGAAACTCCTCCCTCGATGGTAAACGGGTAGTTTGCGGAATAGGTAGCCGCTAGGGGCGAAGGGCGGGTTGGCGCAGTGCCCGGGCGTGGTCGCCCCGGGGGGCAAAATCGGTGCAGCGCGAATCGGCGCTCCGGTAGGGGTGCGCAGGGGCCGATCCGCGAATAGATGGCGTCGCGTGGTCGTTCGGAGCAGGATACGGCCGGCCGCGCGGGCCGGAGCGATCGGCCGCGGGGTCGGTCGTCAGGGTGCCGGCTTCGGTACGTGCCCGGAAGCTTTCCAGGGCTCGTCGGCGGCCGGAGTCATGTGCCAGGCACAGAACTGTGTCAGGAAGCAAGAAGTCGCCTGCTCGGTTTGGACTGGCAAGTATCCTACCACCAACCTTGCACATGACCAAACATACCTCGTTTTCTCGGACCCGGCATCTGCGCAAAAAACGCGATAATGCAGCATTGTGCGCAGGCTGATAAGGCACCGCTTGGGGGTTTTGGGAACGGCGTACCGGTTCCTGGTCATTGACAGGCCCCATGTCCACCATACAATGTTTCGGGCGAGAAGCAGATCAAATTCGTTCGGCCCAGAAGATCCCGATGGGAGAGACTCCGCCGCCGTCCGGCGGGGCGCCGAAGGGGAAACTCCTCCCGGAAGCTCTCAGGCAAAAGGACCATCGGGGGATGGGGCTCTGGAGAGACCTGGCCAGCATCCGTCAAGGATCGGCTGGCAGGGCACCGAAGGGGTAGCCTCGCTCCGGAATTCCCGGACCAGCGGAATTCCAGAGCGATGTGAACTCTCAGGTTTCCAGTACAGAGGGGAGGATGGCACGGGAATGCCGTCCTCCCCTTTTTTGTGGGCGGATGACGGCCAATCCCGGTACAAACGGGAGGAAGCCACGATGGACCAACAGCCGATGAAGTTCCACGGCGGCAACGTGTCCCGCATGCCCTCGTGGATCCGGTACGCCCTGGGCGACGCCCGGGGCAGCAAGTACGGGACCACCGCGCGGGCGGTGCACGGGAACCGCCTGGTGACCATCTGCGAAGAGGGCAACTGCCCCAACCGCGGCGAGTGCTGGAGCCGCGGCACCGCCACCTTCATGATCCTCGGCGAGACCTGCACCCGCGCCTGCGGCTTCTGCTCGGTGGCCACCGGAAAGCCCGGCGTGCCCGCCGATTATTCCGAGGCGGAGCGCGTCGCCGATGCAGCCGCGCAGATGGACCTCTCCTACGTAGTGCTCACCTCCGTCAATCGTGACGATCTCGACGACGGCGGCGCCGGCCTGTTCGCGGCCACCGTCCGCGCCCTGCGCGCGCGCAAGCCCGACATGGGGGTGGAGCTGCTTACCCCCGATTTCCGCAAGGTGGTGGATCCCGCCGTGGCCACCATCGCTCCGGAGGCCCCGCTGGTCTGGGGCCACAACGTGGAAACCGTGCCCCGGCTGTATAAGCCGGTGCGCCCGGGATCCGAGTATTCCCGCTCCCTCTACGTCCTGGAGCGCGCCGCCTCCCTTTCCGGCGTGGAGGCCAAGTCCAGCCTCATGCTCGGTCTCGGGGAAACGGAGTCCGAGGTGACCGCCGTCATGCGCGACCTGCGCAGCGTAGGCGTGACCCGATTGGCCCTGGGCCAGTATCTCCGTCCCTCCCGGGACAAGCTCCCCGTTCAAGAATATATCCATCCCACCCGCTTCAAGGCCCTGGAAGAGGCCGGCCGGGAAATGGGCTTCTCCTGGATCAAGGCGGGCCCCCTGGTGCGCAGCTCTTACCACGCCGAAGAGGTGCAGGCCTAGCGGCCCGGGTGTCGCCGGCATGAGCCGGCGACGGATATACGGAACAGGGAGGAGCAGTCATGGGTCTGAGGACGCCGCTCTACAATACCCATGTGGCCGCCGGCGCCAAGATGGTGCCCTTTGGCGACTGGGACATGCCGCTGCACTACGGTTCCCAGGTGGAAGAGCACCACGCGGTGCGCCGAGCCTGCGGGATCTTCGATGTCTCCCACATGCAGATCGTGGACTTCACCGGCGACGCCGTGGAGGCCTTCCTGCGCCACCTGCTGGCCAACGACGTGGCTAAGATCAGCGGGGAGGCGGGGCGCGCCCTATACACCTGCATGTGCAATCCGGAAGGCGGGGTGATCGATGATCTGATCGTCTATTTCATGGAGCCGGGCTGGTTCCGGATGGTGGTCAACGCCAGTCGGCGACAGGCCGACCTGGAATGGATCCGTGCCCGGCGCGATGCCGGCCACCCCGGAGTGGAGATCAGCCCCCGCGAGGATCTGGCCCTCATCGCCGTCCAGGGACCCGAAGCGGAATCCCTGCTCCCGCCCTTGCTGGGCGGACGGGCCGAAGGCGCGGTGAACGGTCTGCGCCCCTTCCAGGCGGCGGTCGTCACCGGCGCCCTGGGCGGGCTGTTCGTGGGCAAGACCGGCTATACCGGCGAGAAGGGCTTCGAGGTGGCCATGCCCGATGAGGCGGCCGAGGCCTTCTGGGGTGCCGTGGTGGAGGCGGGGGCCCGCCCCGCCGGCCTGGGCGCCCGGGATACCCTGCGCCTGGAGGCGGGTCTGAACCTGTACGGCAATGACATGGATGAGGCCACTACGCCCTTGGAGGGGGGCCTGGCCTGGACCGTGGCCTGGGAGCCGGCGGACCGCGACTTCATCGGTCGGGCCGCCCTGGAAAAGCAGCGTGAGGCGGAGCCGGAGCGCAAGCTCATCGGACTGGTCCTGGAGGGCAAGGGTGTTTTGCGGAGCCACCAGGAGGTCCATTTCGAAGGTCTGGAGGAGGTGGGTGAGATCACCAGCGGGACCTTCTCGCCCACCCTCGAGCGGGGCATCGCCCTGGCCCGGGTCCCGGCGGAGGCCGCCGGGCCGGGCAGGTCGGCCAGGGTCGTGGTGCGCAACCGCGAGCTGCCCGCAAAGCTGGTCCGGCCGCCCTTCGTGAAGGCCGGCAAAGCCAATTTCGATATCTAACCCCCGCCGTAACGCCCTATAGAAGGAGGGAATGCCATGGAGATTCGGGACGATCGCCGCTATACCAAGAGCCATGAATGGGTGAAGCCGGAGGGCGATGGCACGGTTTCCATCGGCGTCACCGATTACGCCCAGGACCTGCTTTCCGACGTGGTGTTCGTCGAGCTCCCCGAAACCGGGGGCAGCGTGGCCGCCGGCGACGAGGTGGCGGTGGCGGAATCGGTGAAGGCCGCATCCGACATCTACGCGCCCATTTCCGGGGAGATCGTGGCGGTGAACGAGGCCTTGGAGGACAGCCCGGAGAAGGTCAACGAGGAGCCCTTCGACGGCGGCTGGATCTTCCGCATGAAGCCCGGCGACGAGGGCGAGGTGGAGGCCCTGATGGGACACGAGGCCTACCAGGAGCTGTGCGAGTCCGAGGAGTAGCCCATGCCGTTCATTCCGCACACCGAGGCGGAGGCCCGCGAGATGCTCGACACCCTGGGGCTGTCGAGCATGGAGGAGCTGTTCGCGGAAATCCCCGAATGCATCCGGGCCAAGCCCCTGGAGAAGGTGCCCGAGGGGCTCTCCGAGATGGAGCTCATGCGCCTGATGCGGGAGCGCGCCGCTCAGGATGAATCCGGCCTGCGCTCCTTCGTGGGCGCCGGCGCCTACGAGCACCACATCCCTTCGGCGGTCTGGGAGCTGGCCACCCGCGGGGAATACTACTCCGCCTACACGCCGTACCAGGCGGAGGCCAGCCAGGGAACCCTCCAGACCATCTACGAGTTCCAGACCATGATCGCCGGCCTCACCGGCATGGAGGTCGCCAACGCCAGCCTCTACGACGGCGGCACGGCGCTCGCCGAGGCCGTCCTCATGGCGGTGCGTGCCCACAAGGGCAAGAGTCAGAAAGTGCTGGTGCCCGAGAGCGTGCATCCGGCCTACCTGCGCGTGGCGCGCACCTTCTGCGGGGCCCAGGGGGTCACGCTGGAATCGGTTCCCTTCCAGGAGGCCTCCGGGACGGTGGATCCGGAGCGGCTGGGGGGCGACGACAACGAGTACGCCGCCCTGGTGGTGCCCCAGCCCAACTTCTTCGGCCGCCTGGAGGCGGTGGAGGAGCTGGCGGCCTGGGCCAAGGCGCGCGGCGCCCTGGTTATCGCCGTGGTCAACCCCACGGCGCTCGCCCTGCTGACGCCGCCGGCCGAGTGGGGTGCCGATATCGCGGTGGGCGAGGGCCAGCCGCTCGGCCTGCCCATGTCCAGCGGCGGGCCGTATCTGGGCCTCATGGCCACCACCAAGAAGCTGGTGCGCCAGATGCCCGGCCGCCTGGTGGCGCGCACCGTGGACACGGACGGCAAGGAGGGCTTCTCCCTGACCCTGCAGGCCCGGGAGCAGCACATCCGGCGCGCCAAGGCCAAGTCCAACATCTGCACCAACCAGGGGCTGGCCATGACCGCCGCCACCATCTACATGTCCCTGGTGGGCGAGGAAGGGCTCAAGCAGGTGGCGGGGATGAGCCACACCAATACCCGCAGGTTGGTGGAGAAGCTCACCGCCATCGACGGCGTCGAGCGGCGTTTCGACGGTCCCTTCTTCCACGAGGCGGCCCTGCGTCTGCCCAGGCCGGCCGCGGAAGTGGGCGGCGCCCTACTGGACCGCGGCGTGCTGGGTGGATTCGACCTGGGCCGGGAGTACAGCGATCTCGGCGACACGCTGCTGGTCTGCGCCACGGAGACCAAGACCGAGGCCGACCTCGACGCCTTCACCGAGGCCCTGGCCGAGGTGCTTTAGGTCCGGGAGACGGGGAAAGAAAACGCCAAGCAGCCAAGCGAACCGAGGAACGCCAGGAAGGCGGCCTGATGCCTGAAAGACCGCATTTCTCCGGCGGGAGCGGGAGAAGCGGGGCTCGGGCAAGCCAACAATGCGGTTGTCCTTTTTTCTTGGCGTCTTGGCGTTCCGGCCTTTTCCATGAGGATGCACATATGCTGATCTTCGAGCATAGCCGCGACGAGCGGACCAACAAGGCGCAGCTGCCCCGGGGGGAGGTGGCCCTGGACGATCTGCCGGAGGCCCAGCGCCGCAGCTCCGCGCTGGGCCTGCCGCAGGCGAGCGAGATGGACGTGGTCCGCCACTACACGAGGCTGTCCCAGCAGAACTTCTCCATCGACACCCATTTCTACCCGCTGGGCTCCTGCACCATGAAGTACAATCCGCGGGGCGCCAACGAGGCGGCCATGCTGCCGGGGCTCCTGAACCGCCATCCGGAGACGCCGGCGCGCTTCAGCCAGGGCATCTTCTCGGTGCTCCATGAGCTCCAGGAGATGCTGGCGGACATCTGCGGCATGCATGCGGTGTCCCTGGCCCCCGCGGCCGGCGCCCAGGGCGAGTACGCCGGCGTGGCAATGATTCGGGCGTATCACAAGGCGCACGGCAACCACGAGCGTGACGAGATCATCGTCCCCGATTCCGCCCACGGCACCAACCCGGCCACCGCCTCCATGGGCGGTTTCCGGACCGTGGAGATCCGCACCAAGCCGGACGGCGACATCGACCTGGAGAGTCTGGAGGAGGCCCTTTCCGAGCGCACCGCCGGGCTGATGATCACCAATCCCTCCACGCTGGGGCTGTTCGAGCGGGGCATCAAGGAGATTGCCGACAAGGTCCATGCAGCCGGCGGCCTCTTGTACTACGATGGCGCCAACCTGAACGCCATCCTGGGGAAGGTGCGGCCCGGGGAGATGGGCTTCGACGTCATGCACTTCAACCTGCACAAGACCTTCTCCACCCCGCATGGGGGCGGTGGGCCCGGGGCCGGACCGGTGGGCGTCAGCGAGCGCCTGCTGCCCTTCGCGCCGGTGCCGCTGGTGGCGCGGGACGCGGACGGCGGCTACTTCCTGGAGTACGAGCGGGAGCGGCCCCAGAGCATCGGCCGCATGACCGCCTTCCCGGCCAACATCGGGGTGCTCCTGCGGGCCTATGCATACATCCGCATGGCGGGCCGCGAGGGCATGGAGCGCATCGCCGAGCACGCGGTGCTCAACAGCAATTACCTGCTGGAGAAGCTGCGCCCCCATTACCAGGTGGCGTTCCCGGGGCGGCGCGCCATGCACGAGTTCATCCTCACGCTCGAGGACCTGGCCAAGTCCGATGCGCACGTTTCGGCCATGGACGTGGCCAAGCGCATGCTCGATTTCGGGGTGCATGCGCCCACGGCCTATTTCCCGCTTTCGGTGCCCGAGTGCTTCCTGGTGGAGCCCACGGAATCCGAGGCCAAGGAGATCCTCGACCACTTCGCGGGGGTGCTCGCCGCGATCCGCGAGGAAGTGGACGTCGACCCCGACAAGATCAAGAACGCCCCCTACACCCTCCCCGTAAAGCGCCTCGACGACGTGCGCGCGGCCAAGGAGCTGGATCTGGCCTGGGACGGGGAGCGCAAGGCCGCGGTCTGATACCCGGCCGCGCACGGGACCGATTTCCGCAAGAAACCCACTAAGGAGAAAAACCCCATGAGCGCTCTGATCGCCGGATCCTTCGCGTTCGACAACATCCTGGTGTTCCACGACAAGTTCAAGAACCACATCCTCCCGGACAAGGTCCACATCCTGAACGTGGCCTTCCTGGTGCCCACCATGCGCCGCGAGTTCGGCGGAACCGCCGGAAACATCGCCTTCAATCTCAAGCTGCTGGGCAACGATCCCATCGCCATGGGCGCTGTGGGTACGGACTTCGGCCCCTACGCGGAGTGGATGGACAAGCACGGCATCAGCCGCAAGTACGTGAAGGAAATCCCCGAGCACTTCACCGCGCAGGCCTTCATCACCACCGATGAGGACGATAACCAGATCACCGCCTTCCACCCGGGCGCCATGGGCGAGGCCCACCGGCAGAAGATCTCCGAGGTGACGGAGAAGGTGGAGTGGGGCATCGTCAGCCCCGACGGCAAGGACGCCATGGTCGAGCATTCCCAGCAGTTCAAGGAGGCCGGCATCCCGTTCATCTTCGACCCCGGCCAGGGCCTGCCCATGTTCTCGGGCGACGAGCTGCTGGCCCGGGTGGATGAAGCCGAGATTCTCGCGGTGAACGACTACGAGTGGCAGATGGTGCAGGACAAGACCGGCCATTCCGCCGAGGACCTGTCCAAGCGGGTTTCCACCCTAATCGTCACCAAGGGCGGTGAGGGCTCCGAAATCTACACCCAGGACGGTATGATCCACGTGCCCACCGCCAAACCGAAGTCCATCGAGGATCCCACCGGTTGCGGCGACGCCTATCGCGCCGGCCTGCTCTTCGGCCTGACCAACGGCTTCGACTGGGAGACCACCGGTCGCATCGCCGCCACCATGGGGGCCTACAAGATCGAATCCAGCGGTCCGCAGAACCACTCGTTCACCATCGACGAGTTCAAGGCCCGCATGGAGGAGAATTTCGGCAGCAGCTTCTAGAGCGAGCGTTCCTGAAGCCGAAGGGCCCGCCCCCATTCGGGGGCGGGCCTTTTTGTGCGTTCCGGGGCAAGCGCGGCCGGTTCAGAAGCGGCGACCCGCCCAGGCGATGCGGCCCAGCACCCGGAGCTCGGAGCGGGATTGTCCGGAAACGTGCATTTCCGGATAGAGGGTGTTGTCGCTCTGCAGACGCAGGGAGCCGTCGGGGGCGGGGACGGCGCGGCGCGGAACGGCCAGATCCTCGAGCCGGAATAGGTAGAGACCGGCGGCCTCCACCCGGTTGGCGCGTGTGTCGGCGAGCACCAGGTCCCGGGGCTGGAAGGTGGGCATCATGGCATCGTCCGGGACCTCGGCCAGCAGCAGGGAGGCGGGCTCCAGGCCCAGGTCCCGGAGCCACGCCCGCCGGAATGAGAGCGGCGATGCCCCGTGGTTGTGGAGGGGCACGGCGACCCAGTCATCGCCGGCACCGTACCCGCCCGGCGGCTCCGCGATACCGCTTTCCTCCGGCCCGGTATCCGGCAGCCGGCCGTAGGCGAGCCACTCCAGGGAAACGCCGCCGGCCTCGGCCAGGGCGGCTGCGGCAGCCAGGGACGGCAGGTTGTCGCCCCGGATGTAGCGGAAGAGCTGGCTCTCCCGAATACCGGCGGCGGCCGCCAGCTTGCGCTTCCCGCCTGTCATTTCCGCGATTCGGGTGATGCGCTCCCCGAGCCCCTGCAAGAGGCTTTGCGCGGCGTTTTCGGGGGGTGGCGGGGCGGATGCGCTCATGAGAAGGCGATACCGTATTGCGTAAAAGATTGTTCTTGTATGGCGTATTTGTTATGTTCGCTATGGTATTGATCCTTCGCGCCCGATGGGGAGGCCATGGACTGGGAACCAGCGGACATCGTGGCGGCTCTGCACAAGGCCGGCTGGTCGCTACGCCGGCTGAGCTTCGCCTCCGGCTACGATTCCAATGCGCTCAAGCACGCCCTGCGCCGTCCCTATCCGAAAGCGGAGCGCATCATCGCCGAGGCGATCGGGCAGCGCCCGGAAACCTTGTGGCCCAGCCGCTACGGGTCGAATGCCCAGGATTCCGTCTCGGATGCGCGGGAGGACTCCCGGTCCCTGTCCCCATGGGTACAGGGGGAGGATATCACCCCCGGGGAGTGAGCCAATGCTGTTCGAGGGCGAAACAGGCGAAGGTCACTGGGAGGGCCTTGCGGCTATGGGCTGGGAGAGCCTGGAGGGTATCCTCCGGGCGCTGGGCGCGGGCGGTATCCTGTTCGGCCAGGAGGGTGCGATCCGGTGGATCAGCCCGGGGCTGTCGGAATGGTGGGGGCTCGAGCCGGCGCAGTGGCTTGGGCATCCCATGGAGGCCTTGAAGGCGCATCCGGAGCTGGGGCCCTGGCTGGCTCCCATGCTGGATTCGGACGGCGCGCTACCGGAGGGTCCCCTCTACGGAGAGGTCCGGGGGCGTTGGTTCCGGGCCGTCCGTTCCGGCTTCTCCCGTAGGTTCCAAGGCGGTGCACTGCTGGGCGTAGTGGAGCTGACCCTGGAGAAGCGGCGCCTTGAGCATCTGGAGCGGGCCGCTCATCGGGACGAGCTAACCGGGCTGTCCAACCGCCGCTGCTTTCGCGAGCGCCTGCGGGCCGCGGTCCAGGGGGCGTCCCGGCACGGGTTTCCGGTGACTCTGGCCTACCTGGATCTGGATGACTTCAAGAAGGTCAATGATCGCCTGGGCCATATCGCCGGTGATGGCGTTCTGCGGGACGTGGGGCAGGTGCTGACCGGGTGCGTGCGGCGGACGGACACCGTGGCGCGGCTCGGTGGCGAGGGATTCGTGGCGCTTTTCCCGCACATGGAGCCGGAAATGGGTCGGCGCAAGGCGGAAGCGCTTCGGAAAGCGCTGATCCGGGAGGGCCTGCCGGGCCCGGAAGGGCCGGACGGCCCCCTCACCATGAGCATCGGGGTGGCCGGAGGCCACTTACCCGGGGTCCGTCCCGGCGGGGACGATCTGGAAAACCGGCTGATGTCCGCCGCCGATCACGCCCTGTACGCGGCGAAGGCCGCGGGGAAGAACCGGGTCCGGCTAGGGAGTCTGGCGGCGGAGGAAGCGGGTCCGGCCGGCGCTTGAGACGGTGCCCCGGATTCGCCCGTCCGCCGCCGTTCGTCGCCGGTTCAGACGTCCTCCTTGAGGGCCCCCTCCCAGGTGCAGTCGTCACCGAGCCAAACGGCGGCCCCCCCGGCTATGTTGTAGACCTCCTCGAAGCCCATGTCCTGCAAAGTGGCCGTGGCCATGGCACTGCGCCCGCCGGATTTGCAGTAGAGCAGGATCGGCCGCTCCCGCGCCCGGCAGAGCTCGCGGTGAGGGTTCTTGTAGTCGGGGTCGGCCGCCGATTCCAGCGTGCCGCGGGGGACGTTCACGGCTCCCGGGATATGGCCCATCTCGAATTCATCGGGCTCCCGGACATCCAGGATCATCACGCCCTCCCGCTCTTCCAGCATCTCCTCGGCGGTATCGGGATCCACTTCCCGGATGCGGCTGCGCGCCTCGGTGACGAAATCCTTGAGGGCCTTGGCCATTTGCGTCCTCCTGGAGAAAGAGAAAAAGGGCACGGAGCGAAAACCGGCGAGGCGCCGAGGAGCCAAGAACCGAGAAGCAGCCCCCTGAGCGCCCATCCGCGGGCCCCGGTTGGACGGCCTGGAGGGGTGATCGCCCCCAAGCGGATTGGACCGCTCCTCGTTCAGGAAGCCTCGGGTATCCTGTTTCCTCGATTTCTTGGTGCCTCGGTGTTTTCTCGCGCTTCCCGGCTACCTATGCCTCCCCGGCGAGGGCCTGCTCGAAGGCGGACCATTCGGTTATGGGAGCGGAGCACTCGGTGCCGCGGCAAATGTAAGCGGTTACTTCGGCGCGATTGATGCGCTCCGCCAAAGCCCCCGGCAGGTCGCGTGCCCCATCGGGGATGCAATAGATCCGGCGCCGGGGATGATAGCCCGATTGCGCGGCCGCCTGCCATTCCCGGGCGGTTTCCCCGCCCCGCAACGTCACCAGGGTGGGCGGCGCCACGGCCTCCTCCAGGGCGGTAATGAGCGCGACATAGGCCCCGGGATGGGCCTTCATTTCCGGCATGAACAGCCGGAGGGTTCGCTCGGCGGCTTCTAGGTAGCGGGGGGCTCCGAGGAGGTGGCCCAGCTCCAGCAGGGCCTGGGCCGCCGCGCCGTTGCCGGAGGGGAGGGACTGGTCGAGCCCCGGCTTGGGGCGATGGATCAGGGCTTCGTGATCGTGGGCGGTCATGAAGAACCCGCCATCGGCGGGGTCCTCGAAGCGTTCCAGCAGGGTTTCCGCGAGGTCCCGGGCGAAGGAGAGATCCGTATCCCGCCACTGCCACCGGAGCAGATCCAGCAGGCCGTTCAGCAGGAAGGCGTGATCCTCCAGGTAGGCGGGCTGGTGCGCGGTACCGTCCTTGTGCACCGCGAGCAGGCGGCCATCGATCCAGAGGTTGTCGCGGAGGAAATCCACCGCGCCCCGGGCCAGCTCGCCGTAGCGGGCCGCTCCGGTTCCGCGCCCGGCTCGGGCGAGGCCGCCGATCAGGAGCCCGTTCCAGGCGCTCAGGATCTTGTCGTCACGGCCCGGATAGACCCGTTCTTGTCGGGCCTGGAACAGGCGGTTCCGCGCGGTGGCCAGGACCCGGCGCGCCTGCTCCGGCGTCAGGTCCGACTCCTCCGCCGCGTCCTCGGGGTCGCGCGTCCGCTTCAGGTGATTCCGGCCCTCGAAATTGCCGCTGCGGCTGAGGCTGTATACCCGCCCGGCCACGGCCAGCTCGGTTTCGTCCAGGAGCTCGGCGATCTCCTCATAGGGCCAGACGTAATAGCCCCCCTCCACGCCGTCGCTGTCGGCGTCCAGGGTGGCGTGAAAGCCGCCCTGCGGGAGGCGCATTTCCCGCTCCAGCCAGTCCACGGTCTCCCGTGCGGCCTCCGCGAACCGCGTCTCGCCGGTATGGGCGTAGGCGTCCCCCAGCACACCCAGCAGCTGGGCGTTGTCGTACAGCATCTTCTCGAAATGGGGGATGGTCCAGTGGGCATCCACGCAGTAACGGAAGAAGCCGCCCCCGAGGTGGTCATAGAGGCCGCCGTCCACCATGGCCCGGAGGCCGTGCAGGGCCATCCTACCGGCGGCGCGGTCGCCGTCCAGCGCTTCCCGGCGCAGGCAGAAGGCCGTCTCCCCCGCGTGGGGGAACTTGGGTGCCCCGCCCCAGCCGCCATTGGTGCGGTCGTAATCGCCGTCCAGATCGCCGCGCAGGCGCTGCACCACCTGGGAGTCCAGGGCCTCGCCGCCCGCCGGAGCGATGCGGCGCAGGCCGTCCACCACGGCGTCCCCGTTCTGGGCTGCCGCCTCGCCGTTCTCCCGGTAGAAGGCCGCCACCTTCTCCAGCACCTCGCCGAGCCCCGGCATGCCGAACTTGGGCTCCCTGGGGAAGTAGGTGGCGATAAAGAACGGCTTCTGGTCGGGGGAAAGGAAGGCAGTGAGCGGCCACCCACCACCACGCCGGTTCATGAGCTGGTGGGCGAGCTGGTAGATCTGGTCCAGATCGGGCCGTTCCTCGCGGTCCACCTTGATGGGTACGAACAGCCGGTTCATCTGCTCGGCAAGGTCCGGATCCTCGAAGGACTCGTGGGCCATGACGTGGCACCAGTGGCAGGCCGAGTAGCCGATGGAGAGCAGGATCGGCCGGTCCAGGTCCCGGGCCAGCCGCAGCGCCTGCTCGTCCCAAGGCTGCCAAGCCACGGGGTTGTCCGCGTGCTGCTGAAGATAAGGGCTGGAGCAGGCTCCGAGCCGGTTCTCGGTTAGCGCCTCGCCGGCCATGGTCGGCTCCTGAATGGTTTCGGGAGGTCTAAAGGCTTACCAATTTAGTAGGGAATACGGGGAGACGAAAACGCCTAGGCGCCAAGCCAGAAGAGCCGAAGCACGGGGCGGCCGCCATTGTGGCCTCGTATTCAGATGGTCGGGAGTTGGCTGCTTCCGGGGCTTTGCGGCCTTGGCTTCTGGGCGCCTGGGCGTCTTTCAGCCGATCCAGACGGATTGGATGTTGGTGAACTCGCGGATGCCGTGCTGCCCGAGCTCCCGGCCGTAGCCGGAAGCCTTGACGCCGCCGAAGGGCAGGCGGGGATCACTCTTCACCATGCCGTTGATGAACACGCAGCCCACGTCCAGGCGCTGCCCCACCGCCTCCGCCCGCTCACGGTCACCGGACCAGACGGCCCCGCCCAGGCCGTAGCGGCTGTGGTTGGCCAGGGCCACGGCGGCTTCCTCGTCGGGGACCCGCAGTACCGGGGCCACCGGACCGAAGGTCTCCTCCCGGGCCACGGGCATCTCCTCGGTGACACCGTCGAGCAGGGTGGGCGGATAGAAAAAACCCTTGCCGCCGGGGATCTCGCCGCCCAGCAGGAGGCGCGCGCCGCCCTTGACGCTGTCCCGGACCTGGCGGTGCAGGGTGTCCCGGAGGTCGCCGCGCGCCTGAGGGCCGATGCGCGTCTCGGGTGCGGTGGGGTCGCCCACGGGCAGCTCCGCCAGCCGGGCCCGCAGTCGCTCCACGAAGGCGTCGGCCACCGTGTCGACGACGATGAAGCGCTTGGCGGCAATGCAGCTCTGCCCGCTGTTGATGTTGCGGGCAGTGGCCGCCAACCGCGCGGCCTCGTCCAGGTCGGCGTCCTCAAGAACGAGGAAGGGGTCGGAGCCGCCGAGCTCCAGCACGGTCTTCTTCAGGGCCGATCCGGCCGCAGCGGCCACCTTGCGCCCTGCCGTTTCGCTGCCGGTGAGGGTGACCGCCCGCACGCGGGGATCGTTGATCACCCCTTCCACGCGCCCGGACCCGATGGGCAGGTTCTGAAAGACGCCCTGCGGCAGGCCCGCTTCCGCCAGGATGCCCTCGATGGCGGCGGCGCAGGCGGGCACGTTGGAGGCGTGCTTGAGCAGCATGGCGTTGCCCGCCATCAGGGTGGGTGCCGCGGCGCGGAACACCTGCCAGAAGGGAAAGTTCCAGGGCATGACAGCCAGGACCGGTCCCAGGGGGGCGTAGCGGACGTAGCTCCGGCTGGCGTCGGTATCCACCGGCTCGGGGGCGAGGAAGCGCTCCCCCTGCTCCGCGTAGTAGTCGCAGGCCCAGGCGCACTTCTCCACCTCGCCCCGGGCCTCGCCCACGGGCTTGCCCATTTCCCGGGTGATCATGCGCGCATGGGCGTCCGCCTCTTGCCGCAACAGCCGGCCGGCCTGTTCCAGGACCTGGCGGCGATGGGAGAAAGAGGCCCGGGCCCAGGCTTCATGTCCCTGACGGCTGGCTTCCAGGGCGGTCTCCAGCTGCTGGTCGGTGAGCTCCTCGAAGACGTCCAGGACTTCTTCGGTGGCCGGGTTGATCGATTCCATCACCATGCCGCTCCTCCCGGAATGTGCTGAGGCGGTGAAGGGGGATGCCGGGCCTCCTTGACGGGAGGGATGCCCCATTTGAGAATAAACCCCCTTTGAGCAGGGGATAAAGGGCCCCGGGATCGGGGCTTTCCTGCGCCCTCCTGATGGGTCCCGGTCTGGTACGGGCTCCGACCAATAGATCAAGCGTGAAAGCCTGGGGAGAAACGGATGAGCATCGAGCGGGTCTGTGTGCTGGGGGGAAGTGGGTTCGTGGGCCGACATGTGGTCCACCGGCTCCACAAACACGGCTACAAGGCCCGGGTGGTCACCCGCGACATCGCCCGCAACCGGGATATGCGCGTCATGCCCGGCGTCGAGGTGGTGGAGGGAAACCCGCTGCGGAGGGCGGATCTGGACCGGCATCTGGAGGGCGCCGACGCCGTCATCAACCTGGTGGGCACCTTGACCGAAAAACGCCCGGGGCGTCAGGACTATCCCCTGGAGCGGCGGGGCGATTTCCATGCCGTGCACGTGGAGCTGCCCCGGCTGGTGGTGAAGGCCGCCAAGCAGGCCGGTATCCGTCGCGTGCTGCACATGAGCGCCAACGGCGCGGATCCGCTCGCCCCCAGCCAGTACCAGCGCTCCAAGGGCCTGGGCGCCCAGATCCTACGGGAAGCCAGTGAGGTCGGGGAGGACGGCGGCGAAGCCTGGCTGAACGGCCCCAAGATGACCCGGGGCGAGGGGCTGGACGTGACCATCTTCGAGCCGAGCATCATCTTCGGGGAAGGGGACGGCTTCTTTACCCGCTTCGCCAAGCTGGTGCGCCGGATTCCGGTGGTCTTCCCGCTGCCGCGCGGGGAGACCCGGTTCGCCCCCGTCTGGGTGGAGGACGTGGCCGAGGTCTTCGCCAAGGCCCTCGGGGATCCCCGCACCTACGGCCAGACCTATGCCCTCTGCGGGCCCCACGAGTACACCTTCGCCGATCTGGTGCGCTTCATCGCCCGGCTGGAAGGGGTTCAGAGGCAGGTATGGCCGGTGCCCGAGTGGCTTTCCTGGGTGCAGGCCGCCTTCCTGGAGCGGGTACCCGGAAAGCCGTTGACGCGCGACCAGCTGTTGAGCCTGTCGGAGGACAATACCTGCTCCGAGCCTTTCCCGGAGATCTTCGGGGTGGAGCCCCGGACCCTGGAGGCGGTGGTTCCCACCTACATCGGCCGCCAGGAGAGCTCGCTGGAGGATCTGTACAAGTACCGGGCCGCCGCCCGCCGGAAATGACGGGTCCGGACGGCTGAATGGGAAGGCATGAATGATAGAATTCCTGCAAGAGAATTGGCTGCTGGTGGCGGGACTGGGCGTAATGGCGGTGCTCCTACTGAAGGGTCCGCTGACCCTGCGCCTGGGCGGCGTCGGTTCGGTGGACCCCGCCGGGGCCGTACGCCTGATCAATCATGACAACGCCCGGGTGGTGGATGTGCGCGAGGACCGGGAATGGCAGCAGGGCCATATATCCGGAGCGGTGCACGCGCCCCTCGGGCAGCTCTCCGGCCGGATGGACGAGCTGGAGCCGATCAAGGAGTCCGGGGCCCCCGTGGTGGTGGTCTGCCGCTCCGGGACCCGCTCGGCAACCGCGGCCGTGCAGCTCCGGAAGGCCGGGTTCCCGTCGGTTTACAACCTGAGCGGCGGGACCATGGCCTGGCAGCAGTCGGGCATGCCGCTCGAGAAGTGATTTTCAAGAGGGACGAGCATGGCCAGAGTCGAGATGTACGCTACCCGGATCTGCCCCTTCTGCAATATGGCCAATGCGCTTTTGCGCTCCAAGGGGGTGGAAGCGGAGAAGACCATGGTGGACGTGCATACGGAGGAGCGGGCGCGCATGCGGGAGCGCGCGGGCGGACGGCACACCGTGCCGCAGATCTTCATCAACGGCCGGCATATCGGCGGCTTCGATGAGCTGAAGGCCCTCGACGATGCGGGCGGCCTCGACCCCTTGCTGGCTGAGGCCGCCTCGGAATAGGAGCGGGCCTCCATACGGGGAGCGCCCGATAACAGGTGAACACGGAATACAGGGGACGGGAGCAGGTATGAGTGAACAGCAGGGCGCCCCGGAGGAGCAGCCGGTCTTTGCCTTGGAGCGGGTCTACATCAAGGACCTCTCCTTCGAGTCTCCGAACGTCCCGGAGATGTTTGCCCAGCAGGGCCAGCCGCAGGTGAACGTTGAGCTGGGCACCCAGGGCCGCATGGTCAGCGACCAGGGCCACATGGAGTCGGTGCTCACTGTTACCGTCCGCTCTACCCACGAGGACAAGACGGTGTTCATCGCCGAAGTGCAGCAGGCGGGCCTGTTCCGGGTCTCCGGAATCCCCGATGAGCAGCTCGAGCAGCTCATGGGAATCAACTGTCCCACCATCCTGTTCCCCTACGCGCGGGAGGCCATCTCCAGCGTGGTGGCCCGTGGCGGATTCCAGCAGCTGCTGCTCGACCCCGTGAACTTCCAGGCGCTCTATGAGCAGTCCCGCCAGCAGCAGGCGGGTGAAGGCGGGGAGCACTGACCGTGGGTGGTCGGCGGACCCCCCTGGCCGTGGGCTTGGTGGTGGCTCTGCTGGCGGCGGTCGGCACCGCCCAGGCCGCCACCTATAAATCCATCGACGCCGGGAAAGTGAATCTGCGCGCCGGGCCGGGCACCGACCAGCCCCGGCGGTGGGTGGTCAGCTACGGCTACCCCCTGCAGGTGGTCGAGACCCGGGACGGCTGGGCCAAGGTCAAGGACTACGAGGGCGATGTCGCCTGGGTGTCGGAGAAGCTGCTGTCCGATCGGCGGACCGTGCTCGTGACCCGGAAGCTGGTGAACGTCCGGGCGGGCCCGGGAACCGACCACGACATCGCCTTCCAGGCGGAGCGCCATGTCCTGCTCACTTACCTGGGCCAGCAGGGGAGCTGGGTCCACGTGCGGCATGCCGACGGGGACGAGGGCTGGGTCTACGCCCCGCTTGTCTGGGGGGACTGAGCGTTGGCGAAGGCGGCGGTCATGGGGGCCGGCGCCTGGGGGACCGCCCTGGCGATCCACCTGGCGCGCTGTGGCTTCGAGGTGCTTCTCTGGGATCGCGACCAGGAGCGTGCGGCCGCCGCGCAGCAGGCCCGGGAGAACGAGGCCTATCTCCCCGGCGTGCCCCTCCCGGACGGAGTGACCGTTTCCGCCGACCTCTCCCGGGTGGCCGGGGTCCCGAGTCTCGTTCTGGCGGTGCCCAGCGCCGCCCTGCGGGAGGTGGCCGGCGCCCTGAAGCCGTACGTGGACGGCGGGACTTGGGCGGCCTGTGCCACCAAGGGCCTGGAGGAAGGCTCCGGAAAGCTCATGCACGAGGTCCTGGTGGAGGTCCTGGGCGACCGCCTGGGTGGATGGGCCATCCTGTCAGGGCCCAGCTTCGCCGACGAGGTGGGGCGGGGCCTGCCCACCGCCATCACCGTGGCCCAGCCCGACGCCCAGCGGGCGGAGAAGGTGGCGGCTTGGTTTCGCTGCGATCCCCTGCGGGTGTACACCAGCGACGATCCGGTGGGCGTTGAGCTCGGCGGGGCGGTGAAGAACGTCATCGCCATCGCCGCCGGCATCGCCGACGGCATGGGGCTCGGCTACAACGCCCGCGCCGCCCTCATCACGCGGGGACTCGCCGAGATGAGCCGGCTCGGGGTGGCCATGGGCGGCCACGCGGAGACCTTCGCCGGTCTGACCGGACTGGGAGACTTGGTGCTCACCTGTACCGGGCCGCTCTCGCGGAACCATCAGCTGGGTGAGGTGCTGGGCCAGGGGACCCCGGTGGACCGGGTCTCCCCCGCGCTGTGGCGGCGCGCTGAGGGGGTCCGGGCCGCCCGGGCCCTTCACGGCAAGGCCGCCGGGCTCGGCGTGGATATGCCCATTACCGAACAGGTCTACCGGGTCCTCTGCGAGGGCGAGGACCCCCGGCGGGCGGTGCGTAGCCTGATGCAGCGCACTCCCAAGGCGGAGCGGCCGCTGGACGGCGAGTGACGAGCCCGCTGGTGCCCCACGCGGGGCCGCGGCACGAGGGCTCCGGTTAACCGGGGCGGGGAACTTCACGCAAGGGTGCGAGCCCAATATCCAGAGCCGCTGGTCGCCCCCCGGGGTTCCGGGGCGCGGACTGAAATCGGCCGGAGGGAGAAATGGCGGACAAAATCGCCGAGATGAAGCGTTTGATGGTGGAGGCACTCCTGGAGCGGCAGGGGCGTTGCTTCGTCCATGTGGTTCCCTCGGTGGGCGAGGAGGCTTCGGCGCTTCCGCCGGAGTATCTGGACAGGGACAGCTGCACCCTCGCCCTGAACATGGTCACGCAGGTGCCCGTGGTCAATGAATGGGGAATCGAGGTGTCCACCCGTTTCGGCGGCCGTGCCTTCAACTGCGTTGTCCCCTGGTCCGCCGTTGTCCAGGTCTTCGATCCCGAGCAGCAGGCCGCGGTGCTTGCCTGGCTGTTTCCGGTCCAGGAAAGCGGGGACGAAGAGACGCAGGCCGAGGACGTCGCCGAGGATACGGAAACCGCGTCCGAAGAGCCCGAAAAGGAAGAGGGCGAAGGCTCCAGGCGCGCCAGTCATCTGAAAGTGATCAAGTAGGTCGGCGTCGCCGGCCTTGCGATCATGTCGGGGTGGACCGGGAGATCGCTCGCCATGCGCTGGCGGGAGGAAAGTCCGGGCTCCACAGGGCAGGATGCCGGGTAACGCCCGGCGGGGGTAACCCCGGGAAAGTGCCACAGAAAGCAGACCGCCCGCCGTCGGGACCGTGTGGAACGGCGGCGGGTAAGGGTGAAAGGGTGCGGTAAGAGCGCACCGCGCCGTCGGTAACGGCGGCGGCACGGTAAACCCCATCCGGAGCAAGGCCGAATAGGGGAGCATGGGCGTGGCCCGCGTCGCTCCCGGGTAGGCTGCTTGAGGCGGTCGGTGACGGCCGTCCCAGATGAATGATCTCCGCTCGCCGCGAGCCATTGCGGCGGGGACAGAACCCGGCTTACAGGTCCACCCCGATTTCTTTTTGTCCAGCAAGCATCGCTTTGCCGCGAAAGCCCGCCATAAGGCGGGCTTTTTTCGTGTCCGCACCCGGCCCGGACGTCCATAAGGCCCCTATTTCCGAGGGGGAATTTCCTTGACGGGGGGGTGCCCCCTTAATAGAGTTCGCTTGAGGGGACAGAGTGGGATGCCGTGGGGTAAGGTGGGACAATGTTCCGTGGGACCTTCGAACATACGATGGACGAGAAGGGGCGTTTGTCCATTCCGTCCAAGTATAGGGAGCTGCTGGAGTCCCACAGCGACGGCCAGGTGGTGGTTACCGTGGACCCGGACCGCTGCCTGGCCGCCTACCCCTTTCCGGAATGGGAGCGCATCGAAGCCCGGCTCGGCGAGATGTCCATGCTGCGCCGTGAAGTGCGTCAGCTAGAGCGGTTCCTGGTGGGAAACGCGGTGGAGTGCGAGCTGGACCGCCAGGGCCGAATCTTGCTGCCCCAGAATCTGCGGAGCTTCGCGGGCCTCCAGCGGGAGGTGGTGGTGGCGGGGCAGATCAAGAAGTTCGAGCTCTGGGACCAGGAACAGTGGTCCCAGCAGCAACAGCAGTGCCTGGATTCCATGGAAGGCGCCATGGAGGTCCTGGCCGAGCTGGGATTGTGAGGCGTTCCAGCCGTACGACGGAGGAACCATGGCGTAATGACGGCGGATCATGGGGAACATCTCCCGGTCCTCGCGGAGGCCGCCGTGGAGGCGCTGCTTCCCGGGCCGGGTCGTCGTCTGGTGGACGCCACCTTCGGGCGCGGCGGCCATTCGGCGCGGATCCTGGAAAGGCTCGGCGGGGAGGGCCGTCTCCTGGCGCTCGACCGGGACCCCGAAGCCGTGGATCACGGCCGCTCGCTATTCGGTGCCGATCCGAGGTTCCGGATCGACCGCTATCCCTTCTCCCGGCTCGCGGAAGCGGTGGCGGAAGCGGGCTGGCCTGACGGCGTCGACGGCGTCCTGGCGGATCTGGGGGTTTCCTCCCCGCAGCTCGATGATCCGCACCGGGGATTCAGCTTCCGGGGGGAAGGCCCATTGGATATGCGCATGGACCCCGGGACCGGAGCGAGCGCCGCCGAATGGCTGCGCGGGGTGGATTCCGGAGAGCTGGAACGGGTGCTCCGGGAATACGGGGAGGAGCGACACGCTCGCCGGGTGGCCCGGGCCATTATCGCGGCTCGGGAGCAGACGGGGCTGGCCACCACCACCGGGCTGGCGGAGGTGGTGCGCAGCGCCGTGCCGGGACGCGGGGAGCCGGGCAAGGACAAGGCCACCCGGACCTTTCAGGCCATCCGCATGGCCGTCAACGACGAGCTGGGGGAGCTGGAGGCCTTCCTTGCCGCCGCGGTGGAAGTGCTCCGGCCCAGCGGGCGCCTGGTGGTAATCGCGTTCCACTCCCTGGAGGACCGGATGGTGAAACGGTTCATCCGTGAAGAGGCCCGCTCCTGCGTGTGCCCGCCGGATTTTCCGGTGTGCCGGTGCGACAAGGTGGCCCGCCTGCGCCCGGTGGGTAAGCCCTTGCGGCCCGAGGCGGGTGAGCAGGAGGCGAACCCCCGGGCGCGCAGTGCCATAGCCCGGGTGGCCGAGCGGTTGGCGGCGTGAGGGAGGCGGGCATGGCGGCGATCCTTCTGGTCCTGGGGCTGGCGAGCGCGCTGACGGTGGTATGGGTCCGGGAAGAGGCCCGTCAGCTGGATCTGGCCATCCAGGCCCACCGGGACCGGATCCGAGCCCTGGAAACCGAATGGGGCCGCCTCCAGCTGGAGCGGGCCGCGCTGGGAGCCCGCTCCCGGGTGGAAAGCCTAGCCCGAAAACGGCATGACATGCACATCCCCGAGCCTGGGGAAATCTGGGACTTCCGGCCATGAAGCTCGCCTGGCGGGGCCGATTCGCGTTTCTCCTGCTCCTGCTCGGATTGCTGGGTATCAGCGCCCAGCTGATCCGCATGCAGGTGGTGCGCGCGCCCGCCCTGCAGGAGGAGGCTCGTCGCCAGGCGGTGCACCACGTGCGGGTGCCGGCAATCCGGGGGGCGATCCTGGACCGCAACGGCAGCCCGCTGGCCGTGAGCACGCCGGTGAAGTCCATCTACGCGGTTCCCGCGGAGGTGGCCATGGGCGAGGACGCGCTGGGCCGCCTGGCCCGGGTGCTGGATCTGGAGCCGCGCGCCCTTCGGAAGCGCCTGGAGCGGGACGGCCCCTTCGTCTACCTCAAGCGGCAGGTGCCCCCGCAGGTGGCGAGGACCGTCGACGCGCTCGGAATCAGCGGCATAGGCGCCCTGCAGGAATACCGGCGGTATTATCCGGCGGGCGAGGTGGCGGCCCATGTGGTAGGGTTCGCCGGGGTGGACGGCAACGGCCTGGAAGGCGTGGAGCTCGCCTACGACCGGACCCTGAGCGGCGAGCCGGGAAAACGCTTGGTGGAGCGGGATGCGTTGGGACGGGACATGCGCACGCTGCGGGTGGAAGAGTCCGTGCAGCGCGGCAAGAACCTGTTCCTCAGCATCGACAACCGGCTGCAGTACGTTACCTACCAGGCGCTCAAGGAAGGGGTTGCCCGTTACCAGGCGAAGGCGGGCATGGCGGTGGTGGTGGACCCCCATACCGGGGAGGTGGTCGCCCTCGCCAACGTCCCCTCCTACAACCCGAACAGCCTGGACGGCTCGGGCCCGTCCCAGCGGCGCAACCGGGCCGTCACCGACGCCATGGAGCCCGGCTCCATTTTCAAGCCCTTCACCGTGGCCGCGGCCCTGGAGAAGGGCAAGGTGCGGCCGGAAACCGAGGTATATTGCGAAGAAGGCCTGATGCGGGTATCGGGGCACCAGCTCCATGACACCCACCCCATCGGGCGGGTAACGGTACGGCAGGTCATCCAGAAATCCAGCAACATCGGCGCGGCCAAGATCGCCCTCAAGCAGGACAATGAGCAGCTTTGGCGCCAGCTCCGCGATTTCGGTTTCGGCCTCCAGCCGGGTACCGGCTTCCCGGGCGAGACCCGGGGCATACTGCACATGCCCCACCAGTGGCAGCGATTCGACCGGGCAACCATCGGCTTCGGCCACGGCGTGGCCACGAGCGCCCTTCAGGTGGCCCGGGCGTATTCGGTGCTGGCGAACGGCGGGGTGCGCCTGCCGCTGACCCTGCGCCGGGTGGAGGACAGCGAGGCCGTTCCGGGAAAGCGAGTGCTCAGCCGTGAAACGGCCCGGCAGATAGGGCGAATGCTGAACATGGTAGTCAGCCCCGAGGGCACCGGCGGGCGGGCGGCGCTCGAGCGATACCGGGTCGCGGGGAAGACCGGGACCGCCCAGAAGCCGGGCGGGGAAGGGTATCTGGAAGGAAAGTACCTGGCCTCCTTCGCAGGCTTCGCGCCCGTGAACGATCCCCGGTTGGTGGCGGTGGTGATGATCGACGAGCCCAAAGGGGAGCATTACGGCGGGCTGGTAGCCGCGCCCGTTTTCCGGCGCATCATGGCTCAGGGGCTTCGCCTCAACCAGGTTCCGCCCCTCCCCCGCGAGGAGCGCAGGCACTTCCCCGTCCCCATGCGCCAAGCCCGGGGCCAGGAAGGCGAGTCGGCCGTCGCGGGGCAGCCGTCATGAAGTGGGTGCGCCTGCTCCCGGAGGCGGTGGCCGAGGGCGCCGGCTGGCACATGGTGAGCGCGGTAACGGCAGACAGCCGTTCGGTCCGGCCCGGCTCCCTGTTCTTCGCCCTGCGGGGAACGGTGGCCGACGGCCACGACTACATTGCCGACGCCCTGTCCGCCGGTGCGGTGGGCGTAGTGGCCGAGCGCCCGGTGGAAACGCCGCCGGAGGCCCCGGTGGTCTTCCATCCCGAGGCGCGTCGGCTGCTCGGAGAGGCGGCGGCGCGCCTCCAGGACCATCCCTCACGGGATATGGCCGTGATCGGGGTCACCGGGACCAACGGCAAGACCACCCTCACGTGGCTGCTGGCGGCCCTGCTCGGCGACGGGGCCATCATCGGCACGCTCGGCTGGGGACGCCCGGGCGAGCTGCATCCTTCCGGGGAGACCACCCCCGACGCGGTCACGCTGCAGGGACGGCTGGCCCATCTGCGCACGGAAGGGGTGGCAGGGGTGGCCATGGAAGCGAGCTCGCACGCGCTGGATCAGGACCGGCTCGCCGGGACTACGCTGGTGGGCGCGGTCTGGTCCAACCTAACCCCCGAGCACCTGGACTATCACGAGGACCTGCAGGCCTACCGGGCGGCCAAGCTCCGGCTCCTGGAGCGTCCCGAGCTGGGCTTCGCCGTCATCAATGCCGACGACCCGGAGGCCGACGCCTTCGCCGCGGTGGTCGCGCCCGACGTGCGGCTGTGGCGGTACGGGCTGGAGCGGGGAGACGTGACCCTCAAGGAGGCGAAGTGCGGGCCCGAGGGCATCGAAATGCGGGCCGCCACGCCCAAGGGCGAGGTGACCGTGCATTCCGCGCTGGTGGGTCGGGTCAATCTGGCCAACCTGCTCGCGTCGGTGGCCGCCGGGCTGGCCCTCGGCCTGAGTCCGGCCAGGACGGGACAGCGGCTGTCCTCGGCCGCGCCGGTGCCGGGCCGCATGGAAAATCTGGGCACCACCCCGCGCGGGGCCCATGTCTGGATCGATTACGCCCACACCGCCGACGCTCTGGACCGGGCCCTGGCGGGCGCCGGGAAGCTGACCGAGGGGGCGCTTTGGTGCGTATTCGGGTGCGGCGGCGAACGGGACACCGCCAAGCGCCCGGCCATGGGTGAGGTGGCGGCCCGGCACTGCGACCGGGTGGTGCTGACCTCCGACAACCCACGCGGCGAGGACCCTGAGGAAATCATCCGGGCCATTCGCGCCGGCATGGGGGACGTCGAGCCGACGGTCATCGCCGACCGGGGCGCGGCCATCGGGCATGCATTGGCGGCAGCGGATCCGGGGGATACGGTGATCATCGCCGGCAAGGGCCACGAACGGGAGCAAGAGATCGCCGGACGCCGCATCCCCTTCAGCGACCGGGAGGCGGTCCGCCAGTGGCTGGCGTATCCCGGGGAAGCCGCGGGCCATGATGAATCTGGATGAGGTGGCCGAATGGACCGGGGGGCGTCGGCATGGGGAGGCGGAGATCCGGGAGGTGTCCACGGATACCCGGACCATCCGGCCGGGTGCCTTGTTCGTCGCCTTGCGGGGTGCGCGCTTCGACGGCCATGACCACCTCGCCGAAGCCGACGCCGCCGGAGCCGCCGCAGCCCTGGTGGAGCCCGGCGTAAAGAGGCCGTCCTTGCCGCGTGTGGAGGTGGCGGACACCGGCCAGGGGCTGCTGGATCTGGCCGCGGGCTGGCGCCGCCTGACGGACGCCGAGGTGGTGGCCATCACCGGCTCCTGCGGCAAGACCACCGTCAAGGAGATGGTGGCCTCCATTCTGCGGGCCGCGGAGGCGCGGACCCTGGCCACGCCGGGGAACCACAACAATACGGTGGGGCTGCCGCTCACCCTGTTCGGCCTGAGCCGGGACCACCGCTACGCCGTGGTGGAAGTGGGCATCAATCGGCCCGGCGAGATGGAGCGGCTGGCGCCGGTGGCGGCGCCCGACGTGGCGGTCATAACCAATGCCGCCGCGGCCCACCTGGAAGGGCTCGGATCCCTGGAGGGGGTGGCGACGGAAAAAGGCCGCCTGCTGCAGGGGCTTGGGCCCGACGGGGTGGCGGTGCTGAACGCGGACTCGCCTTTCGTCGAGCAGTGGGCCCGCTCGGCCCCGGGCGCCGTTCTGCGTTTCGGCATGGATGCGCCGGCCGAGGTGCGGGGGGCCTGGGAAGCGGCGGGAAGCGGCGGCCGGCTCTGGCTGCGGCTCCCGGACGGCGAAGGCGAGGTGCGCCTGCCGCTGCCCGGCCGGCACAACGCCTGCAATGCCCTGGCGGCCGCGGCGGCAGCCTCCGCCCTGGGCATTCCCCGGGCGTCGGTGATCCGGGGTCTGGAGGCGGTGGTGCCGGCGTCCGGACGGCTGCATTTACGCGCCGGCCTCGGCGGGCTTACGGTCCTGGACGATACCTATAACGCCAACCCGGCATCATTGGCCGCGGCGCTGGACGTGCTCGCCGGGGAGGCGGTCCGGACCTGGCTGGTCCTGGGCGACATGGGCGAGCTCGGTGCCTCCGGGGCCGAGCTGCACCGCCAGGCCGGCGAGCAGGCGCTGGCGGTGGGCGTGAATCACCTCCTCGCAGTGGGCGATCTGGCGGGCGAGGCTGTATGCGCTTTCGGCGGCGGGGGCCGGCGAGTGGCCCACTGGGAGGAGGTCGCAGACATCCTGGAAACCGAAGCGGCGAGCGGGGACCGGGTACTAATAAAGGGGTCGCGGACCATGCGGCTGGAACGGCTGGTGGCCCGCCTTACGGGAGAATATTAGGTGCTGTATCACCTGCTGTACGAGCAACTGGGGGATCTGCCCGGCTTTTCCCTGTTCCAGTTCATTACCTTCCGGACCATCGCGGCGACCTTGACCGCCCTGGCCCTGGCGTTCCTGGTGGGGCCGTGGATGATCGCCCGGCTGAGCCGGTACAACATCGGCCAGACGGTCCGCGACGATGGCCCGGAGAGCCACCTCCCCAAGGCGGGCACGCCCACCATGGGCGGTACCCTGATCCTGGTGGCGCTGCTCGGGCCCACGCTGCTCTGGGCCGATCTGAGCAATCGGTACGTCTGGGTCGTGGTGCTCACCACGGCCGCCTACGGGCTCATCGGTCTGGTGGACGACTACCTCAAGCTGGCCAAGCAGGATCCCCGGGGAATCGGCGCCGCCAACAAATTCGGCGGACAACTGCTGGTGGCCACCAGCGCCGCGGTGTACATGTACGCCATCGCCGACTCCCCCGTGGATACGGCCCTGACGCTGCCGTTCATCAAGGACATCCTGATCCCGCTCGGGGTGGTCTTCATTCCGCTCACCGTGCTGGTGGTGGTGGGCACCTCCAACGCGGTGAACCTGACCGACGGGCTGGACGGCCTCGCCATATTTCCGGCCCTGATGATCGCCTTCGGTCTGGGCATATTCGCCTATGTTACCGGCCATACCGGATTCGCCGAATACCTGAAGATCCCGCACGTTGATGGGGCTGGCGAGATGGCGGTGATCTGCGGATCCCTGATCGGAGGCGGTCTGGGCTTCCTGTGGTTCAACGCCTACCCCGCCCAGGTGTTCATGGGCGACGTGGGGGCGCTGGCGTTGGGGGCCGCGCTGGGAATGGTGGCGGTGGTGGCCCGGCAGGAGATCGAGCTGGTGATCATGGCCGGCATCTTCGTGATGGAGACCCTGTCCGTGATGATCCAGGTCGCCTCCTACAAGCTCACCGGCCGCCGGGTGTTCCGCATGGCACCCCTGCACCACCACTTCGAGCTGCAGGGGTGGCCCGAACCGCGCATCGTGGTGCGGTTCTGGATCATTACGGTGATCCTGGTGCTGGTGGCCCTGTCCACGCTCAAGATTCGATAAGGAGTGCATGCGCCGATGATCGCCCGGACCCCGAGCCCCCTTGCCGATGCCCGCGCCGACCTGACCGGTCGCCGGGCCGCGGTGGTGGGGGCGGGAAAGACCGGGCTCAGCGCGGTACGCTTCCTGCGGGCGGCCGGGGCCCGGGTGGCGCTCACCGATACCCGCGCCGATCCGCCCGCGCTGGCGGATCCGGAAGCGAAAGAGGGGCTGGCGGAGATTGCATTGGGCGGCCTCGACGGAAGCCTGCTGGCGCGCCAGGAGCTGGTGGTGGTGAGCCCCGGTGTCCCGCTGGCGGAAAGCGCCATCCGCGCCGCGGCGGCAGCTGGCGTCCCGGTGATCGGTGATGTGGAGCTCTTCGGGCGCTACGCGGGTGCGCCGGTGGTGGCGATCACCGGCTCCAACGGAAAGAGCACCGTCACCACGCTGGTGGGCGCCATGTTCGAAGCGGCCGGGCGGTCGGTCCGGGTGGGCGGAAACCTGGGTACGCCGGCCCTGCAGCTGCTCGATGACCACGTTCCGGAGGCCTATGTGCTGGAGGTCTCCAGCTTCCAGGCCGAGGGTCTGGATACCTTCCGGCCCCAGGTGGGGGTGCTCCTCAATCTGAGCGCCGACCACCTTGACCGGTACCCCGACGAGCGCGCCTATTACGCGGCCAAGCTCCGCCTGTTCGCGAACATGGGCGCCGGCGATGTGGCCGTGCTCAACGGTGACGATCCGGAGGTCCGCGGGCATGCGGGGCGCCTGCCCGCGGAGGTGCGTCGGGTTTGGTTCGGTACCGGAGCGCCCGAGCCCGGAGACGCGGGCCTGACGGAAGAAAACGGTGCGCGGTGGCTCGCCCTGGGCGGGACCGCCTCGCCGGAGCCGGTTCTTCCGGAGCGGGACTGGCCGCTCGTGGGCGCCCCCAATCGCTTGAACGCGCTGGCCGCGCTGGCCGCGGGCCGGGCCGCAGGTCTGGAGGATACCGCCATGGCTCGTGCCATGCGCGGTTTCGGCGGTTTGCCCCACCGTATGGAGCCGGTGGCCACGGTGGGCGGGGTGCGCTATGTGAACGACTCCAAGGGCACCAACCTGGGCGCCGTGGCCTCCGCCCTGGAAGGCCTGGAGGGGCGCTGGGTATGGATCGCCGGCGGGGTAAACAAGGGCGGCGATTTCATCGCTCTGCGCCCGGTGCTGGCGGCGCATTGCCGGGAGGCGGTCCTCATCGGCGAGGCCAGCGCGGAGATCGCGGACGCCGTTGCGGATGTGGTGCCAGTGCATCAGGCAAACGACATGCGGGCCGCCGTGCGCCGGGCCGCGAAGGTGGCCCGGCCCGGGGACACGGTGGTGCTCTCGCCCGGCTGCACGAGCTTCGACCAGTACCCCAATTTCGAGGCGCGCGGCGAGGATTTCCGGGCCGCGGTGGCCACCCTGGAGGCGCAGCATGCCCTCCGCTGAAGCACGCTGGCGCCGCGAGCTCCCCGATCCCCTCCTGCTGGCGGCGATGGTCGCCCTGCTGGGTCTGGGGCTGGTCATGGTCTATTCCTCCTCCGCGGCCCTGGCCGCCGAGGAGGTGGGCAGCTCCTTTCACGTGGTGGCCAGGCAGGCTGTGTACGTCCTGCTGGGGCTGGGCGTAGGAGCGGGGTGTGCGCTTGCGCCGCCGGCTCTTTGGCGGCGCTTGGCCCCCTTCGCCCTTCTGGCCGGCCTGGTGGCGCTGGTGCTGGTGCTGATCCCGGGGATCGGGGTGCGGGTGGGCGGCGCGGCACGATGGCTGGATCTGGGCCCGGTGCAGGTACAGGTGTCGGAGCCGTTCAAGATCGCCTTCATCCTCTATCTGGGCGGCTATCTGGTGCGCAAGGGTGAGGCACGGCTGGGCACCTTCGCGCACGGCCTGCTGCCGATCCTGGTGATCTCCGGGCTTTCGGCGGCCCTGCTGCTGCTGGAGCCCGATTTCGGTGGCGCCGCCATGGTGGTGGGTACCGGCCTGGTGATGGGCTTCCTGGGCGGCATCCGCCTGCGCCATCTCCTGGCGGCGGCGTTGGCGGCCCTGCCCCTGGCGGCCTGGGCGGTATTCGGCAGCGCCTACCGCTACCAGCGGGTTGTGGCCTTCCTGGACCCCTGGGCCGATCCGCAGGATTCCGGCTTCCAGCTCCGCCAGTCCCTGATCGCCTTCGGCCGGGGGGAGTACAGCGGGGTGGGGCTCGGCGACAGTATCCAGAAGCTGTTCTACCTGCCGGAGCCCCATACGGATTTCCTCTTCGCCGTGATCGGCGAGGAGCTGGGCCTGATCGGTACTCTGACGGTGCTGGCCCTCTACGGCCTGCTGGTGCAGCGCGGCTTCGCCATTGCCGAGCGGGCGGGAGACGCCTACGGCCGGCTGGTGGCGCAGGGTATCACCTTCATCCTGGGCTTCCAGGCCCTGGCCCACATGGGCGTGAACCTGGGCCTGCTGCCCACCAAGGGGCTGACGCTGCCGCTCATGAGCTACGGCGGGTCGAGCCTGGTGACCACGCTGGCCGCCCTGGGCATCCTGGCGTCCATCGACCGCCACCGGGGGCGTGTCGGAGGAGCCGATCCCGCGGGTGCCCGGGGGGACGGCGGCAGGGGAGCCATCCCCGCCGGTGCGGGGGCGGCGGCATGAAGGGGCTATACCCGAGCGGGAAGGAGGCCGCGGGAGGTGCGGCGATAGCCCGGGTTGCCATTGCCGCCGGCGGCACCGGGGGACATGTGTTTCCGGCCCTGGCGGTGGCGGATGAGCTGGCCCGCCGCGGCGTGGAGGTGCACTTCCTGGGGACCAGCGCCGGTGTGGAGGCCCGGGCCGTGCCGGCGGCCGGCTACAACCTGGAGCTGCTGGAGATGCGGGGGCTGCGTGGCAGCGGCTGGCGGCGCTGGGCCGCGCTGCCCTGGGCGCTGGCCAAGTCGGTTACCGCGGCCATGGGAATCCTGCGACGGCTGCGGCCCGGGGCGGTACTCGCCATGGGCGGTTACGCGGCGGCTCCCACCGGGCTCGCCGCGCGGCTGCAGGGTCGCTCCCTGGTCCTGCACGAGCAAAATGCCGTGCCCGGGCTGACCATCCGGCTCCTGCGCCGGCTGGCCCGCCGCACGCTCACCGGCTTCCCCGAAGCGGCGGAGCAGCTCGGCGCCCGGGCCGAGTGGGTGGGTACCCCGGTGCGCCGTGGTCTCCTGGACGTGGATGCCCCGGCCGGGCGCTACGCCGAGCGCACCGGCCCACTGCGGGTGCTGGTATTCGGAGGCAGCCAGGGGGCGCAGTTCCTCAACCGGGAAGTACCCGGGTGCCTGGCGGCACTGGCCGCCGAGCGCCCGGTCACCGTCTGGCACCAGGCGGGCCGCACGGAAGGGGCCACGGTGGAGCGGGCCTATGCAGAGGCGGGGGTGGAAGCCGACGTGACCCCCTTCATCGACGACATGGCGGCCGCCTATGCCTGGTGCGACCTGGTGTTCTGCCGGGCCGGAGCCGCCACGGTGGCGGAGCTTGCGGCGGTGGGGGTGCCCTCGGTTCTGGTGCCATTCCCGCATGCGGTGGACGATCATCAGCGCAGGAATGCCGAGGCCCTGGTGCACCGGGACGCCGCGGTATGCCTGACCCAGCAGGAATGGAGCACGGAGGCCGTGCTCGGGCTGCTCCGGGGCCGGCTGGGGGAGCGTGCGGAGCTCGCCCGCATGGCCGAGGCCGCCCGTGAATTTGCCCGCCCCGATGCCGCGCGCATCGTGGCGGATCACTGCCTGGAGGGAGGGGAAAATGCAGGATAAGGGACCCTTTGAGGCGGTACGCCGGCCGGTGGGACCGGAACGGCACCACCGGATCCATTTCGTCGGCATCGGCGGGGTGGGCATGAGCGGTATCGCCGAGGTGCTCCTCGCCCTCGGATTCCCGGTGAGCGGCTCGGACCTCAAGGAGTCGGGGACGGTCGCCCACCTGCGGGAGCTGGGTGCGGCGGTGCACATCGGCCACGATCCGGCCAATATCGCCGGAGCCGATGTGGTGGTGACTTCGTCGGCGGTATCGCGGGCCAATCCGGAAGTGGCCGCCGCCCTCGACTCGGCGGTGCCGGTCATCCCCCGGGCGGAGATGCTGGCCGAGCTCATGCGCTTCAAGCGCGGCGTCGCGGTTGCGGGCACCCACGGCAAGACCACCACCACCTCCCTGGTGGCCACGCTGCTCCACGAGGGCGGCCTGGATCCCACTATGGTTATCGGCGGCCGGCTGAACAGCATCACCGGCAACGGCCTGCTGGGCGAGGGCGACTACCTGGTGGCCGAGGCGGACGAGAGCGACGCCTCCTTCCTCTACCTGCATCCGCAGGTGGCGGTGGTCACGGGCATGGATCCGGACCACATGGACACCTACGGCGGCGATCCCGAGCGCCTGGAGGCCGCCTTCCTGCAGTTCCTGCAGCAGGTGCCCTTCTACGGACTCGCCGTGCTGTGCAACGACCACCCGCGGGTGCGGGCCCTGCTGCCCCGGCTCACCAAGCCCTGGGTGACCTATGGGCTGGAAACGGAGGCCCACTACCAGGCCCGCAACGTGACCGCCCGGGGCGGACGGATGCGCTTCGAATGCTGGCGGCAGAACGAGGAGTCGCCGCTGGCCACCGTGTCCCTGAATCTGCCGGGCCGGCACAACATCGCCAACGCGCTCGCCGCCATCGCCGTGGCCGACCACCTGGGGGTAGATCCGGAGGCCATTCGCCGGGGCCTGGAGGCTTTCTCGGGGGTGGGCCGGCGCACGGAGCTCCGGGGCGAGCGCGACGGCGTGCTGTACGTGGACGACTACGGCCATCACCCGGAGGAGGTGCGGCTGACCCTGGCGGCGGTACGCGAGGCTTGGCCGGAGCGGCGGATGGTGGTGGCCTTCCAGCCGCACCGCTACACCCGGACCCGGGATCTGCTGGAAGAGTTTGGCGGGGCCTTCGACGCGGCCGACCGGCTCCTGCTCGCGGAGGTCTACCCCGCCGGCGAGGAGCCGATCCCGGGCGCGGAGGGCCGCGACCTCCACGAGGCGGTGACGCGCCACGGCCACCCCGAGGTGCGCTTCGTGGGGCCCCTCTCAGGGATGGCCGAAGCGCTGGAGGAAACGGTCCGCCCCGGAGACGTGGTGCTTACCCTCGGCGCCGGGGATATCGGCGCCCTGGCCCGGGAGCTGTGCCCGGACGGGGAGGTGGAGGAGTGAACGCGTCAGCCGCCGACCGCCGCGCGAGGGTCCAGTTCGATGCGCCCATGGCGCCGCGCACCACCTGGCGGGTGGGCGGAACCGCGGATCGCCTGTTCGCCCCGCGGACCCTGGCCGACCTGCAGGAATTCCTCGCCGGCGGGGAGGCGGTGGAGCCCTTCCTGTGGATGGGCCACGGTTCCAACCTCCTGGTCCGGGACGGCGGCGTTGCGGGTACGGTGATCTGCACACGCGGCGGTCCCAAGGCGCTGGAGCGCCTGGACGATACCCGGGTGCGTGCCGAGGCCGGCGTCAGCTCCGCCCGGGTGGCACGCTTCTGCGCGGATCAGGGGCTCGCGGGCGCGGAGTTCCTGGCCGGTATTCCCGGGGCGGTCGGCGGGGCGCTGGCCATGAATGCCGGGGCCTACGGCTCGGAGCTGGCCGACATCCTGGAGGCGGCGGAGGTCATCGACCGGCAGGGCCGGGTACGGGTAGCTGATCCGGCGGAATTCCGGTTCACCTATCGCCACTCCCGCTTGCCGGAGGGCGAATGGTTCGTGGCCGCGCACATCCGGCTGGAACCGGGCGATCCGGAGGAGATCCGTGCCCGGACCCAGGCCCTGCTGGAGCACCGCGGCCGGACCCAGCCGGTGCATCTGGCCAATGCCGGCTCGGTCTTCCGCAATCCGCCGGGGGAGCACGCGGCCCGCTTGGTGGAGGCGGCCGGTTTGAAGGGCACCCGGGTCGGCGGCGCGGAGGTATCGGAGCGCCACGCCAACTTCATCATCAACCGGGGCGAGGCCACCGCCGCGGATATCGAGGCCCTGATCCGCCTGATCCAGCAGCGGGTGGCGGAGCGGTTCGGCATGGAGCTGGAGCCGGAGGTGCGCATCGTGGGGCGCGAGCCATGAGCGCCCCCGTGGCGGTGCTCTACGGCGGCCCCAGCGCCGAGCGGGCCATCAGCCTCAAGAGCGGCGAGGCGGTGGCCGGCGCCCTGGAGCGGCGGGGCCACGCGGTGGCCCGCATCGACGCCGGGCGCGATCTCCCGGAACGACTGCGCGAGAGCGGCGCGGACCGTGCCTGGGTGGCGCTGCACGGACCCTTCGGCGAGGACGGCGTGGTTCAGGGCTGCCTGGAGACCATGGGCTTGGCCTACACCGGATCCGGGGTGCTGGGCTCGGCGCTGGCCATGGACAAGCTGCGCTCCAAGCGAGTCTGGCAGGCGGCCGAGCTGCCCACGCCGCCAGTGGTGGATCTCGGGCTGGAGCCCCTGGAAACCGTGCCCGCGCGGCTGGGCTGGCCGGTGATGGTCAAGCCGGCCCGGAGCGGAAGCTCGCTCGGCATGGCGCGTGCCGACGGGCCGGAGGCGCTGCGCACGGCCTGGGAATCGGCCCGATCCTACGACGATACGGTGTTCGCGGAATCCTGGGTGGACGGCGTGGAGGTCACGGTGGGCGTGCTGGAGGGCGAGGCCCTGCCGGTGCTCCGCCTGGAGGTGCAGCGCGGCTTCTACGATTATACCGCGAAGTACGAGAGCGGTGCCGGTACCCAGTACCTGCATCCCACCGGCCTGGGCGCGGAGGTGGAGGAGTTCTGCCAGAGCGTGGCCCTGGACGCCTTCCGGGCGCTGGACTGCCGCGGCTGGGGGCGGGTGGACATGATGGTCGGGGAGTCGGGCGTCCAGGTGATCGAGGTGAACACCATCCCCGGCATGACCGAGCACAGTCTGGTTCCCAAGGCGGCGGCCCACGCGGGAATCGGATTCGATGAGCTGGTGGAGCGAATCCTTGGCGCGGCCGTCCGGGCGTGAAGGCGGCGGCTTCCGCTACCTGCCGCGCGCGCGGTACCTCGTGGCCGGGGCCGTGGTCCTCGCCGTCCTGGGTGGGCTGTGGGCGAATCTAGATGCGGCCCGAAAGTGGCTGGACCGCCAGGCCCCGGTGCGAAAAGTGGCCATGAACGGCGACTTCCGCCACACGGACCCGCAGGCCCTGGCCCGTTGGATGGGTGACCGTCTGGAGGGCGGATTCTTCACCGCCGACCTGACGCGCCTGCAGGTCCGGACCGAGGAACGGCCCTGGATCCGTTCGGTACGCATCCGCCGCCAATGGCCCGACACGCTGCGGGTGCGGGTGGAGGAGCAGCAGCCCCGGGCCCTGTGGTCCCACGGCGGGCAGTGGCGCCTGGTGAACGAGGCGGGCGTCGTATTCAAGCCCCTCGGCCGGGGCGATCCCGGCGATCTTCCGCGCCTCGCCGGTCCCCGGGCGGATCTGGACGCGCTCCTGGAGCGGCTGGCGGTGCTGAAGGAACGGCTGGGCGGCCACCGGATCACCAGAGTCCGGGTGGATGCACGCGGCGCGTGGATGGCGGAGGTGGACGGCCGGGTGGCCCTCCATTTCGGGCGTCGCAACTGGAAGCAGCGGTTGGCCCGGTTTCTCCGGGTCGAGCGCGAATGGAGGCTCCTTGAACGGGCGGTCAGCAGAATCGATCTGCGTTACCCGGATGGGCTGGCAGTTGCCACCACCGGACAGGGAACGCGCGGAGACCGGGCCGCGACCGGACACCCCCCGAACAAAGGGTGAATAAGGGTGGATATGACCAGGAATACGGAAAACAACCTGATCGTCGGACTCGATATCGGGACCTCGAAGGTCTGCGCCGTGGTCGGTACCCGGACCGCGGACGGCGGCCTGGAGATCATCGGCATCGGCCGCCACCCCAGCCGGGGCCTGCGCAAGGGGGTGGTGGTGAACATCGAGTCCACGGTGGCCTCTATCCGGGCGGCGGTGGAGGAGGCCGAGCTCATGGCCGGGTGCTCCATCGACGCCGTCTGGGCCGGAATCGCCGGCAGCCATATCCGGGGCCACAACTCCCAGGGCGTTGTGGCCATCAAGAACCAGGAGGTGGACGAGGCGGACGTCCAGCGGGTCATGGAGAACGGCCGCGCCTTCGCCCTGCCCACGGACCAGAAGATCCTCCACGTGCTGCCCCAGGAGTTCATCATCGACAACCAGGAGGGCGTCCGGGAGCCCATCGGCATGTCCGGCGTTCGCCTGGAGGCCAAGATCCATGTCATTACCGGCGCGGTGTCGGCGGTGCAGAACATCATCAAGTGCGTCCGCCGTTGCGACCTGGAGGTCAACGACGTGGTCCTGGAGCAGGTGGCCTCCAGCGAAGCGGTGCTCTCCGACGACGAGCGGGAGCTTGGCGTGTGCATGGTGGATATCGGCGGCGGCACCTCGGATATCGCCGTGTTCACCCAGGGCAGCCTGCGCCATACGGCGGTGCTTCCGGTGGGCGGCGACCAGATCACCAGCGACATCGCCTTCGCCCTGCGCACGCCCACCTGGGCCGCCGAGGAGATCAAGCAGAAGTACGGCTGCGCGCTCACCGACCTGATCAAGGAGGACGAGGAAATCGACGTCCCCAGCGTCGGCGGTCGGGAGCCCCGCAAGCTGGCGCGCCAGACCCTGACGGAGATCATCCAGCCACGGGTGGAGGAGCTGTTCAACCTGGTGCAGGAGGAGCTGCGGCGCTCCGGGCTGGAGGAGGTGGTGGCCTCGGGGATCGTGCTCACCGGCGGCTCCAGCCAGATGGAGGGGATGCAGGACCTGGCCGAGGAGATCTTCCACGCGCCGGTCCGGTTGGGTGTTCCGGAAGGGGTTGGCGGGCTCAACGACGTGGTCCGCAACCCCATGTACGCCACCGGCGTGGGGCTGGTGGAGTTCGGGCGCTATAACGGCAAGGAGCCCTCCATCCGGGACTGGACCGGGTCCGGGTGGAAGGCGATCGTCAAGCGCATGCGGGCCTGGTTCCGCGAGAATTTCTGAGTGGCGGGCCCCGGGCCGGATCTGTAGCCCGGGGCGGAAGAGCGAAATGGGCGAAAGAAGAGAGAAGCTTCTTTTTCATCAATACAAAGGAATCGACGGGCGCGCCCGCATGGGCTGTTCCTGCCCGGCCGGACAGTCCGGCTGAAGCGGAGCCGGCTCGGTCCGGGAGCCGGGCATAGCAGGCGGATCGCCGGTCGGCGCAGGCCGGGGCGGGAACCGTCGGATCGGAAAAGCCAAGCGGGCTTAGGCTAGCGCCAGGAGGAGGGGAGCGATGTTCGAACTGGCAGATACGGTGGGCCAGGACAACGCCACCATCAAGGTGGTGGGAGTCGGAGGCGGAGGCGGCAACGCCATCGCCAACATGGTGGCCTCGAACCTGGACGGTGTGGAGTTCATTGTCGCCAACACCGATGCCCAGGCCTTGCGCCGGATAAACGTGGAGAACAAGATCCAGCTGGGCGCCAACATCACCAAGGGCCTTGGGGCCGGGGCCTCTCCGGAGGTGGGTCGCCAGTCCGCCGAGGAGGATCGGGACCGGATCCGCGAGGTCCAGGCCGGGGCGGACATGGTGTTCATAACCGCCGGCATGGGCGGCGGTACCGGCACGGGCGCCGCGGCGGTCTTCGCCCAGGAGGCGAAGGAGCAGGGCATCCTGACCGTGGCGGTGGTGACCAAGCCCTTCGAGTTCGAGGGCAAGAAACGGCAGCAGCAAGCCGATGCGGGCATCGAAGCCTTGTCCAAGCACGTGGACTCGGTCATCACCATCCCCAACGAGAAGCTCCTGCAGGTGATGGGGCGCAAGGCCAGCCTGCTCGACGCCTTCAAGCGGGCCGACGACGTGCTGCTGAACGCGGTTCAGGGGATCTCCGAATTGATCACCCGCCCCGGACTCATCAACGTGGACTTTGCGGACGTGCGGACGGTCATGTCGGAGATGGGCATGGCGGTCATGGGCTCGGCGGCGGCCACCGGCGACGACCGGGCGGAAGAGGCGGCCAACCACGCCATCTCCAGCCCGCTGCTGGAGGACATGGACCTCTCCGGCGCCAAGGGCGTGCTGGTGAACGTCACCGCCGGCATGGACATGGCCATCAGCGAGTTCGAGTCCGTGGGCAACGTCATGCGCGAGTTCGCTTCCGAGGACGCCAATGTCGTCATGGGGACGGTGCTCGATCCGGAGCTCAGCGACGAGCTGCGCGTGACCGTGGTGGCCACCGGACTGGGCGAGGCCAAGGCTCGGGCCAAGCCCAAGGCGTCCGAATCCCAGCCGGCTCCGGTGCGGCAGCGGAGGGAGAACGCGGAGTCCCTGGATACCCCGACCTATCTGCGCCGCCAGCGGGAGCAGGGGCAGGGCAGTCAGCTGGATCAGGACGACCTTGATATTCCGGCGTTTCTAAGAAAACAAGCCGATTGAGGAGCGTTTCCTAAAGTTTTGGATTTGCGATACGATAAGTACCCCCAAAGGAACCGGTCCGGCCCGGAACGGGTGTCTGAAACCACCCGCGAAATCGGGTCCGGGCCCTCTACAGGGTAGAAATGCCATGGTCGCTCAACGGACGCTCCGCAATTCCATACAAGGGACCGGAATCGGTCTCCACTCCGGCGAGAAGGTGGCGGTAACCCTCCACCCAGCCCCGGAAAACACCGGCATCATCTTCCGGCGGGCGGACCTTCCGGAGCGTCCGGAGATCCCGGCCTGGGTGGAAAATGTCGTGGAGACCACCCTGTGCACCACGCTCGGCGTGAACGGTATCCGGGTGGCCACGGTGGAGCACCTGATGGCGGCCTTCGCTGGACTGGGCATAGACAACGCCTACGTGGATCTGGACGGCGCGGAGGTGCCCATCATGGACGGATCGGCCGCGCCCTTCGTCTTCCTGCTGCAATGCGCCGGCGTCCGGGAGCAGGAATCGGCCAAACGGTTCATCCGCATCAAACGGCGGGTGCAGGTCACCGACGGCGATCGGCGGGTGAGCTTCGAGCCGGGCAGCGCCCTGCGCATCCATTTCACCATCGACTTCGACCACCCCTTGATGCGCAATAACAACGAGGTGGCGGTTGATTTCTCGGAGACCGCCTTTACCCGGGAAATCAGCCGTGCGCGCACCTTCGGCTTCGCCCGGGACGTGGAGCGCCTGCAGGAGCAAGGGGTTGCGCTGGGCGGCAACCTGGACAACGCCATCGTGGTGGATGACCATCGCCTCCTGAACGAGGAAGGTCTGCGCTATCACGACGAGTTCGTGCGCCACAAGGTGCTGGACTCCATCGGCGACCTCTACCTGATGGGCCATCCCGTGCTCGGCCATTTCCGTGGACACAAGTCGGGCCACGCCCTCAATAACCGTCTGCTGCGCGCCCTGCTGGCGGACGCTTCGGCATGGGAGTTCGTGGAGCGCGAGGAAAGCGCCATGGAGCCCCGCCCCTACCTCGATCCGCTCCCGTCCCACTGATCCGGCGGCGGAGGCGGGTTGTTCGTACTCCGCCTGTTCCTCTTCATCGGCGGGCTCGCCCTGCTGGCCAGCCTGCTGCTCTGGGTGATCACCCGTGAGCGCTTCTATCTCCGCTGGTTCTTCCGCATCCTCCAGCTGGTCCTGATCCTTCTCCTGGTGCTGCTCGGAGCGTTGTTCACGGGGCGGCTACGGGGTTTTCTCTGAGTCCCGGTACCCCCCCCCCCCGCAAGCCCGTCATCCCCCCTGCCCTTCCCCGTCCTCCGGCGGGGCGTTCAAGCGCCCCGCCAGGCGCAGAAGGGCCTCGCGGAGCTCGGGGTCGGCGATTTCCTCCGCGGATTCCGCCATGCGGACGGCCCCGCCGGGGCTGTACCGGCGGTGGCGCCGCAGCGGTCGCCGTACCTCCTTGGGACGAACGACGGCCCTCAGCTCGCGGACTTCCGTGAGCCCATCCCGCTGCAGGCTGGCCAGCAGCTCGTCGTGCTCGAAGCGCAGACGCGTGGCGACGCCGGGGCTGGACACGCCCACCGTCAGCGCCGTTCCGTCCCAGCGCTCCACCCAGCTGACCTGCCGCCACTGGCCTCCCGCCGAACGTTCCCAAAGGCGGGTAACCGCGGCAAGCTGCTCGATTTCCTTGGAAAGTCCATGACGCTTGAGCCATTCCCGGATGGAGCTGGCGACAGCGTTCGGACGTGACTTGCTGTGTCTCATGATGTCTAGCCCGCGTCGCTTCCCAAGCGGAGGGATGTTTGCTAGTTTTTACGCTATTGGGCGCGAATTCGTCCGGCTGTCCCAAAGGAAGAGACAATTGGCACGAAACTGCAAAGAGAGCTATTGCCTGGTTCTGACACGGGGGTCCACCGGGCGGCCGTTCCATGTCAGTTTCAGCCGCACGACGCTCTATAGCGGTATTGTAACGTTCTTGGGCTTCGTGGCGGTATTTGCCTACCTTGCCTCGCAGTTCCTCCTCTCCCCGCCAGATGTGGCCTCCCTGAAAAACAAGTACGAACAACGGCTTTCGCGTATCAAATCGGAGCGCCAGTCGCTGCAGGCGGATATCAGGCGTTTCCGGGAGACCCGGGAAGGCATGGAGGCGGCCCTGCATACCCTGGGACGCCAGGTGGGCACCATGCAGGCGCGCGTAACCCGACTGGATTCGCTGGGGGAGCGCGTGGTGAAGGTGGCCGGCCTGGACGACGGCGAGTTCAGCTTCGCGCGCGGCCCGGCGGTGGGCGGTCCCGAGGACAGCAGGAACGGCGGCTCGGGGGGCGTGAAGCTGGAAGGACAGAACCTGACCGAGCTGGCGCGCCAGGTGGAGCAGCTTTCCGAACGGATTGCCAATCGCCAGGGCCAGCTGGAGCTGCTGCAGGGCATGATCGACCGGCGCAATGTCCGCCAGAAGATGCGCCCCGACGGCTGGCCGACGGAGGGTGGATGGCTATCCTCGCATTTCGGCCGCCGCATCGATCCCTTTTCCGGGAATCCGGCCTTCCATGACGGCGTGGATATCGCCAACCGCGAGGGCTCGGACGTAAATGCCATCGCCCCGGGGGTGGTAACCTGGGCCGGTGACCGGTACGGATACGGGAAGCTGGTGGAGATCGACCACGGCAATGGCTACCGTACCCGGTACGGGCACAATGAAGCGGTGACGGTCCATGTCGGGGAGCGTGTGGCGAAAGGGGACGCAATCGCCGAGGTGGGGAACACCGGACGCTCTACGGGTCCGCATATTCACCTCGAGGTTCTGCACAACGGCAAGGCCATTGATCCGCGCAAATTCCTGGACCGGTAACCCGCCGTTCCGCTATCGTACTCTCGTTATCTCTCCGAAAGAACCAATCGCCCTTTTACGGGACCAAGGAATAGCCCCCGCTTTCGGAAGCTCCGAAGGGGGCGTTCCGTAGTTCTCTCCCCATTTGCCAGCCATACGGACCAACCATGCTGACCAAGCTGATCGGTAAGACCTTCGGTACCCGGAATGAACGACTCTTGAAGCGCCACCGCAAGCTGGTGGAGCGGGTCAATGCCCAGGAGGAAAACGTTCAAGGGCTGAGCGACGCGGATCTGGCCGCGCAGACGGAGCGGCTCCGCGAGCGCCTCGCCAACGGGGAAACCCTGGACGACCTGCTGCCCGAGGCCTTCGCCACGGTCCGGGAGGCCAGCCAGCGCGTACTCGGCATGCGCCATTTCGATGTCCAGCTCATCGGCGGCATGGTACTCCACGAGGGCCGGATCGCGGAGATGAAGACCGGCGAGGGCAAGACCCTGGTGGCCACCCTGCCCGCCTATCTCAACGCCCTGGCGGGGGAGGGCGTTCACGTGGTGACGGTGAACGATTACCTGGCCGCCCGCGACGCGGAGTGGATGGGCCAGGTCTACCGGTTCCTCGGGCTGTCGGTGGGGACCATCCGGGCGAACATGCCCACGGAGGACCGGAAGCAGGCCTACGCCTGCGACATCACCTACGGGACCAACAACGAGTTCGGCTTCGATTTCCTTCGCGACAACATGGCCTTCCGCAAGGAAGAGCAGGTGCAGCGGGGGCACGCCTTCTCCATCGTCGACGAGGTGGACTCCATTCTCATCGACGAGGCGCGAACTCCCTTGATCATCTCCGGACCCACCGAGGACCGTACCGATCTCTACTACAAGATCGACGGGATCATCCCGAACCTGGAGGCGGAGACGGACTACACGGTGGATGAAAAGGCGCGCCAGGTCACCCTCACCGAGGAGGGTAACGAAAAGGTGGAGCGCTTGCTGAGCGAGGCCGGACTGCTCAACGAAGGCGACCTGTACGACGCCGCCAATGTGAACCTCGTTCACCATGTGAGCCAGGCGCTGCGCGCCCACGCCCTGTTCACCCGCGAGAAGGACTACATCGTCAACGACGGCGAGGTGGTGATCATCGACGAGTTCACGGGGCGGATGATGCCCGGGCGCCGCTGGTCCGACGGCCTGCACCAGGCGGTGGAGGCCAAGGAGGGTGCGGAGATCCAGAACGAGAACCAGACCCTGGCCTCCATCACCTTCCAGAACTACTTCCGGCTATACGACAAGCTCTCCGGCATGACGGGCACCGCCGACACCGAGGCGGTGGAGCTCCACCAGATCTACAGCCTGGAAGTGGTGGTGGTCCCCACCCACAAGCCCATGATCCGGGAGGACCTGGACGACGTCGTCTACCGCACCAAGCAGGAGAAGTTCGACGCCCTCCTGGAGGAGATCCGGGACTGCCACGAGCGCGGCCAACCGGTACTCGTGGGCACGGCCTCCATCGCGGTCTCGGAGGAGCTGGACGAGCAGCTCAGCAAGGCCAAGATCCCGCATAACGTCCTGAATGCCAAGTACCACGAGAAAGAGGCGGAGATCATCGCCCAGGCCGGGCAGCCGGGCGCGGTGACCATCGCCACCAACATGGCCGGACGGGGAACCGACATCGTCCTCGGCGGGAACCTGGATCAGGAGCTACGTGCCATCGACCAGGACGACGGGCTCTCCGAGGCCGAAAAGGAGAACCGCCGGGCGGAGGCGCGCCGCTCCTGGCAGGAGCGGCACGACAAAGTGGTGGAGCTGGGCGGCCTGCACATCGTCGGTACCGAGCGGAACGAGTCCCGGCGAATCGACAACCAGCTGCGGGGCCGCTCGGGACGCCAGGGCGACCCGGGCTCCTCGCGCTTCTTCCTGTCCCTGGAAGATGATCTGATGCGCATCTTCGCCTCCGAGCGGGTGAGCGGGCTTATGCAGCGCCTGGGCATGCCCGAGGGGGAGCCCATCGAGCATCCGTGGGTGAACAAGGCCATCTCCAACGCACAGCGCAAGGTGGAGGGGCGCAACTTCGACATCCGCAAGCAGCTGCTGGAATACGACGACGTGGCCAACCAGCAGCGCCAGCTCATCTACGAGCAGCGCCGCAACCTGATGGAGTCCGCGGACATTTCCGAGACCGTGGAGGCCTTCCGGGAGACGGTGCTGGATAACGTCTTCCACCAGCACGTGCCGCCCCACTCCGTGGAGGAGGAATGGGACACCGCCGGCCTGGAGGAGGGCCTCTACCACACCTTCGGCCTGCACTTCCCGGTGCGTCAGTGGCTGGAGGAGGATCCCAACCTGCATGAGGAGACTCTCAAGCAGAAGCTTTGGGAGGCCGTCACCGATTTCTATCAGGCCAAGGAAACCTCGGTGAGCCCGGAGGTGATGCGGGAGTTCGAGAAGGTGGTGGCGCTCCAGGTGCTGGACACCCAGTGGAAGGATCACTTGGCGGCCATGGACCACCTCAAGGAAGGCATCCATCTGCGGGGCTACGCCCAGCGGCAGCCGATCCAGGAGTACAAGCGCGAAGCCTTCAGCATGTTCGAGGAGCTCCTCGAGCGCTTCAAGCAGGAGGTGGTCGAGCTGCTGTACAAGGTGCAGGTCAATGCCGAATCGGACCTGGAGGCCTTCGAGGAGGACCGCTCCGCGGAGGATATCGAGTATCAGCATCCCACCGCCGAGGGCGCCGTGGCCTCGGAGGAGGTGGGTCCTTCCGGGGAGCACGCCCAGCCGTCGGAGGCCGAGGTGGAAGAGCGGCCCCAGACCTACCGCCGGGAGGGACGCAAAGTGGGACGCAACGAGCCCTGCCCCTGCGGTTCGGGGAAGAAGTACAAGCAGTGCCACGGTAAGGCGAGCTAGCCGTGGCAGTGGGTGCGGATCACCGGCCCGCGCTGGCGCCGGTCCCGGGGGTGCGCCTGGGGACCGGGGCGGGCGGCTTCAAGTATACCGACCACGAGGACCTCGTGGTGATGGCGCTGGCACCCGGAAGCCGCACCGCCGCCGTTTTCACCCGAAACCGGCTTCGCGCCGCCCCCGTCCTGGTGGCCGAGGAGCATCTGCGCGCCGCGGCGCCCCGGGCCCTGGTGATCAATTCCGGCAATGCCAACGCCAGCACCGGCGACGCCGGGATGGAGGTGGCGCGGGAAAGCTGCCGGCTCGCCGCGGAGCTGCTGGAGGTGGAGGCCGATGCCGTCCTTCCCTTCTCCACGGGCGTCATCGGCGATCCCCTGCCGCTGGCTCCCTTCGAGCGGGCCCTGCCCGTCTGCGGCGATAGGCTCCGGGAGGAGCCGGAGGCCTGGTGGGACGCGGCGGCAGCCATCGGCACCACGGACACCCGCCTCAAGGGCGCCAGCCGGACCGTTACCGTGGACGGGACGTCCGTGCATGTGACCGGGATCGCCAAGGGCTCCGGGATGATCCACCCCAACATGGCCACCATGCTCGCCTTCGTGGCCACCGACGCCCCGGTTCAGGACGTCCCGCTGGAAGCCATGCTGCGCAAGGCGGTGGGGGAAAGCTTCAACCGCATCAGCGTGGACGGGGACACCTCCACCAACGATGCGCTAACGCTGAGCGCCACCGGCCAGGCGGGGATCGCGCCGATCGCCGACGTCACCGATCCCCGCTTCGGGACCGTGGCCGAAGCGGTGGAAGCGGTGTGCAAGGATCTGGCCCTGGCCATCGTCCGGGACGGGGAGGGGGCCACTAAGCTCCTTACCGTCCAGGTTACCGGGGGAGCGGATACCGCCGAGGCCGAGGCCATCGCCAGCCGAATCGGATGCTCGCCGCTGGTAAAGACGGCCGCCTACGCGACCGATCCGAACTGGGGCCGGATCCTGATGGCCGCCGGGGCGGCGGCCCCGGAGGAGCTGGACTGGAGCGGAGTGACCCTGCACATCGGCGAGGTATGCGTGGTTCGGGGCGGCGTGCGCGCCCCGGACTATACCGAGGAGGCCGGAGAAGCGGCCATGGCCCCCGAGGAGGTGACCCTGCACCTCGATCTGGGCCGGGGCGCGGGAAGGGCCCACCTCTGGACCTGCGACCTCTCCCACGAATACGTGACCATCAACGCCGAATACCGCACCTAGGCGCCCGCCCGCGTCGCCATACCGACGCCGTGGACCGTTGACTCCGGGTGCCCGCGGGTCGGGCGGGTGACCGGAGCACATCAGGAGGGAAAGCCGTGTCGTCGCAGCCCGAGCTATATGTGGCGGTGGGACTGGTGCGGTGGGAGGAATACTTTCTGCTCGGGAGCCGCGACCCGGAGGGTCCGGGCGGCGGCACCTGGGAATTCCCCGGGGGCAAGCTCGAAGCGCGGGAGTCCGCGGAGGCGGCACTCTTCCGGGAGCTGGCGGAGGAGCTGGGTATCCGCGTTGCGGAGGCCCATCCGTATCCCGCCTTCGATCATGCGCAACGGGACTATGCCGTGCGGCTCTATCCCTTCCTGGTGACCCGCTTCGCGGGCGAGCCCAGCGGCCTGGAGGGCCAGGCTATCCGCTGGGCGGAGAAGGCGGAGCTGTGGGCGGAGGCGGCCGCCATGCCGGGCGCCAACGGTCCCCTGCTGCGCCATCTGGCCGGCCACGGCCTGTTCGATCCCCTCTAGAGCTACCGGTCGGGCTCCGCATCTCCCGCCGTACAGGCGTGGGCAAGACGTCGCCTTTCCCGAAACCGAACCGAACAAATGGGGTCAGTCCCGCGCCGTAACCGAGCTTCTGGAGGAGTGGGGACTTTGGAAGCTAGTCGCCGAAGGCGGCGAGCAGGTCCGACACCGCTCCGGCAATATCCGGCGCCCCGAGGATGGCGTCCATGCAGGCCACGCCGCGGGCTCCGGATTCCCGGGCAAGGTGGGCGTTCCCGGCGTTGATGCCGCCGAGGGCCACCAGAGGAACCGGGCTTTCGGCGGCCAGTGCGGCGAAGCGCTTGGGCCCCAGCGGTTCGGTATCCGGATGGCTGCGGGTGTCGAACAGGGGAGAGAGAAGGGCGAAGTCCGCATGTACCTGCCGGGCACGCTCCAGGCCGTGCCCGTCATGGGCGGCCACGGTGAGCACTCCGCTCCACTCCGTGGTTGGCGGACGGGGATAGCCCTCGGGGAGGTGCAGACCATCCGCCCGAACCGCCCGGGCGAGCTCCGGACGCCCGTTCACGAACAGGAGGGCACCCCGCCTGCGTGTGGCCTCGCGGAGGGCAGCCGCGTATTCCCAGGCCTCCTCCTCGGGGAGATCGCGGTCGCGGAATTGCACTGCGGGCAGGTTCGCACGCAAGGCCTCCTCCACCACGCCCAGCAGCGGTCGTCCGCCGGTGCGGTGCCGTTCGGTTACGAGGAGGAGCCTCGGCGTCTCAACCGTTTTCGGCCTCCATGGCCTCCGAGATGGGGCCCTGCAGCTTGGTAAGCGCCTTGCGCTCGATCTGACGAACCCGCTCCGCGGAGACCTCGTACTGATCGGCGAGCTCCTGGAGCGTGGCCGGCTGTTCGGCGAGCCAGCGGCGCTGAATGATATTGCGGCTGCGATCGTCCAGGTTGGCGAGGGCCCGCGAAAGGGCCTGACCGGTGCGCTGCTTCTGTTCGGATTCGGCCAGCTCTTCCTCGACGGTGGCTCCGCCGTCGGCGAGCATGTCCACCCGGGTGTCGCCTTCCTCGTCCTCACCGATGGGCTCGTTGAGGGACTGGTCGCCGCGCGACATCACCGCGTCCATTTTCAGTACCTGCTCCTCGGGGACCTGCAGGTCCTCGGCGATGTCTCGGGCCTCCTCCCGGGACAGCCAGGAGAGGTGCTTCTTGGCCTTGCGGAGATTGAAGAACAGCTTCCGCTGCGCCTTGGTGGTGGCGACCTTCACCATCCGCCAATTGCGCAGGATGTACTCGTGGATCTCGGCCCGGATCCAGTGCACGGCGAAGCTCACCAGTCGCACCCCGCGATCCGGATCGAAGTTCTTCACCGCCTTCATGAGGCCGATGTTGCCTTCCTGGATCAGGTCGGCGAAGGGCAGTCCGTAGTCCTGGTAGCCGCGCGCGATCCGCACCACCACCCGGAGATGGGACAGAACCAGGGCACGGGCGGCTTCGAGATCCTCCTCGCCACGGTACCGGCGGGCGTAATCCTGCTCCTCCTCCCAGGAGAGCAGAGGAAGCCGGCGTACGTAGGAAAGATAGCTCTCTAGAGAGCCGCTATGGGCGTCGATCGAGAGTGCCAGGCTTTTGGAAGCCATGGGCGAAACCTCCCCCTTGGTTGGGAAGCGAGTTCCTGGTTCTTTTCCTCGGTGGCTTACAGCCGGGCTGGCCGGAAGCGGTTCCGTAACTCCTTCTGCCACCGTCGTATTTTCTTAGAGCCCGATGGCTGAAGGAAGTTCCAGAGGACGGATTGGACTCTTTCCTAAAATGGGGATTCGTCCCGCCGAATTCAAGGGTGCTGATGTTAAACGGGCTCGTGAATGGTCACCAAGGGGTACTAGGCAGGCTCGATATCCCGAAGGTGCCGGCCGACCGCCAAGCGGGAGCCCAGCCAGCCGAGGCCGGCACCGGCCAGAAGTAGCGCGCCCAGATAGCGCAAGCCGGGTCCCTCCAGGGTGAATCGGGCCCCGTATTGGGACGCCAGATCAGCGATGGCCCCTTCCAGGAAGCCCAGCGCCACGGCTACCAGGATGCACGCCCCCAGGGCCGCCAGAGCCCCCTGCAGCAGTCCCGTGTAGAGGAAGGGAAGGCGGACGAAGGCGTCGGTGGCGCCGATCATCTTGATGACCTCGATCTCCCTGCGCCGCGCCGCCACCGCCAGGCGGATGGTGTTGCCGATGACCAGCACCACCACGCCTCCCAGGAGCAGGGCGGTTACGCTGCCCACGCTCCGGAGAAAGCCCACGGAAGCCTGAAACCGCTCCACCCATTGGCGCTCGTACTGGACCCGATCCACGCCCGGCCAGCCGCCGATGCTGTCCGCCAGGCGCGCCAGCCGATCGGGTCCGCGCCGGCCGGCGGCCACGGTCACGCGGAAGCTCCCGGGCAGCGGGTTCTCCGACAGGCCGCCCAGGGCGTCGCCCAGGTCCAGGAGCCGGGCCGCCTCTTCGAGTGCCTGGTCCGGGGGGGTGTAGGAAACGGATGCCACGTCGTCGAGCCCAAGGAGCCGGGATTCGATGTCCGCCACCGGTCGGTCGGTCTCCGAAGCGAGGAAGACGTTCAGGGTGCCCGGGGCATCGAAGCGGCTGGTCAGCCGTTCCAGGTTGTCCGTGACCAGCATGAGGGCCGCCGGCAAGGCCATGGCCGCCGCCAGGACCAGCACGGTGAGGAGCGTGCTGCCCGGATGGCGGGCCAGGTTGGCGGCCGCCTCGCGGAATATCTCGCGGTGCTGGCGAAGCGGGGTAAAGGGCAGCATCAGGCGGCCATCTGGCCCTGCTGGAGCCGGATCTGCGGCAGGTCCAGCCGGTTCGGCTGTGTGAGATCGTGCGTGGCCACCAGCACGGTCATGCCGAACTGGTGGAACTCGTAGAACAGGTCCATGATCTCGTCGGCCAGCTCCTGGTCCAGGTTGCCCGTGGGCTCGTCCGCCAGCAGCAGGTCGGGTTTGTTCACGAGGGCGCGGGCGATGGCCACCCGCTGCTGCTCGCCCCCGGAAAGGGTGATGGGCAGCTTGTTCTGGTGCCCCTCCAGGCCCACCTTGGTGAGCACCGCCTGGACGCGCCCGTGGATGCGGTTCCGCGGAAAGTTGGCCACCCGCAGGGCCAGCGCCACGTTCTCGTGCACGGTGCGGTCGTACAGCAGCTTGTGGTCCTGGAAGACCGTGCCGATGGCGCGGCGCAGATGGGGAACGCGGCGGCGCGGGATGCGGGTGATCTCCTGGTCGCCGAAGAAGATCCGGCCGCCGGAAGGCCGCTCCATGGCCGTGGCGAGCTTCAAGAGCGTGCTCTTGCCGGCGCCGGAATGCCCGGTGAGGAAATGCATGGAACCGGGCTCCAGCTCCAGGGAGATGCCCTGCAGGGCCGTATGGCCCTGGGCGTAGCGTTTGGAAACGCGGTCAAGGCGCAGCATCAGTCCCGGCCGGTTCGGTATCGAGCAGGGCGTCCACATAGGCCTCCGGATCGAAGGGCCGCAGGTCCTCCAACCCCTCGCCCACGCCGATGTAGCGGATGGGCAGGCCCAGGCGGCGGACCAGCGAAACGGCGATGCCGCCCTTGGCCGTGCCGTCCAGCTTGGTTACCACCAGGCCGGTCAGCGGCACGGACTCGTTGAACTTCTCCGCCTGGGCGACGGCGTTCTGCCCGGTGGTGGCATCCACCACCAGCCAGGTCTCATGGGGTGCGTCGCCGTCCAGCCGGTTCACCACGCGGCGGACCTTGGTGAGCTCCTCCATGAGGTTGGTCTTGGTGTGCAGCCGCCCGGCGGTATCCGCCAGCAGGACGTCGGTGCCCCGGCTGGCGGCCGCCTGCACGGCGTCGTGGATGACGGAGGCGGAATCCGCCCCGGAATCCTGCGCCACCACGGGGCAATCGCACCGCTGCCCCCATTGCTGGAGCTGTTCCACCGCCGCCGCGCGGAAAGTATCCCCGGCGGCCAGCATGACCGACAGGCCCTCCTGCTGGTAGCGGGCGGCAAGCTTGCCGATGGTGGTGGTCTTGCCCACACCGTTGACGCCCACCACCAGCACCACGCGGTTGTCCTCGCCGGGCCGCCATTCCGGTATTTCCCCGGGAACCGAGACGGCCTCCACCAGGTAGCCCCGAAGGGCGCGTACCAGCGCCTCCGGGTCATCCAGATCGCGCCGTTTGACCCGTTCGGTGATGGCGTCGATGATCTCCGTGGTGACCTCCACGCCCACGTCGGCGGTGATCAGCAGGGTCTCCAGCTCTTCCAGGAGCTCGTCGTCGATCTGCTTCTTGCCCGCCACCAGTCGGGCCAGGCCCTCGGTGAAGCTGCCCCGGGTCTTGGCGAGGCCCTGCTTCATGCGGCTGAACAGGCCACGACGGCCCTCTTCGGTACCGCTGGAGGCCTCCGGTATTTCGTTCTTGCGCTTAAACATGCGCCCTCACTACGTTGGGGGAGCCGTCAGGCGGTTCATGGGCCCATGATAACCTCTAGCGTCCTGTCTCAGAAATTCGCCGCCATTCGGCGAGCCCGGAGCGCCCGCGCCGGACCCACGCTCCGGGAGGATGGCTCCCGGCATAGTAGGGCCCGGGAACTCTCCGGGACAATTTCCTGTCTGAATATCAATTGCTTATTTCGTAACCTCCACTCGTCCTCTGACTCGTGTGGGCTTGCCCCCCGAACGCGCAGGACCCGTACTTTAGGAGAAGACATGCTCAAAGGCCGTCTGCTCGTGTGGCTGTTCCTCGCCGCGAGCGCCCTGGCCGTGGCGGCCCCGGCCGTCCAGGCCCAAGGGGGCGTGGTCTCGCGGACGCTGTCGAACGGCATGGAAGTGTTCGTCAAGCCCGACCACCGCGCGCCCGTGGTTACCTCCATGGTCTGGTACCGGGTTGGCGGGCTTGATGAGATTCGCGGCCAGACCGGCATTTCCCACGTGCTCGAGCACATGATGTTCAAGGGCACCAAGGAGGTGGGGCCGGGCGAGCTCTCCGAGATCATCGCCCGCAACGGGGGCCAGGAGAACGCCTTTACCGGTCAGGATTACACCGCCTACTTCGAACAGCTCGCCGCCGACCGCCTGGAGGTGGGCCTGCGGCTCGAGGCCGACCGCATGGTCAACCTGAAGCTCCTGAAGAAGGAGTTCAAAAAGGAGGTCCAGGTGGTCATGGAAGAGCGCCGCCTGCGGGTTGAGGACAACCCCCAGGCCCTGGCCCAGGAAACCCTGACCTCGGTGGCCTTCGACGCCAGTGGTTACGGCGATCCGGTCATCGGCTGGATGCCGGACCTCAAGGATCTGACGCTGGCCCAGACCCGGTCCTGGTACGAGGAATACTATTCCCCGCGCAACGCACGCCTGGTTGTGGTGGGGGACGTGAAGCCGGCGCAGGTATTCGATCTGGCGGAGAAGTATTTCGGAGGCTTCGAGCGGGGCGAGGATCCGCGCCGCAAGCCCTCCTACAACCCGGACATCAGCGGCAGGCGCAGCGTGGACCTCACGGAGCGGGCGCGGGTGCCCTATCTGATCGCCGGTTACCACGCACCCAACCTGCCCGCCGCCGACAAGCCGTGGGAGCCATTCGCGCTGCGGGTCCTGGCCGGCGTCCTGGACGAGGGGCGCTCCTCCCGGTTCTCCGCCGATCTGGTGCGCAACCAGCGGGTGGCGGCAGCTGCGGGTGTCTACTATGACCCGGAAAGCCGGGAGCCCGGTCTGTTCTACCTGGAGGGGACGCCATCCTCCGACGCTTCCCTGCAGGATCTGGAATCCGCCCTGTTGGAGCAGGTTGGGACCCTGCGCAAGAAGCTGGTCCCCGCCGACGAGCTGGAGCGGGTGAAGCGCCAGATCGAGGCCGCCGAGGTGTTTCAGCGGGATTCCGTTTTCTACCAGGCCATGCAGATCGGCAAGCTGGAGACCATCGGCTACGGTCACGAATACCTGAACACCTACCTGGACCGCATCCGCGCGGTGACCCCCGAGCAGGTCCGGGCGGTGGCCCGCAAGTACCTCCAGCCCAACCGCCGCACCATCGTGCGGCTCCATCCGGAACAGCGCCAATCCGCGGAGAGTGAATCGTGAGCAGAGCTATGCCGAGGCGACAATTCGGGGGCAGGGCAGGGCGTTTCCTGGCGGCGGCGATGACCGGCCTGCTACTGGCCGCCTGGGGAGCCGGCGGCCAGGCCGCGCAGGAGCCCGAACACGGGACGCCCGAGTATTCCATCCCCATCCAGACCTGGCGGATGGACAATGGCGCCCGGGTGCTGTTCGTCAAGCGCACCTCCCTGCCCATGGTCAGCGTCCGGGTGAGCTTCGACGCGGGCAGCGCCCGGGACCCCGAGGGTCTGTTCGGCCTCTCGGCCCTCACGGCGCGCATGCTCGACGAGGGGGCCGGCGACCTTTCCCCCGACGCCTTCGCCCGCAAGGTGGACAGCCTGGGGCTGGAATACGGCGCTTCCAACGGCCACGACACCCTGAGCCTCCAGGTCACCAGCCTCACCCGGCAGGGCACCGAGCGGAAGGCCCTGGACCTGATGGCCAAGGCGCTCATGAAGCCGGCCTTCTCCAAGCAGGCGCTGGCCCGGGAGCGCCAGCGCCAGATCATCGGCATCCGGCGTGGCCGGGAGGATCCCCAGACCGTGGCGGTGAAGGCCTTTTTCCGGGAGGTCTACGGCGACCACCCCTACGCCCATCCCACGGAAGGGGTGCCCAAGCAGATCCGCAAGATTGACCGGGCCGACCTGCAGGAATTCGCCGAGCGCCATTTCGTGGGGTCCAACGCCACCATCGCCGTGGTGGGGAATCTGGATCGCGGCGAGGCGGAGAAGCTGCTCGCTGACACCCTAGGCCGCCTGCCCAAAGGGACCAAGCCGGAGCCCCTTCCGGAGGTTCCGGAGATGAAAGGGCCCCGCCAGGTGTTCCTGGAGCGGGATGTGGCACAGGCCCACGTGCTCATGGGGCAGCCCGCCACGCGGCGCGATGACGAGGACTATTTCCCGCTGCTGGTGGGGAACTACAGCCTCGGCGGGGGCGGGTTCGCCTCTCGGCTGGTGGGCGCCGTCCGCGAGGAGCACGGCCTGTCCTACAGCGTGTTCAGCACCTTCAGCGGCATGCAGCGCCTGGGGCCGTTCGTGGCCGGGCTCCAGACGGCCAACGAGAACCTCGGCAAAGCCATGGGCCTGCTCGAGGAGGAGGTGGCGAAATTCGTGGAGAACGGCCCCACCGAGGAAGAGGTGACGGCCGCCCAGCGGTATCTTACCGGCTCCTTTCCCCTGAAGATCTCCAGTAACCAGGATATCGTGGACCAGCTGGCCACCATGGGCTTCTACACCCTGGGAGCCGACTATCTGGAGCGCTACATTCCGCGGGTGCGGAGCGCGGAGGCGGGCGGGATCCAGGAGGCCATGCAGCAGCGGCTGGACCCCGCGCGGATGGTGACGGTGGTGGTGGGCAACCGCCGTCCGGAGGCCTTCAAGGAGGATCAGGCGGCGGAATAGCCCACGGCATGCGGCCGACCGGGGCCCGCCCCGGCCATCAGCGCCCCGCGTTTCCCGGACTCCGGTTGCGCGGGGCGTTTTTTCGGGCACTGCTCTGCCTTGCGGGCAGTACCCGTGGGCCACGTGCGGTTTCCATGACGAGGCCGGTTGTGGGAACCTATAGGCCAACCGTTTCCCGCGTCCACCGGGATCCGGGATCGAGGGCGGCAGCCACCGCCCGTGCGTCTCGGTTTGTCTCTGACAGGAGGCACGGCCGGAGGGAGCGAACATGGCCGACGTAGTGCAACGGGTGCTGCTGGTGGAGGACTCCAGCTCCTCCCGGCAGATGCTGGAGCATATCCTCCGTTCCGGAGGGTTCGACGTCATCTCCGCGGAGAACGGTCAGGAAGCCCTGGAGGTTCTCCAGCTGCGGCGCCCGGATGCCATCGTCTCCGACATCATGATGCCGGAGATGGACGGCTACGAGTTTTATCGGCAGGTACGCAGCCAGGGGCGGTACGCCCTCGTCCCCTTCCTGTTCCTCACCGCCAAGGAAGAGATCCAGGACCAGGTGTACGGACTCTCCCTGGGAGCGGACGACTACATAACCAAGCCCATCGAGGCCGAGGAGCTGCTGGCGCGTATCCGAACGGCCCTGAAGCGGACGGAGCGGTTCTTCCAGGTCTACCAGCGGGATCCGGTCACCGGCATGATGATGCCGGAGCCCTTCCGGGAGCAGGTGGTCGCCGAGGAGGCGCGTTCCGAGCGGTTCCAGCGGCAGTTCAGCATCATGACCCTGAAGCTCGATCAGCTCTCCAGCTACCGCAAGGAGTTTGGCGACTTCACCGCCGACGCCTTCCTGGAGCAGGTGGGCGCGCTACTGGGCGCGAACATGCGCAAGTACAACCAGATCAGCCGCTCGGGTCCCGACCATTTCACCGTGCTGCTCCCCGAGGCCAGCGCCCAGGATGCGCAGGCCGCGGGCGGCATCTGGAAGGACCGCATCGCCAATGAGCGCTTCACTTCCCCCCAGGGCGGGCGGGAGCTGGACCTCACCGCCACTGCCGTGACCGCCACCTATCCTGAGGGTGGGGGCACCAGCGCCTTGCTGGAGCACTGCGGCGTGGGGCTTGAGCGGAAGTGGTGAGCCGGGCTGACCGGGGAGGGAATCGTCCCGCTGCGCGCCCGGCATCGGCGTAGCGGTCGTGCGGGTTATCGGCGGAGCGGCCAGGGGCCGCCGGCTGCGCGTGCCGCGCGGCAAGGACGTGCGGCCCACCGCGGACCGGGTGCGGGAGACACTGTTCAATTGGCTTCAGGGGGAAGTGGAGGGCGCCCGGGTGCTGGATCTGTTCGCCGGCAGCGGGGCGCTGGGCATCGAGGCCCTTTCCCGGGGGGCCGGTCATGCCACTTTCGTGGAGCAGGGCCGGCCGGCGCTGGCGGCGCTGCGGGACAACCTGACCATCTTCGGCGAGGACGCCCGCATCCGCGTCGTGCCGGCATCCGCCTGGCGGTTCCTCGCCGGGACGGCGGAACGGCCTTTCGATCTGGTCTTTCTGGATCCCCCCTTCGGCCACCAGTGGGCCGGCCGCGCCGCGGCGGCCCTGGAGGTGGGCGGTTGGCTGGCGCCGGAGGCCCGTATCTACCTGGAGGCGGGGAAGGACGAGGGGTCCCCCACGGTGCCGGAGCGGTGGCGGGAGGACCGGTCCGGCACATGCGGGGCCTCGGACTTCCATCTGTACAGGCGGGACGGGGAATGAGCCCGTACGCCGAGCGAGGAATGCAGTGACGGGGAAAACGCCGGGACGGGATCCTCGGGTGGCCATCTACCCCGGGACCTTCGATCCCATAACCAAGGGGCACGAGGATCTGATCCGGCGGGCCAGCCGCCTCTTCGACGAGGTGGTCGTGTCCGTGGCCGCCAACTACTCCAAGGGACCCTGGTTCCCGCTGGAGGAGCGGGTGGCCCTGGTGGAGCGGGTCATGAGCGATATCCCCAACCTGCGGGTGATCTCCTTCGACCGCCTGCTCATAGACATCGTCCACGATCAGGGCGCGGGCGTGATACTGCGCGGGCTGCGCGCCATCTCGGATTTCGAGTACGAGTTCCAGATGGCCTCCATGAACCGCAAGCTGGATGCGGACGTGGAGACCCTGTTCCTGATGACGGGCGAGTCCTATACCTATCTCTCCTCCGGGCTCGTGCGCGAGATCTACCGCATGGGCGGGGACGTTTCGGCGTTCGTGCATTCGGAGGTGGTGAGCGCCCTGAACCGTCGCCTGGGTTCCGGCGGAGGCGCGGGCCCGGGGGAGGAGTAGGCGGGCGGCCGGATCGCGTCCGGCGGAGTGGTAGCCCGCCGAGCCCGAACAGCCCTTCAAGCACCGGAAAGGAGCCCCCATGCGCCGACGCGCTCCCTCGTCGCGACGGTTTTCCGTCTGGCTTCTGATCCTGCTCTTCCTCCCCGCTCCGGTATGGGCGGAGGGTCCCTCCCATCCGGCCGCCGTGGCGAGTGCTCACCCGCTAGCGACCCGGGCCGGCCGCGAGATCCTCGCGGCAGGAGGCAACGCCTTCGATGCCGCGGTGGCGGTTTCCGCCGCGCTGGCGGTGGTGGAGCCCTACAGCTCGGGGCTCGGCGGCGGCGGCTTCTGGCTGCTGCGCACCGCCGACGGACGCGAGGTGATGGTGGACGGCCGGGAGGAGGCCCCGGCAGCGGCCAGTGCGGACATGTATCAGAACGACCGCGGCGAGGTGATCGAGGGGGCCTCCATCAACGGCCCCAAGGCCGCGGGGGTGCCGGGCGAGCCGGCGGCGCTGGTGCATATCGCGAAGAAATACGGGGCGTTACCACTGGAGCGGAGCCTCGCCCCGGCCATCCGCTACGCGCGGGAGGGCTTCGAGGTCACCGAGCGCTACCGGCTCCTGGCGGAATTCCGCCAGGAGGTGCTGCGCCGCTACCCCCGGGCCGCCGAGCTGTTCCTGGTGGATGGCAAGGTCCCCGAGCTCGGCACGGTGATCCGGCAGCCCGGGCTGGCGAAGACCCTGGCGCGCATCGCCGAGGAAGGGCGCGCGGGCTTCTACGCGGGACCCGTGGCGCGCGAGCTGGCGGAGGTCAACCAGGCCGCGGGGGGGCTCATTACCCGGGAGGATCTGGCGGCCTACGAGGTGGTGGAGCGTGCGCCCATCGCCTTCGAGGTGGCCGGTCATCGTGTGGTGTCCGCTTCGCCCCCCTCCTCCGGCGGGGTGGCCATCGCCCAGATCCTCCGCATGCTCGCGGCCAAGGAGTACGCCGAGCGGGACGAGGTCACCCGCATGCATCTGCTCATCGAGGCCATGCGGCGCGCCTACCGCGACCGGGCGGTCCATCTTGGCGATACGGACTTCGTCGACGTGCCCATCGGGCGCCTGATCAGCCGGCCCTACAACGCCGGCCTGGCGGCGACCATCCACCCCGAGAAGGCCCTGCCGAGCGAATACTTGCCCGGACCGCCCGCGGCCCGGGCCGCCCGCCACACCACGCATTTCTCCATCCTGGATTCCAGCGGCAATCGCGTGGCCGCCACCCTGTCCATCAACTACCCCTTCGGAAGCGGCTTCGTGGCCGGGGATACGGGCGTGGTACTCAACGACGAGATGGACGACTTCGTCGCCAAACCGGGCTCCCCCAACGTCTATGGTCTGGTGGGCGGCGCGGCCAACGCCATCGCGCCCGGCAAGCGCCCGCTCTCCTCCATGAGCCCCACCTTCGTGGAAGGTCCTGAGCGAACCCTGATCGTGGGGACGCCGGGCGGCTCGCGCATCATTACCATGGTGGCGAGGGCGGTGCTGGGCTCCATCTACGACGAGGGGGGCGCCGAGGCCCTCGAGCACTGGGTCACCCGCCGCCGCTTCCACCACCAGTATCTGCCCGACGCCGTCCAGCACGAGCCGGACACCTTCTCCGCCCGGGAGCGCGAGGCCCTGGAGGGCATGGGCCATTCCTTCGAGAGCGTGGGCCGGACCTTCGGTAATATGCAGGCGATACTCTGGGACCGGAAGAACGGCGAGGTGGAGGCGGCCGCCGACCCACGCGGGGAAGGGAAGGGGATGGTACTGAGTCCGGCCAAGCCTTGAACAGGACGAACGCCCCTCAACGCTGGCACTTCGGGCAGAAGAAGCTCGACCGCTGGCCGATCACCGCCTTCTCGATGGTGGCACCGCATCCGGGGCAGGCCGCTCCGGCGTGACCGTAGACCGCCAGCTGCTGGCGGAAATAGCCGGGCGCGCCGTCGCTGCTCGTGAAGTCCCGCAGGGTGGTCCCGCCGGCCGCGATGGCCGCTTCCAGCACTTCCGCCACTGCTCGTGCCAGGCGGTCGTAGCGCTCCCGCCCGATCCGTCCCGCCTCCCGCCCGGGGTGGATTCCCGCCCGGAACAACGCCTCGCTGGCGTAGATGTTGCCCACCCCCACCACCACCTGCGGATCCATGAGGAAGGACTTGACGGCCAGTTTTCTTCCCCGGCTGCGCCGATGGAGGTGTGTGCCGGTAAGCGCCGGCGAGAGGGGCTCGGGCCCCAGGCCGGCCAGGCGGGGATGGATCTCTGGGGCCTCCTCCGTCCACAGCACGGCACCGAATCGCCGCGGGTCCCGCAGACGGAGGACCCGGCCGTCCTCCAGCAGGAGGTCCACGTGGTCGTGGGGGGCGGGCGGCGTTTCCGCCGGCACCACGCGCAGGCTTCCCGACATGCCCAGATGGATCAGCAGGGTGCCGCCGGGCTCCAGGCGCAGGAGGAGGTACTTGGCCCGCCGCTCCACCGCCCGGATCCGCCGCCCCCGCAAGCGCTCGTGGAGGCCTTCCGGGACCGGCCAGCGCAGGCGCGGCTCCCGGATGCGCGCCCCTTCCAGGAGCCGCCCTTCGGTATGGGGCTGTATGCCGAGGCGAGTGACCTCTACTTCCGGCAGCTCAGGCACGGCGAGCCGTCCGGTGCGGGGTTACAGGCATGCGCCCGCGCCCCAGAGGGCCGCGCCCAGGGCGGCGAGCTCGCCCAGCTCGCAGGCGGTGTCGAGGATGTCCGAATTGAATCCGCCCAGGGCCTGCTTGGATGCCCAGCGAAGGAGGCCGGCGAGCACCGCCAGCACGGCGAGCGCCGCCAGGCCGCCGGTCATGGCCGCGCCGAGCAGCAGGGCCCCGGCCAGGATCCCCGCCATCACCGCCGCCCGGTCCAGGTGGGGAAACAGGGGAAGGTCGCCCGGGTCGTCGGGAACGTGGGGGGTGGTGGCAAGGATGCCTCCCAGGAGCACCCGCCCGGCCACGGGCGCGGCCAGCAGGCTGGCCCACTGTTGATGGTGGAGCAGGCAGCCGACGGCGAAGGCCTTGGCCAGGACCACCAGGATCACCGCCGCCAGGGCGCCCATCCCGCCCTGGCGGTCCCGCATGATCCGCAGGATGCGTCGCCGGTTGCCGTAGCCGCCGATGAAGCCGTCGGCGGTGTCCGCCAGCCCCTGGAGGTGCCGGGCGCCCGTGAGGCCGATCCACAGGCCTGTAACGGCAATGGCCACCAGAAACACCGGCAGCCCCTGTAGGAGGAAGGCGGTGGTGACGAGGAGCACCCCGATTACCAGGCCCGCGGCTGGATACCAGGGCACGGCGCGGGCATGATCCGCCGCGCCGGCCCGGGAGGTTCGGGGTACCGGGATGCGGGTCAGGTCCGCCAGGGCCACCAGGGGCGGAAGCATCTCAGCGCTCCGGCGGCCGCGCCGCGAGATGGGTTAGACGGAGGCGTCCGTCGGGGGCATGGAATCGGGCGCGGCCAGCGTAGGGGATCTGGAGATGGAAGAGGTTCTCCAGGGGCATGCCCAGGTTGTGCGCGATGACGGTGCGCAGTACCCCGGCGTGGGCGACGATCAGCAGGGGGCCGTCGTCTCCCGAGCGATGCTCCTCGTAGGCGGCGAGCACCCGCGCCGTGAAGCGCTCCATATCCTCGGCCCCTACGGGCCGGTTGCTCCACGGGTCCCGCAGGAAGGCCGCCATGGCATCGGGCTCCTCCGCCCGGATCTCGTCGGTGGTGCGTCCGGACCAGGGACCGTAGCCCACCTCCATGAGTCGGGGGTCGGTGGCCGCCTCCAGCCCCATTTCCCCAGCCAGGGCATGGGCGAAGGCGGCACAGCGGGATAGAGGCGAGCTGACGATTCGCCGCCAGGGGCGGTGCCCGCCCACGGCGGTCCACATCTGCTGCCAGCCCCGCTCCGTGAGCGGGTCGTCGGTCTGGCCGCGGTACTTCTTCCCGCCTTCCGGTTCGCCGTGGCGGATCAGGTCGATAAGCGTATCTGGCGTATCCATAGAAAAGAGCGAATTCGGGCTTGGTGGCTAGTGCCCCGATTGTAGCCCATTCGCCGCCCGCGTTGTTCGCCGGATTTGTTTATTCCATAATATTAATATGGAAATATTTTAGACTTCTTCTAACTTTTTATATATACTAAGCGCACACTTTTCAGCGGCTATTCAACAACCTGACAAGGAGGGGTTGGTTCATGGCACGAGCCTTCCGGAAGAACGTCGTTCACGGGCTCATGGTGGCCGGTGCCGCCACCGGCCTGCTCGCGGCGGGTCCCGCGCTGGCCTATGACTGGCAGTCCCTGCCGGAGTCCGTGGAGGCGCCTCAGGATAACCCGACCACGGAAGCCAAGGTGGAGCTCGGCAAGAAGCTCTATTTCGATCCCCGGCTGTCGGAGACCGGCACTGTTTCGTGCAACACCTGCCACAACATCAGGGAAGGCGGGGATGACGGGCGGCCCTCCTCCATGGGTGTGCACGGCCGCGTGGGCCCGCGTAACGCACCGACGGTGTGGAATTCGGCCTTCATGTCCACGCAGTTCTGGGATGGCCGCGCCGACAGCCTGGAAGAACAGGCCAAAGGTCCCCTGCTGGCGCATCCGGAAATGGGCATGCCCTCCCATGACAAGGTCATGGAGCGCGTGAAGGAGGTGCCCGGTTACCGCCAAGCGTTCAACAAGGTATTCGATGGCGAGAATCCGGTGACCATCGACAATGCCGTGAAGGCCATCGCCGCCTTCGAACGGACCCTGATCACGCCCAACAGCCCCTACGACCACTACGTCGAGGGCAAGAAGGACGCCCTTACCGAACAGCAGGTACGGGGCATGAAGACCTTCAATCAGGTGGGATGCACGTCCTGCCACTCCGGTGCGGCCTTCAACGGTCCGCAGCCGAGCATGCCCTCCGGCCAGGGCTTCTTCCGGAAGTTCCCGACCTTCATGGACAGCAAGTACGTGGAGAAATACAACCTGGCCGAGGATCCCGGGCGCTACAAGGTCACCAAGAAGGAAGGGGACAAGCACATGTTCAAGGTGCCCACCTTGCGGAACGTGGAGCTTACCGCCCCCTACTTCCACAACGGGGCCGTGGAGTCCCTGTCCGAGGCGGTCCGAGTCATGGGCAAGGTCCAGCTCAATCGGGACCTGTCCGACAAGCAGGTGGCCGACATCGTGGCCTTCCTCAAGTCCCTGACCGGGGAATTCCCGGAGATCACCATGCCGCGTCTGCCCAGCAAGCCGGGCGAGACGCTCGTGGATGGTGCGGCACCGGCCGGAGGCGGCGGACACTGAAAACCGCCGCTTGCTCCCTGAAAGGCGCCCGCTAAGCGGGCGCCTTTTTTTGGCCGCCGACCTAGTGCTTTCCGGGATCCAAGGCCACGCCCCGGCGCTCCCAGTTGATATAGGCCTCCAACTGCATCAGCTCCTCGGAATCCAGGGGGAGCGGCTTGCCCTCCAGCGGATTCTCGATGCACCAGTTGATCATGTTGCGCAGCTCCGCCACCTGTCCGAGCTGCTTCTGGAGCTTGGGATAGGTTTCCGGGTGGGTGTTGGCGGCATCGGGATGGCAGCCGGCGCAGTTATGCCCGTTGCTCCCCAGCTCGGAGCTGTGGAAAAGCTTCTCGCCCTTTTCCACCACGGTACGGAACTGCTGGCGCCATTTCTGCAGCTCCTCCTTGGTGAACTCGTCGGCCGCCGCGGGGTGCGCCGTCAGGCCCAGAACCACCAGGGCCGGGGCCAGCAGGGAAATCCTTTTGTAGCACATGGATGATTACCTCCTCGTGCCGGGTTAGTAGTGGTCCTGGGGCGGGATCTGATTCTTCGGCTTCTGGTACTTGGAATCCACGGGATGCCCCTTTTCCTCGCTGAAGGCGATGGTGCGGTTGGTGTTGCGCCACAGGGTGTGGTGGATGGTCTCGCGGCCCGTGATCAGGTCCACGGAGCCCCAGCCGGTTCCATCCCGGGAGTTGTGGGGGTCCGCCCGGTTCATGAACACCGTGGTCTTGGGCACGGAGTTGTCGTGCTGGGCATAGGAGACCGGATACGGCCACGGCCACGCGGTGGCCATCATGGCCTGGAAGGTGATGTTTCCGATCTGGTTGTACATGATCTGATGCACATGTCCGTGCAGAACATTTACCTGGTCGAACTGCTGCAGGATCTGCTGTACCTCGGCGGCGTCGTCGGTCCAGAAGTTCCACGGCTTGTAGACCTGGTACAGCGGCGAGTGCGACAGCACCACGATGGGCGTGGATTTGCTTACCTGCTCCAGATCCTTGGCGAGCCACTCCCGCTGCTCCCTGCCGACCATGAAGGGCGAGCCCTCCGGATTGTCCAGGCGGGCCATCTGCTGCATGCGCTCCATGGCGGTGGGCCAGCGGTCATGAGTCCACTCGTCGTAGGTGAGAATGCTGTTGAGGACCACGAAGTGGACGCCCTTGTGGTCGAAGCTGTAGTACAGGTCGGAGATGTTGTCCTGCCAGTACTTGCCCAGGTCCAGATAGTAGTCGTGCTCGCCGATCACCCATTTCACGTCCAGGTTGCGGATGCCGGACATGATCTCCAGGCCGTGATCGAGCTCCTCCTTCTTGCCGAGCTGGGAAAGATCGCCGCCGTAGATCACGAAGTCCGGCTTGGGCGACATGAAGTTGAGCTCGGTGACGGCTCGCTTCAGGCCGCCGTCGAAGTTCTCGTTGAAGTTCTGGCCCTTGATGTGGGTGAGGTGGGAATCGGAGATGTAGGCGAAGGTGAAATTCTGCGCTTCGGCGGACTCCGGCGTGCCGCCTGCGCCCCAGCTCAGCTCCACCAGGCTGAAGGGAACCGCGGTGGCGGCCCCGGTGGCCATGGCGCCCTTGAGGAAGTCGCGGCGTTTGAATCGGTCGCTCATGATCGGCTCTCCCTTTTGGCAGGTTATTTACCGCCGTCCTTCGCCAAGTGGCTGAAGCGCGGGCTGGTCAGCGTCTTCATGAAGTTCACCAGGTCCAGCTGCTCCTGCTCGGTGAGATCGAGCTGCTTGATGCCGCCGTCGAGCAGGGGGTTCTGATTGCCGCCCCGGTTATAGAACTTCACCACCTCCATCAGCGTCTCCTCGCTGCCGTCATGCATATAGGGCGGCGTAACCGCCACGTTGCGCAGGGTGGGGGTCTTGAAGCGGCCCACGTCCTGGGGGTCCAGGGTCACCGCGAAACGGCCCAGCTCCGTGACCTTCTTGTCGGTGAGCACTTTGTTGTCGATGTCCCCCTTCTTGTCCTGCTGCTTCATGCGCCGGAAGCTGTCCACGAGCGTGAAGAGCTCATCCCGGATCCGGTCGAACCCGACGCCCAGGTTGTGGAACTCGTTGTCGGTGAAAGTGGCGTAGTTCTGCTCGATGGTGTGGCAGTCCACACAGCGGCCCTTGTTGCGGAAGATCTTCAGGCCCCGTTTGGCGGACTCGGAGATGGCGTCCTGCTCGCCTCCAAAGAGGTACCGGTCAAAGGGCGAATTGCCGGAGACCTGGGTCCGCTCGAAGGCGGCTATTGCCTTGGTGACATGTCCGATCTTGATGTCCCCGGGCGCGACCCCGAAGACCTCCCGGAACTGCTCGCGGTAGTCCGCATCGTCGCGAACCACGTCAAGCACCGCCCCGTGGCTCTTCAGGCCGTGCTCCACGGGATTCGTCAGCGGGTCCAGGGCCTGCGTCTCCAGGCTCTCGCGACGACCGTCCCAGAACTGCGTCTTGTAATAGACGGCGTTGATTACCGTAGGTGTGTGGCGGGTGCCCTTCTTGCCCCGGATGCCCTGGGCGATGGGCAGCCCGTCGGTGAAGGCCATTTGCGGCTTGTGGCAATGGGAGCAGCTTATGCTCCCGTTGCCGCTGAACCGCTTTTCCTTGAAGAGCTGCTCGCCCAGCTCGACCTTGGCCTTGGTGATGGGGTTTTCCTCGGGGACCGGTACCGGGGGAAGGCCCAACGGCGGATCCCCGGGGTCGAGGATCTCCGCCGGCGCGCTCCCGCCGAGCAGGAGCAATGCTCCCCCGACCAGCCATGGGAAGGTAAGACGCATCGGGCGACCTCCTCTGTAAACAAGGTATGAGTTTTTACTAAGTCTAAAAATTGCCTTTATTTAAAAAACTGTCAACATGCTGAAAATATTTCGTTTTTTCGGAAGATTCTGATATTCCTAAGATGGAATGGAGCCATTCCACCTTCCTCTGGGGGTCCGGACGTGTCGGTCGGCGGGGTCGGTCCGGCTGGAAGCGTTGCCCCACAGGGCGCTTCAGAACCACCATTGGGAACGTAGGCGAAGCCCATCGCAGGGCATGGAACGAGGTCCCGTTGCGTCTTGGGGACGGGGCTCCTTTCCCGACGGGGCCATAGGAGGAGCTCGATACCTGTCTTGCTTCCGGAATTCCCGCATCTTGAGAAAGGCCTTCCGCTCGGCGGTGGGATGGCCGTTGCGAATGGCAGGCCTGCGGCCGGGGGGATCGGGGCGGATGTCGGTGGCAAGGTACAGCCCGGGGCGACTTGTCGTTGCGGAGCGACAAGAAAAAAGATTATTAAAATCAAAACTTTATTTGTTATGTGGCGATTCGGGTGTCGTTCATCGGGGACAAAAGCGTCGCGGGTGGCCGGGCGGTTTCGGGCGGGGTGCGCGAACACCCCGGTTTATGTGATTGATTATTAATACATATTTTTATTTGGCACGTGGGTTGCCTTATAGGGGGTGAACCGCTCCGCAGGCGGTTGTGAAACCAGCAGCTCGATTGCTCTAGGAGGCCTGCCATGACGGGGCGACTGCTTTTCCTCTTGATCTTCGTAGCCATGGCCTGGGGTTTGCCCAAGTTCATGTAGCCCCCTCCTCGGGGAGCGGCAGTACCGAATTCTAGCTGGGCCGGGAAATGTGGGGGGAACACAGCCGGCGGGCCCGCCCCCAGGGCCCTTAAGATTACACCTGGTTCCATGGGAATCCCCGTGATCCGGGGTGTGGGGGACAGCCCTCCTTCGGGAGGGCTTTTTTTATGTCCATTTGATTCCTGAGCTGCAATCCGCTGGCTTCCCGCCTGCCCGGTAGGATAGATTGATCCTATCGGGCTGTTTCATCAGCCCTTCCTCGATTTCGCGCCAACCAACAATCCAGCACCAAAGGTGGGAGAGGGTGACCGCAGCCAACCGCCTCATGATCGACATGACCAATTTCTTTTCCGACGCGGTGGGGGAGGACGGCGTCGCCGAATCGGAGGTGGAGGCCTTGAGCCCTCGGCTGGACGGGCTCAGGGACCGGCTTGCCCGCTGGCGGTCGGGTAATGAGCCGAGCTTCTTCCACTTGCCTTTCGAGCCGGAGCACCTGGAAACCGTCTACGAGTGGGGGCAGGAGATCACCGCCGGATTCGAGCAGCTGCTGGTGCTGGGCATGGGCGGCTCCAGCCTCGGCGGGGAGATGCTGGTGCACTGTCTGGGCGGTTCCGAAGAGTTCAGCGACGTCCTGTTCATCGACAACGTGGATCCGGTCCGGATCGAGGAGACTCTGGAGGGCGTGGAATGGAGCGGCACCATGGTCCTCGCCATCTCCAAGTCCGGGAATACGGCGGAGACCCTCGCCCAGCTCCTGACCCTGCTCCCCCATATGGAGCGGGCCATCGGTGCCCGGGCGGTGAAGGACCATCTGGTGGTCATTACCGAGGACGAGCGCGGCGGTCTCGCCGAGGTGGGGCGCACCCTGCGGGCGCCCATCGTTCCCCATCCCCCGGTGGGGGGCCGCTACTCCGTACTATCCACGGTGGGGCTGCTGCCCGGCTACGTAGCCGGCGTCGACGTGGAGGGCATCATCGATGGCGCATCCAGCATGGCCGAGCGTTGCCTGAGCGGCGACATGCGCGAGAATCCCGCCTTCTGGGGCGGCGCCACCCAGTATCTCCTCGCCGAGCAGGGGAAGAACCAGACCATCCTCATGCCCTACTTCGAGCGCCTCAACAAGGTGGGCTCGTGGTTCCGCCAGCTCTGGGCGGAAAGTCTGGGCAAGCTGGATGCCGCGGGGAACCATCGCGGCCTCACCCCGGCCCGGGCCCTGGGGGCCACCGATCAGCACTCCCAGCTCCAGCTCTACCTCCAGGGGCCCGCCGACAAACAGTTCACCCTGTTCATCGCCGACGAGATGGTCTATTACGGAGACCGCATTCCGGCCCGGTTCAAGGATATCCCCGCGGTGTCCCCCCTGGCGGGCCACTCCGTGGGCGAGCTCCTGGCCGCGGAGTTCATGGCCACCCGGGAGACCCTGACCCGAAACGGCCGGCCCAATCGGACCATTCGCATGCCCGCCTTGGATGCTTTCACCCTGGGGGAGCTGATCATGCTGCTGGAGGTGGAGACCGTGGTGGTGGCGGAGCTGCTGGGGGTGGATCCCTTCGATCAGCCGGCCGTGGAGGAGGGCAAGATCCTCACCCGCGAGTACCTGGCGCGCATGGAAGGGCAGCTGAGCCTGTAAAGGGGTGCCCGGCCGGGCGCTTGGTTTTTGCTTGCCCGATGCAGGGTAGGTAAGCTGCACGCCCGATTTTTCAACCCCCGATCCCCCGCGCATCAGCACCGGGCAGGAGGCTGTAATGGCGACCATCTTCACCAAGATCATTAACGGCGAAATTCCCGCCGAAAAGCTCACCGAGGACGAGCGCTTCCTCGCCTTCCTGGACGTCCGTCCCATCCGTCCCGGACATACCCTGGTGGTTACCAAGCAGGAAACGGACTATATCTTCGATCTCGACGACGAGACCCTCGGCGGGCTGCTGCCTTTCGCCAAGCAGCTTACTGGGCCCATTCAGCGGGCCACCGGCTGTACCCGGGTGGGCGTGATGGTGGCCGGTCTGGAGGTGCCCCACTGCCATGTCCACTTGGTGCCCATGGATCGGATCAGCGATCTGGATTTCGGCAAGGCCGCTGAGGTGCCCGCCAACGAGCTGGCAGACATGGCCGGGAAGATCCGCGCCGAGATGTAGCTTCCCGGGCGGTTATGGGTGTGAAACGGAAAGGCCCGCCTGCCATAGGCGGGCCTCGCTGTTTTCGGGGTCGGATCTCAGCCCACGGGCAGCTCCAGGATGCCCAGGAAAGAAGCGAGGGTAATCAGGGCGGCGATGGTGGCCAAGGTACCGAAGAACGGCCGTTTCTCCTTGGTGAACATCACCAGGGCGCTGACCAGGATGGCCGGGATTACGATAAAGACGCCCACGGCGATGCCGAGCTGGGTAAGGCCGTCGCCGGTATGCAGGACGTCGAAGTACCAGTGCTGCCCGGCGGGCTGGGTGCCCACGGTATCCTCCCAGATGGCCTGGACCTTTTGGCCCTCCCAGATCCGGGACAGCATCACCGAAGGCGGGATGTGGTTGGCCTGGGTGACGAAGCTGACCACCTGGCCGACGAGGGTGATGATGGCCGAGACGATGGTTCCCCAGTAGATGATGTCGCCGTAGAGGATCCCCGAAAGCGGGATTTCCGGATGCGGGGCGTTGTCTTGCTGCTCGTGGGGCATGGCTATTCTCTCCTACAGAATCGGGATTTCGATGCCGAGCAGGGATTCGGCGCCGCGGGCGATGAGCTTGATGCTCGTGAAGAACAGCAGGAAGATCAGGATGTAGCGGATGAAGGTGGCCTTGACCCGGGCCAGGATGTGGGCGCCCATGATGCCGCCGATCACCTGACCAAGCATCCAGGGCGCCGCCAGGGCCGCGATCAGCGCACCGTAGGTGATATAGGGCCAGATGGCCGCGGAGTTCCCCATGGCCAGTAGCACGCCGCTGCCCGCCGCCGAGATCTTCAGCGGCGTGGTCATCACCAGGTTCAGTACCGGGACCACCGCCCAGCCGCCCCCAAGGCCGAAGAAACCGCCGGTGAAGCCCACGAGCAGGAAAAGCAGCCCGCCGATGCCCGCCCGCGTGGACTGGTAGTGGACCACACGGCCCAGGGACTCCTCATAGTAGGATCCTTGCAGGTTCAGCCAGGCGCTGAACGGACTGACTTTCTTGACCTCTGGATATTCGGTCTTGGAGCCGCCCACGATGAACAGGATGGCGATGAATACGAGGATCACTCCGAGCAGGAGACGGACGATGGCGTCCCCTTCGGCGCCCATGATCTCCGACAGGGCGATGGCGGCGTAGGAGCCGAGCATGCCGCCGAGGATAATGGGAATGGCGCAGTAAAAAACGATCTTCACATCCGCGAGGCCCTTGCGCATGAAGGGGCCGGAAGAGACCAGGCCGCTGAACATGGCCACCACCAGGCCGGTGGAGCGGATGATCAGAGTATCGATGGTTGTGAAGGCCAGCATGATGGGTGTGAACAGTACGCCGCCGCCGACGCCGGCTATCACCGCGATAATGGCGATCAGGGTACTGAGAATAAAAGAGGTGAGTACCAGCAGGAAGGCTGCATCGCCGTCCAGGGCTCCCGTTGTGGTGACCTGATTAAAGGCTCCCATTACAAAGTAGGCTATAATGCTTAATCCTATAAGCAATGAAAGCTCGGGAACCTTTTTAGCTAGCGTCTGCATGCGGCCTCCCAATCCATAATTTTGTGATTACCCGGCACTTTTGTTTTTATGGGCCGTAAATAAAATATTTTTATTTAGACATAAAAAGAGGTGCGTCGCCAACTGCCGGGTTCTCTGCCGCCTGGATCTGTAGTGCGCCAGGAAAAAATACGCGTCCAGGAGGGAAAACGAAAGATGCAGTGGCGGGGCATTGCTTACAATGATCTTACGGGCGCTGGATTCCGCGGGTGGCTCCGGTTCGGGTGGTGGCCAGGGCGGCCACCCGGTTGGCCCATTGGCAGAGGGCGTGGAGTGTCTCCCGGTCGAGGGCTTCCAGATCGGGAGGCTCCAGTCCCCGTTCCAGCACGCCGGTGACAAGGGCTGCGGTGAAGGCATCTCCCGCACCCGTGGTGTCCACCACGGCAACCGGCTCGCTGGCCAGGTCCACTCGGACCGCGGAGGTGGTGAGCGTGGCGCCGTCGGGCCCGCGGGTAATGGCTACCAGGCGAACCCCGTGCTCGAAGAGGTAGGTCAGGGCTTGGTCTTCCCGGGCAAGCCCCGTAAGCTGAGCAAGCTCCTCTCCGCTGGCCTTGAGGATGTGGGCTCGCCCGATGGCGGAGCGCGCGGCTTCCAGGGCACCGGGCCGGGTATTCATCAGGGCGGGACGCAGGTTGGGATCGTAGCTGACCAGTCCGCCATGGGCCCGCACTTTGTCCGCCGCGGCCCGGGTGGCGCCCGCCGCCGGCTCGCTGTACAGGGAGATGCTGCCGAAATGAAAGGCCTTGGCACCGTCCAGAAGCCGAGGGGGGAAGTCCTGGGGGCGGAGGAGCTCGTCGGCTCCGGGGCTGCGGTAAAAGCTGAACTCCGGAACCTGTCCGTCCCGATACTGGATGAAGGCCAGGGCCGTCAGGGCCTCGCGGGTGACGGTGAACCCGCTGGTGTCCACGCCGCCGTCAGCCAGGTAGGCCTGCAGGATCTCCCCGAAGGCATCATCTCCGCGCTTGCCGACGAAGGCGGCGGACAGGCCCAGCCGGGACGCATCCACCGCCACGTTGGCGGGGGCGCCCCCCGGATGGGGGCAAAAGCATCCATTCGCGTCGGGGACCATGTCCACCAAGCACTCGCCACAAGTGACCAGTTCCGCCATAACCCCTCCCTGTATCCCGGAGTGCCCCGAATGGTCGGCCTTGTCAAGGCGCCGCCGCGCGCCCGGGGCTCCGTCCCATTCTTACACCTCCGCGCCGTTCCGTGTGTGCCGGGGGTGAAGAGGTGACGGGCTCTCAGGGAGGCGACGAGCGGGATATGCGCGTGCTCCTGCATGCCTGTGCCGACGGGGATCGATCGGCGCTCGCGCGGCTCTATCGGACGGCGGGGCCGAAACTGTACGGCCTGGCGCTGCGTATATTGAGGGAGGAAAGCCGGGCCCAGGAGTGCCTCCAAGAGGCATTCATCCGCATCTGGGAGCACGCCGGGTCGTACCGGGAGGCCCGGGGCGCCCCCATGACCTGGATGGGCATCATCGTCCGGCGGCGCGCCCTGGATATGCTGCGCGGCCCGGGCCGGGAGCGGCTCCTGGCGGATCCCGAGGATCTGGAAAACCTCTTGGACGACCCGGACCGCCATGGCGGCGCCGAGGGGTATGCGAAGGGCCGCGAGGATCTGGCCAAATGCCTGGAGGAGCTTGGGGAAGAGCAGCGGAAGGCCCTACACCTCGCGTTCTTCGAGGGCCTGACGCATCCCGAGCTGGCGGAGCGGCTGCAACAGCCTCTGGGGACCGTCAAGACCTGGATCCGCCGGGCCTTGCTGCAGCTAAGGAACTGTCTGGAGCGATGAGCGAGAACCACTCCGAAGAGCACGATCTGCTGGCGGCCGAGTACGTTCTGGGTACCCTGGCGGGGGCCGAGCGGGCGCGCTTCGAGCAGCGGCTCGCCGAGGAGCCCGAGCTGCGGCGCCGTGTGGCCGCCTGGGAATCCCGTCTGGGCGCTTTGGTGGAGGAGACCGAGCCGGTCGAGCCTCCGCCCGGGGTTTGGCGCGCGGTTCTCCATCGCCTCGAAGGCCAGCCGGAGCGGCCCGGCTTCCCCCGTGGGCGCCGGGTTCGGTGGCTGTGGAACAGCCTTCCTTTCTGGCGGGGGACGGCAACGGCGGCCGTGGTCCTGCTGCTGGTGACGGGGGTTTGGGCTCTGGGTCCCGCTTCCACGCCGGCCGTTCCCGACCGTATGGTGATGGTAAGGAACCAGGAATCCCAGCCCGTATGGGTGGTTACCGCCGACAGAGACGCCGGGGTCCTGCGTGTCCGTACCGTACGGCGTCCGGGCATGGGCCCGGACCGGGTTTGCCCGTTGTGGCTGCAATGGGAGAACGGGCGAGTCACCCGCATGGTGGGCGTCCTGCCCGAGAAGCCCGGCACGCATACGCTGCCGCTGCCGGAGGATATGGAAAATCCACTGCCGGGAAGCCGGGTGGTGGTGAGCGTTGAGCCCAGGAGCGGTATGCCGTTGGACAAGCCCCGGGGCAAGGTGGTCTTTCGGGAGTCCTGGATCCGGTTGTGATACCCGTTCGGGCCCGGCACGCGGGTCCAAAGGAGGGTGCGCGTGAAGGTCCTGGTCGGTGACGTGGGCGGCACCAAGACCCGGCTGGCGCTGGTGAAGGCCACCGGCGGCCGGCTGGAGGTTACCGTGGATGCCCGCTTCCCGAGTCCGGAGTTCTCCGGCCTGGAAGAGGTGGTCCGGGCCTTTCTGGCCGAGCATCCGGAATCCGGCGTGCAGGCCGCGGCTTTCGGGCTGCCCGGGCCCGTCTTGGGCGGCCATGTGCGGACCACCAACCTGCCGTGGAAGGTCCGCGTCGAGGACCTTGCCGAGGTTCTGGCCGTGAACCGGGTCCATTTGCTGAACGATCTGGAGGCTGCCGCCTACGGCATCGGCGAGCTGGCCGCGGAGGATCTGGCAGTCATTGCCGAGGGGAGCGCGGAGCGCGGCGGCAACCGCGCTCTGATCGCCGCGGGGACCGGCCTCGGGGAGGCCGCCTTGTTCTGGGACGGCATCCGGTACCACCCTTTCGCTACGGAAGGCGGCCATGCCGATTTCGCCGCCGCCGACACGGTGGACTACGCCCTGCATCGCTACCTGGCAGACCGGCACGACCACGTGAGCTGGGAGAAGGTCGTCTCCGGCCCCGGTCTGGTCAACATCCACGCTTTCCTGTGCAGCTATCGCGACCTGTCCCCGCCGGAGTGGCTGGCCGAGGAGATGCGCGCCGGCGACCCGGCCTCCGCCGTCGCGGCCGCCGCCGAGCAACGGCGCTGCCCGGTGTGCGTGGAGGCCGTTGACCGTTTCCTGCGCTATTACGGCATGGAGGCGGGGAATCTGGCCCTGAAGGTCATGGCCACCGGCGGGGTGTATCTGGGCGGAGGCATCGCCCCCCGGATGGTGGGCCGCCTTCGGGAGGGCGCGCTGCTGGAGGGCTTTCTCGCCAAGGGGCGGATGCGCCCCCTTATGGAACGGATCCCCGTCACCGTGATACGCGATGACCGGATTGCCCTGCTGGGCGCCGCGCGGTACGCACTTTCCGCTTGAGCGCCGGCGGGCCTTCTATGCCGCGGCGCCGAGGGGAAATGCGGCGAGGGCAAGTGCGCCAATACCTGAACCGCCTGGCCGAGGAACCGGAAATTCTTCCGGTTCGGCCAGATCCAGGGACAATTCCCGTTCCCCTCCAATGTCCTGCCGGCGGAGGCCAGCTGGCTCCTGCCACGGCCATCGAGACCGCGGGGGCCCGGGCCCTGCTGGTGGGCCTGGCAACCCGGTACTTCCCTACCGCGCCGATGCTCCTGGACGTGGTGGCCTGGTACGCCGTCCACGCCGGGCAGGGCTACAACGTCTGTGACAACGGCTGGAAGCGCGGCGGCTCTTGCTGGTCATGCTCTTGCCGCTGATCCTGCGCGGCGCGGACCGGATGAGCTTCGACCATCTGCTCGCGGGGCGCATGGGGCGCTGAGGGGACACGGGGCCGTCCCGGGCACCGGGGAAGAGTGGACAGACAGCCCCTCCCTCCGGCACATTCGGCCATTGTCGCCGGTGAATCGCCCCGCCCGCATTCCGGGCGCACGGCGGTCCGGCTCCGTCCGCGTCCGGAGGCACCCATGGAACCATCCGGCTCGGTGAACCGTTACCGTGCCGTTCTGTACGTCCTGATCCTTGCCATTCTCGCCGTCGGTCTCGTGGCGTCGCTCCTGGTTCGCCAGGCGGCGCAGGATACGTCCCGCTCCAGCAGGGCGCTGGTGCGGGAGGCAATGGGGCAGACACGGGCGCTGGATGCCTTCCGCACGAGACTGCTGGAGCACGAGCGCCTGGCCTACGAGGCTTACGGCGCCGTCGAGCCCGATCGGCTGGCCGGCCGGCAGCAGTCGGTCCGGCGGGAGATCAGCGAAAGGTGGCCCCGTTTATCCGGATGGGGGCTATCCCGGGAACGGGTCGCCCGCCTCGCCGAGCACTGGTCCATCATCCGCGCGCAGTCCCGCCGGCTCTTCGCCAATCTGCGCTCCCCGGAGACGGACTGGGACGCTGCCCGTGCCCAGCTGGCCGCCATGACCGAGCACCGCGAGGCCATGGCCCTGCACCTTGAGGCGCTGCAGCAGCAGCTCGAAGATCGAGCCATGGCGGCCGACGCGGACAACCGGGACAATCTCGCCTTCATGTCCCGCCTGGTAACGCTGTACGCGGTGGTGATCTTCCTGATCGCCCTGGCCGTGGGCTGGGTCCTGTGGCGTATACGGAGCATCGCCCGGGAAAACCAGGCATTGGCCGAGTTTCCCAGACGCAATCCGGATTCGGTGCTGACCTTGGATGGATCCGGACGCGTGACGTACAGCAATCCCGGTGCGGATCGGCTGGCCGGCGCCCTGATCGGGCCGGGTGCGCATGGGGGAGACCTCCTGGATGAAGCGACGCGCACCGCCGTTCTGGAGCGCCGGGAGGGCAGCCGGGAAGTGGAGCGGGGCGGACGGATCCTGCGGATCGAATGGGGCTGGCTGGCCGACCTGCAGAAGTACCATCTGTACGCCCGGGATATCACCGAAAGGCGGCGCGCCGAGAACCGCCTGCGGCGGATGGCCTACGAGGACGCGCCCACCGGCCTGCCCAATCGTCAGTGGCTGCTGGAGGTGCTGGATGCGCGCCACCGCCCGGGGGTGCTCCTGGTCGGCCTGGATCGTTTCGGCGTCAAGGTGGCCCAGGGCGGATACCAGGCGGCCTATGCCATGCTGGCGGAAGTGGGGGAGGCGCTGAGGCATGCCGTCATGGAGCGCTTCGGTGCGGAAACCGTGGTGGCCCGCATCGACGGCGCCCTGTTCGGAGTGGTGCCCGGCGACGGCGCCGCGCTGGACCGGGCCGACATGGATTCGCTGCTGGCGGCGCTGCCCAGGGAGGTGCGCACGGGGTACGCACTGTTCCACACCGATTACCGGCTCGGCGTCCGGTCCTTCCGGGACGGTGACGAACGGGCCGCGCCCGCCGACCTCCTCCGGGACGCCAATACCGCGCTCGTGTCCTCCAAGCGCCATCGCATCTCCCGGATCGTTCGGCACGATATCGCCCTGCGCGAGTCGGAGGACCACAAGGCGCGGATGGAGGCAGGGCTGCGGGAGGCCCTGCAGCGGAACCGCGGGCTGCGTCTGTTTATCCAGCCCCAGGTTCGCCTGAGCGACTGGACCATGACCGGGGGGGAATTCCTGCTGCGCTGGGAGGATCCGGAGCTGGGCTCGGTGCCTCCGAGTCAATTCATTCCGGCCGCAGAGCAATCCGGTCTGATCGTGGATCTGGGCAAGTGGGTGCTGGATCAGGCGGTGGCGTGGCTGGCGGAGTGGAACCAGGGGGCCGTGGTGCCCGGATTGTACGGTGCCGTGAACGTCGCCGCCCCCGAGCTCCACGATCCCGCCTGGGCCGAGGGGGTTCTGGAGCGGCTGCGCCGGCATGGCGTGGCCGGATCCGCCCTTGAGGTGGAGGTTACCGAGCGGGTTCTGGCCGGGCCGGAGGGCGGGGCCACGGTGGCCAACCTGCAGCATCTGCGTCAAGCCGGGGTGCGGGTGGCCGTGGACGATTTCGGCACCGGGTATTCCTCCCTGGCCTATATCCACCGCCTGCCCATCGATTCCGTGAAGATCGACAAGCAGTTCGTCGATCCCCTGCCGGCGCCCGAGGGGACCACGCCCCTGGCGTCGGTGATCCTGGAAATGGCTGCGGGAATGGGCCTGGAGACCGTTGCCGAGGGCATCGAGACGGCGGAGCAGGGCGAGGCGCTGGATGCCATGGGCTGCACCTACGGCCAGGGCTTTCTCTACGCCCGGCCGGTGCCCGCCGAAACCTTCCCGGACTGCATCCGCAAGTGGAACGCCAGGAAGGCGTAGGGCCCGTCGCGGCTCCCGGGACGGTAGGGGACGATACGATCCGTGTTTCCGCCGCGCCGGTGGGCAGCGGGACGGATCGGGGCTAGAATTCGCCCAGCCAGCCAGGAGGGGGTACCGGCTATGGAGCGGTTCGCCGAGCGTTACTGGGGCCGATTCACCGGCTGTATCCGCTGGGAGCAGGCGGAGGACGCGGCCCGGGGGGTGGAGGCCATGGGCGGTGTCTGGTACGCGGCCCGGCCCGAAGCGGAGGAGAGCGACGATGCGGAGCGCCTGGACGGCGCCGGCGCAGCGCGTCTCCTGCGCACCCGCCTCGCCGAGATGCGCCGACTCAAGAAGGGGGAATTCTGCAATCTGGTTTTCGTCGATGATGCCGAGGCGCCTAATTTGATCAAGATCTTCCATCCCAGGCGGGCCGGGGACGCCTGCCGCGTGGGCGGCGAGCCCGTGCGGCCCTGGCTGGTGCTCAGCCGCTATCCGGTGGACCCCACCGTTTTCGCCCCCCGTGGGGAAGGCCGCGAGGGGAAGCGGACCTGGTGGAAGCGTATGCTCCGCATTGGTGCGCCGGAATGAGCGGTCATGCCGAGGGACTCAATCCGCAGCAGCGCAGCGCTGTGCTCACGAGCGAGGGGCCGCTGCTGGTGCTGGCCGGAGCCGGTTCCGGAAAGACCCGGGTCATCACCGCCAAGATCGCGCACCTGATCGAATCCGAGGGACTGCCGGCGCGCTCCATCATCGCCGTCACGTTCACCAACAAGGCGGCCCGGGAGATGGAAGGCCGTGTCCGCGAGCGGCTGGAGGACCGCTCGGCGCGCGGCCTAACCGTGTCCACCTTCCACCGCCTGGGCATGAAGATCCTGCAGCGGGAGATCACCCGGCTCGGCTATCGTGAGCCCTTCTCCATCTTCGACACCGAGGATCAGATCGGCCTCGTGCGCGGGCTCATGCAGGAAACGGGCAACTTCGGCGCCACCCAGCCGGACGAGGTGCGCGCCCGGATCTCCGACTGGAAGAACGATCTGGTGGGCCCGGCGGCCGCCCTGGAGCAGGCGGCCAACGACCACGACCTGCGCGCCGCCCGGGTCTATGCCCGCTACCAGGAGTCCCTCCATGCCCACAACGCGGTGGATTTCGACGATCTGATCGGCCTGCCGGTCAGGCTGTTCGAGGAGCACCCCGACGTGGGCGACCGGTGGCGCGAGCGCTGCCGCCACCTGCTGGTGGACGAGTTCCAGGACATCAACGGCGCCCAGTACGCACTGATGCGCAAGCTGGTGGGGGATGCGGGCAGCGTCACGGTGGTGGGGGACGACGACCAGTCCATATACGCCTGGCGCGGCGCTTCCCCGGAGCTGCTTCACCACCTGCAGGCCGACTATCCGGCGCTCCAGGTGGTGAAGCTCGAGCAGAACTACCGCTGCAGCGGCCGCATCCTCAACGCCGCCAACCGTCTGATCGCCAACAATCCCCATCTGTTCGAGAAGCGCCTTTGGTCCGACCGGGGCGGGGGAGAGGCGATTCAGGTGCTGGAGGCCAAGGACGCCGAGCACGAGGCGGAGCGGGTGATCTCCGCCCTCCTGCGCCACCGCTTCCAGAACGCCACCCGCTACGGCGACTACGCCATGCTGTACCGCTCCAACCACCAGTCCCGGGAGCTGGAGCGGGCCCTGCGCGACCAGGGCATCCCGTATCAGCTATACGGCGGCATGTCCTTCTTCGATCGGGCGGAGGTCCGGGATGTGGTGGCCTATTTCCGGCTTCTGGCCAACCCCGATGACGACATCGCCTTCCTGCGGGCCGTGAACACGCCCCGGCGCGGCGTGGGGGCCGAAAGCCTCGAGCGGCTCGCCGGGCTGGCCACCGAGGCGGGCATCAGCCTGTGCGCCGCCGCGGGGGACACGGAGCTGCGCGACCAGCTGCCCAAGCGGGCGGCCACGGGGCTTGCGGAATTCGCCGGGCTCATTGAGACTTACGGGGCCCGCTGCGACAACGAGGATCCTGGCCGGGCCGCCTGCGACTTGGTGGAGGAAATCGGCTACAAGGACTTCATCGCCGAGCGCGCCGAAAGCGACAAGGGGGCGGAGCGCCGGGCGGGCAACGTGGACAACCTGCTCAACTGGCTGACGCGGTTCCATGAGGAAAACGAGGGCGCCGAAGACGATCCCATGGGGGCCTTCGTCCGCCGGCTGACCCTGCTCTCCGCCCTGGACCGGCAGGAAGAGGCGGAGGAGGCCGACGGGGTGCACCTGATGACCCTGCATACCGCCAAGGGGCTGGAGTTTCCCTACGTCTTCCTGGTGGGCATGGAGGAGGAGATCCTGCCGCACCGCAACAGCCTGGAGGCCGATACGGTGGAGGAGGAGCGGCGTCTGGCCTACGTGGGCCTCACCAGGGCACAATACGGCCTCACGCTGTCCTGGGCGCGCAGCCGCCGCCGCTACGGCGAGACCCTGGAATGCGAGCCGTCGCGGTTTCTCGACGAGCTTCCCGAGGAAGAGCTCAGCTGGGACCGCCTGGAGGCCGAGGATCCCGAGCAGAGCCAGGCCCTGGGCGCGGCCAGCCTCGACCAGATGCGCAACCTGCTGAACTAAGCGCCGGCCGCCGGGGTCTCAGAGGGCGCGGACGCAGTGGCTGCAGGTCCGCGTGGGTAGCGAAGCCGTGCGCCGCGACACCGGGATCCGGACAAGGCGTCGGTGTCAACTTTAATGCCGCTTGCAGATAGGCCACAATAGGGCCACGTCGAACGAGCACCGTTTCCTTTAAGGGGAGTTCGTGCGTGATAGGCTGGCACAGCTCGAGGCCGAGCTGGCCCGATTGGCGGCCGAGATCAATGACCTGCGGGCGGAACGGGATCGCCTGACCCGGGAGCTGGAGCATTGCGCGGAGCTCCGCCGGCAGGTTGAAGGGCTGCGGATACGCAACCAGTACCTGGAGGCGGAGCGCGGCCGGCTGCGAGAGCGGTTGGCGGCCCTGCTTCGCCGGGTGGATGCGGCGATCGCGGACAGCGAATGAAAACGGATGGCACCCAAACCGTTCCGGTGGTAATTCTGGGCAAGGAGTACTGGGTTCGCTGCCCGGATACCGAGCGGGAACGCCTCGAACGGCTTGCCCGCTTCGTGGACGAGAAGATGCGCGAGGTGCGCGATTCCGGCGCGGCCCTGGGCACGGACCGGATAGCCGTTCTGACCGCGCTTAATATCGCAAACGAACTGTTCGATATGCAGGACAGGCGACGCGAGGAGGCGGAAGAAGTCGGGGCCCGTACTTCCCGGATGCTGGAAACGGTCCAGCGACTCCTGGACGAGGAGGAAGGCGAAGGCGGTCTGCCCGACCGGTCAGCCGAATAGCCCGATTTGACATCCCCTGCGGTGTTCGCAAACGCCGAAGCGTAACTTGAACCAACACTTTTGAACCCAGGGAGCCCTCACTTGACGTGGAAGAGAGCCCGCTAGCCGGGTTCCGGAAGCGTTAACGGGGCGCCCACTTGTTGAGCGTGGGTTCAAATACGCGGCCAAGCGACACCAGCGGGGGATGTTTTTTTATGCCTGACGAATCGAGATTCGCGCGGTTCCGCCGATCCCGGATGGCCGCCCGCTTCGCCCCCGGGGGCGAAGCGGGCGGCACGCGGCTCGATTCGTTGCCCGGTGCGGGGTGGCCCGTGACCGGGGGAGGCGAGCATTCTCCGTCTCCGGTCCCGGAGGCGGACGAACGCTCCCGCCCCCACGAGCCCGCCCCAAAGCCTGGGCAATCCCCCTTCCCCGCCGATGATGCACGCCGCACTCTGGGGCCGGCGCGGTCCCGCATGCGCGAACCATTCCCGAGATGCCGAATCATAGCGGGTGCCGACGCTGCACGGAATCCGCGGTCGGGGTCGTTTGTCTGCCGGTGGGATCCGGAAAGCCCGAAGCCGGGGTCCCGCCGAAACGGGCATGCAGGCCCCGTCGCGGGTGGATCCGCGGGGCCGGCCGGATTTTTCATTGATTCACCCCGGGGGAGGCACCCATTCTTGCCCCGTTTCACGGACTTTCGGCCCTCGCGGGTCGGATCCCCGTGGCGGGATGGGATTCCCCGGGTGCCGCTAGCCATGGAGGTCGTTGCCGGTGGCCGCGAGCCGCCGGGTTGGTGACCAATGATGCGGAGGATAAGTGGTGGAAACCTTGATCGGACTGGCCATCGGCCTGCTTATCGGAGCAGGCGGGATGGGCGCAGGGACGTATATATGGGCCCGGCGCCTGCGCCGGGAACAGCAAGCACGCCTCGATGCCGAGCGCGAGCGCTCGGAGCGGGAGCTGGAAGAACGCCTGGAACGGCGGGAGCAGGAAATACGGCGGGAGGCCGAGGACAAGGCGGAAGAGCGGGCCAAGGACCGGGAGTCGGAGTCCAATAAGCGGCTCGAGGAGGTGGCCGAGCGGGAACGCCATAGCCGGGAACGGGAGGAAAAGGTGATCCGCAAGCTCGAGGCCCTCGACGAGAAGGAGACCCACCTCGTCGAGCGGGAGAACCGCCTGGAGCAGTCCCAGAAGGAGCTGGAGGAAAAGCGCCAGGAGCTGGACGGTCTCGAGGAGGAGCGCAGGAAACGGCTGGAGGAGGTCAGCGGCTACAGCCTGGAGGATGCCCGCAAGGAGATGGTGGCCGTCCTCAAGGACGACGCCCAGCGCGAGGCCGACAGCTACATCCGTGAGGTGGAGGCCGACGCCAAGGCCCGTGCCCAGGCGAAGGCTACCGAGATCATGGCCACGGCCATTCAGCGGTGGGCCGGTGAGTACGTGGCCGAGCGCACGGTGTCCGTGGTCAACCTGCCCGGCGACGAGATGAAGGGCCGCATCATCGGCCGCGAAGGCCGCAACATCCGCGCCCTGGAACGGGAGCTGGGCGTGGACATCATCGTCGACGATACACCCGGCGCCGTGGTGGTCTCCTGCTTCAACCCAATGCGGCGCACCATCGCCGTCCGGGTGCTGGAGGAGCTGGTGGAGGACGGCCGCATCCACCCGGAGCGGATCGAAAAGGCGGTCAAGAAGCAGCAGGAGACCATGGACGCCGAGGTCAAGGAGGCTGGCGAGAACGCCCTCATGGACGCCGATGTGCGGGGCGTGCCCGAAGACCTGGTCAATATCCTCGGCCAGCTGAAATTCCGCACCAGCTACACCCAGAACGTCCTCTACCACTCCATCGAGGTGGCCCATTTCGCGGGAATCATGGCCTCCGAGCTGGGTCTGGATCCGGTCCTGGCCCGCCGGGCGGGCCTGCTGCACGACATCGGCAAGGCCGTGGACCATGAGCACGAAGGCGGGCACGCGGCCATCGGCGGCGATCTGGGGCGCAAGTACAAGGAGAAGGACGAGGTGGTCAACGCCATCGAGGGCCACCACTTCGACGTGACTTCCATTTCCCCCTACACTCCGCTCGTGCACGCCGCCGACGCCCTGTCCGCCGCGCGGCCCGGCGCCCGCCGCGAGCAGATGACCAGCTACATCAAGCGCCTCGAGGACCTCGAGGAGATCGCCGGGCGGTTTCCGGGCGTGGCCCATGCCTACGCCCTGCAGGCCGGCCGGGAGCTCCGGGTCATCGCCCGGCAGGACGAGATGGACGACCAGGGCGCCTTCATGCTTTCCCGCAAGATCGCCCATGAGATCGAGGACGAGCTCACCTACCCGGGCGAGATCAAGGTGACGGTGATTCGGGAGACCCGGGCCACCGAGGTCGCCCATTAGGGTGCAGAATAGAGGAAGGGAGGCGGCGGGCTCCCGCCCATAGCTTCCCTCCCTCGGGAAAAAAGCGCGGAAACGGAACCCCCGGCCTCGAATGGGGCCGGAACTGGGGGGACGTCGGCGTATCGGCACTCCGGCCGCACCTCAGGCCTGGCCGTGCGCGGCAGGAAAAGGACCAAAGGCACTAGCGAAATGAATATCCTCTTCGTGGGCGACATCTTCGGCAAGCCCGGCCGCCGGATCTTCCGGGACCAGATCGACAACCTCAAGCAGCGTCTGGACGTGGACCTGCTGATAGTCAACGGCGAGAACGCCGCGGGCGGATTCGGCATCACCGAGGAGATGGGCGAGGAGATCCTGGCCAAGGCCGATGTGATCACCTCCGGCAACCACATCTGGGATAAGAAGGAGACCCAGCCCTACATCGCCCGCCAGCGCCGCCTGCTGCGGCCCCAGAACTATCCGCCCACGACCCCGGGGCGGGGCTGGTACATATTCGAAAGCGCCGGCGGTCATGCGGTGGGCGTGCTGAACCTCATGGGGCGGGTGTTCATGGACCCTGTGGACTGCCCCTTCCAGACCGCCGACCGCATCCTGTCCGAGAAGCCGGACCACGTGAAAACGGTGTTCGTGGACATGCACTGCGAGACCACCAGCGAAAAGTGGGCCATGGGCTGGCACCTGGCAGGACGGGCTTCGGTGGTGGTGGGCACGCACACGCACGTCCCCACGGCCGACGAGCGCATCCTCAAGGACCATACCGGCTTCATCTCCGATGTGGGCATGACCGGTACCTTCGATTCCGTGATCGGCATCAAGAAGGAGAACGTCCTCAAGCGCATGGTCCACAAGCTGCCCGAGCGCTTCGAGGCCGCAAGCGGGCCCGCCGAGCTGAACTCCGTGCTGGTTCAGGTGGATGAGGCCACCGGTGCCTGCACGAGCATCCGGCGCATCCGGGTCAACGAGGAGTAGGCCCGTTCCGGCGCCCGTGGCCGTTGTCCCGGGAGTCGGCTCAGGCGTTTTCGGAGCCCATCTCTTCCATGGCCTCGATGACGTCGCCGCTTACGCCCTCGTCGCGCAGGAGCCCCTGCTGTGATTCGCTGAGCGCGAGCTCCTAGTCGGTGGCCTCGAGGCGGTCGATTATTTCCTCATCGCTCAGCCCGGCCTCTTCCATGGCGATGACTTCGTCCATGGTCACGAAGCCGTTGTCGTTGATGTCGACCGTATCCCCGTCCTCCTCCACCTGTGCCGCGGTTACCGGATCGGATTGCGCCTCCCGGGCGGCTTGACGGGCATCGTCCTCGTCTCTGCTCTCGCCGCCGAGCAGATAGCCGCCGCCCCCGCCCAGGGCACCGCCGAGCAAGGCCCCGGTGACATTGTTCTCCGTCATCATGGCGCCCAGCGCAGCGCCGGCGGCCGCGCCCCCGGCGGTGGTCTGCTGCTGTCGGGTTCCCGGCAGATTCTGGCAGCCCGCCAGAAGCAGAACGAGGAGCCAGGCGACCAGGATGGCCGGCAAACTGCCCCGCGATGCTTGGTTGAGCATGGTATGCATCCTCGTTGGCGTATCCGTTGGTCCATGAAGCCTCCAGCCCGGCACCAAAGCCGGGTCGATGGCCGTTATGGGTAGGAATTTCGACCGGAAAGGCGCGGGGATTCTTCCGGCCGGGAGGTATTGAAACGGCTGGGTGCGGCCCGGCCCCATAGGGTCGGGGAGAGGAGGTAGGTTTCTTTCCGGATCGGCCAGGCCGCGAAACGGAAGGCCGAAAGGGTGGACAGGCCGAGTCGCGTAACGGTATCCTAATAAACTTCCCAAGCGCGATTAGCTCAGCTGGATAGAGCGTCGGCCTCCGGAGCCGAAGGTCGCAGGTTCGAATCCTGCATCGCGCACCATACAAGCCTTTGAAAATTCGGGTCGCCCGGCTCACTTCCCACTCGGCAGTCCTGCCGGTGAGCCCGGCGGCCCGAATTTTTGTCACAGTTTTCCCCGCGGATTCTTCCAGCCGGGTTTTCCCGGCATGCCGGCGTGCTTGCCCCTTGTCCCAACAGGAATGGCCGGGCCGCAAGGTAACTGACGCGCGGCCTGGCTCCCCGTCCGTTTGGTCGGGGCCAACCCGCTGATTCGGCGCTCGAACCTGCGCTTTTCCCTCTACGGGTGGGTATCGGCGAGGGAGTGGATGAGGCGCCGGAAGCGGTGGTGGATACTGGTCACCTCCTCCCGGGAGATGAAGATGTCGGCGTAGCACTGGAAGCACGGCAGGGACCCGTCGGGGGTCAGACGGGAGATGGGCGCCTTGCGCTCGTGTCCGCACTCGGGGCAGGTAAGGGCGATCTCTAGATTATGGAATTCCTCGGGCATGATGCCTCCCCGGGTAATGGGTAGGTTCCTGGCGGGGACCAGTAAAGGGAAATTGCCAAGCCGGGCGCTGGGGATGCGCTAACTCTGGAAATTTCTCCGCGCCCCGGCGCTCAGGGACAGGGATGGGATAGCCCGGGTGAGCCGCTCATTTCCTCGCCCCATCCCGCCAGGTGGGGATAGAGCAAATGAGAGATCCCACGGAGCTTTTCCATACCGGACGCTTGCGTCCCCCGGTATTTATCGAGCATCTGCTTCTTGATCTCGGGATGTTTGGCCAGCAATTCCCTGATGATCCGAAGCGCAATCTGCCTGGCCCGTTCCCTGCTGATTCCTTCCCGTTCCGAGATCTGCCGCAAGGAGCGCCCGGAGAGAACCTCCCGGGCTATGCGTCGGTCCCGGTTCGGGTGTCTGCGCTGGTTTCCACTCGCCATGACCGGTCCATCCTCCATCCGCCGGCCGGCATCTTTCGGGCCCGGCCGCTCTGGCTGTTATAAGAGCCCTCCGGAACGGAGGGTGATGCCATTCGGTCTGCTCTTGCTCCGATACCCCGGCTGACCGGAAAGCCCCGGGAGCCCAATGGGGCCCACCCCTGGCGCCGGTCAAGAACTGACCTTAGGCTAAAAATGGGTCGATACCCCGACAATAGGAGAAAGTCCCCCCGATCCTTGGCCCTTACTAGGGAAATTCTTTAGACCATGCGGGCGCGTGGTGCGGCGCTTCGCGCGGCCCGGCTACCGGGGTGCCCGCCTCTTCGGCCGGGTGCTTACAGGCGACGCCGGCTGTTACCGTTCTCGGGGGACGGCGGGAGTGCCGCGGTTTGGGTATCCGCCGGCTGCCGCAGCGCCTTCTGGCGCACCACCGGCTGCGGCCGAACGGAAGCTGAACGGTCAGGTACCGGTTGGTGTCGGTGTATGGGGGGATGGGGGGCAGTTACAGCACTTCAGGGCAACAGCCTTATCGTATGGCGGCCACTCGGGGAAAACCCTTTAGGCGGCCCGTACGGGGCCAATTCGTGGGAGCAGTAGATTGGAGCCACAGACCAGCGAGAACTGCGTTTTCATCGTGGATGATGATGAAGGGGTGTGTAAGGCCCTCGATGTGCTGCTTGATTCGGTGGGGATCCAAACCGAAACTTTCTCCTCGGCCCAGGCATTCATGGACAATTATGCCGGGGGGAACGGCTGTTTGCTCCTGGATATTCGGATGCCCCAGATAAGCGGATTCGAGCTGTTCGGCTGGGTCCGGGAGAACTATCCCGAGCTGCCGGTTATCTTCTTGACCGGCCACGGGGACCATGACCTGGCTCGCCGGGCCTTAAAGAACGGGGCGGCCGACTTTCTGGGGAAGAACTGCAACGACCAAGAGCTCATTGAAGTGGTGCAAAGGGCCTTGCAGTCCAATCTGGAGGCCCAGCAAGCTCGGCAGCAACGGAGGGCTGTTCAGGAACGGTTGAGCACTTTGACGGCCCGGGAAAGCGAGGTGGCCCGGCTCCTCTGTGACGGATTGCCCACCAAGACCATTGCCTGGAAGCTGAACATGTCCAATAAGACCGTCGATGTCCACCGCTCGAACCTGCTCAGGAAAATGGAGGCCCGGTCCCCGGCGGAGCTGACCAAGATGGTCATGCTCCTCGGGGCCAACATGGATACTGCCTCCGAAACGATTCTTGATCAGGTATTCGCTATGCCCGATTCGGACGACTAGGCTTCTCCGGAGTGGGACCGCCGCAATCTCCCCATGGCCCACAGTGAGGGAGATCCCGCGGGCGCCCTGTCCCTGCGTCCCCCCAGCTCCTGCCTGTGCCCTGCCCCCATCGTCGGTCTTGCCGAAGGCCGGCAAGTTGGCCGGGAGCCGCAGTCGCAAATTGGAAAGCCCGGGATTTCGATAGGCCATCCGCCGGGCTCGCTACTCCACGTCCAGCTCCGTGGCCCGGGGCCGAGCCAGTGCGAACCCCGCATCGAAGCGCCGGGTACGTACCCCCTCGGCGACCTCCAGGCTGCAGCCGGTGCAGGCGCGTTTTACCGCCCGGAGCAGCAGCGGCAGGAAACTGGACATGGCCGCCTCCGAGAAGCCGATGCGCACCGTGCCGGTTATGCCGCGGCCTCCAGCTCGCCCAGCTGAACCCGGGATAGATACTTCCAGTGCATCACGAAATCCGGAATTGATATTGGATCAATATTACCTGCTGGGGCACAGTATCGCGAGCTTCCACCGGCTGGTCGATGGCCCGCGCCGGACGGACCAGCCCGCACCCAACAGGAACAACCAATGCGTCATTACCGAAAAATAATTACCGGGCTCCTGCTGCTCCTGGCGGCGGGCTCAGCCTCCGCCGCCAGCCCGGCCATGGAGGAGAACCTGGAGAAACTGAACCTGCCGGACGGCTTTCACGTGGAAATCTACGCGGAGGTTCCGGGCGCCCGCTCCATGGCGCTCGGCCAGTCCACGGGCACGGTATTCGTGGGTACCCGCGGCAAGAAGCTGTACGCCGTGGTGGACAAGGACAAGGACCGCAGCGCCGACCGCGTGCTGACGCTGATGGACGACCTCAAGGTCGGCAACGGCGTGGCCATGCACGAGGGCAATCTGTACGTGGCGGAGCAGCACCGCATCACGCGGGTGGGCGGTGTCGGCTTCGACCTGAACATGCCCTTCGAGAAGATGCGGCAGGAGGTCTTCACGGGGCTGCCGGACAAGGCCCATCACGGCTGGCGCTACCTGGAGCTCGGGCCCGACGGCAAGCTCTACGTCACCGTGGGCGCGCCGTGCAACATCTGCGATCCGCAGGACATAGAGGCGAGCATCATCCGCATGGACCCGGATGGCTCCGACGTGGAGGTCTATGCCGAGGGAATCCGCAATTCCGTCGGCATGGATTTCCAGCCCGGCAGCGGCACGCTGTACTTCACCGACAACGGCGTGGACATGATGGGCGACGAGCGCCCCGCCGGGGAGCTCAACGCGGCGCCCGAGGCGGGAATGCACTTCGGCTTCCCCTACTATGCGGGCGGCAAGGACCGGCAGAAGCAGTGGGCGGACAAGCAGCCGCCGCAGCAGGTGACCTACCCGGTGGAGACCTTCCGTGCCCATACGGCCAATCTTGGCCTTGACTTCTATACGGGAGGCATGTTCCCGGCGGCCTACCGCGGGGACGCCATCGTGGCGCAGCACGGTTCCTGGAACCGTTCCTCCCCCATCGGCTACCGGCTCATGCGGGTGCGCTTCGACGATTCCGGGAGCGCTGCCGGCAAGGAGGTCTTCGTGGACGGCTGGCTGCAGAACGGCGAGGCCTGGGGTCGGCCCGTGGATACCCTCCAGCTCCCGGACGGCTCCCTGCTGGTCTCGGATGACTACGCCGGGGTGATATACCGCATCAGCTACGGCGAGCGGACCGGCGGCGCGGCCTCCGGTGCCGGGAGCACCCGGACCGGAAAGGCCATGGTGAAGGGCCTCGCCGCGCCGGAGTCGGCGGTGGCGCATCCCGACGGCCGGGTGTTCGTTTCCGAGGTGGGCGGCTTCAACAAGGACGGCGACGGCCGCATCCGCGCCATTGCCCCGGACGGCGGCAAGAGCGTGCTCGCCGAGGGGCTGAACGATCCCAAGGGCCTGGACCTCTGGAACGGCAGCCTCTACGTGGCTGACAAGACCCGCGTGGTCAAGGTGGGGCTGGACGGGTCCACCGAGGTGCTGGCGGCGGCCGATGCCTTCCCGGGCACCCCCACTTTCCTCAATGACGTGGAGATCGACGGCGGCGGCAACGTCTACGTCTCCGACAGCGGGACCGAGGACGGCGGCCACGCCGGGGTCTACCGCATCGCGCCGGACGGCGGCGTAACGGAGGTGATCGGCAGCGCGACCCTGGAGGCCGGCGTCCGGCCGAACGGCCTGCTCATGGACGGGCTGAAGCATCTGCTCGTGGCCGATTTCGGATCCGGCCGGCTGATCCGCCTGGATCTGGCCAGCGGCGAGCTTACCGGGCTGAACCGGGGGCTCGGCGCCGCCGACGGCCTGGTCCGGGACGCCCGTGGCAACCTGTACGTCAGTGACTGGGGCAATGGTCGCCTGTTCCTGCTGAGCAGCCCCACGGCAACGCCCAAGCTCCTGTCCGATGCGTACAAGGCCGCGGCCGATATCGGCATCAGCGCCGACGGCCGCCACCTGCTGGTGCCGGACATGAAGGGCGGGGCGCTGGACTACGTGCCCGTGCCCTGATCCCCAGCCCACAGCGGCGCGAAACAGAGGCCGGGGCCCTGCGCCCCGGCTTTTTTCGTGGTGCTTCACAGCCCCGCCAGCGCTGTCCGGCAAAAGGTCTGCATACAGGTACGAGCGCTCCGTGCTATATCTGGAACGAGGCCGCTGCCAGCGCCCGGCCGTCCGAATCGATTCCAAGGCGCTCATGTCTCGAAGTGCGACCCGCCCGGCTCCGGGAATGCGCGGGCATCCGCCATCCCCGCCTCAGGAGGGCAGCCATGCACGCGACCCCGAATTCAGAGCCTGCTCCCGAGACGCGCCTGTTCGAGCAGCTCTTCTGGGACGGCTCCCTTCCGCGTCTGGTGCTCGATCCGCAGACCCGCGCCGTCCATTACGCCAACCCCGCTGCCCGGGGCTTCTCCGGATTCAACGGCGCGGATTTCCGGGAAATGCCGTTCCCGAAGCTGTTCCCCGGCTCGGAGGGGAAGGTTGCGGCGTTTCTGGACCGCGTAGAGGCACGGCAGAGCGACTCCCTGCACCTGTCCCGCGGTGACGCGCAAGAAGGCGGGGGCGGGACGCTGCAGCTGCGGGGCATGGTGCTGGGTCTGGCGGGCCGTACCTGGCTGCACGTGCTCGTCCGGGAGATCTCGGCGGCCGGTTCCTGGGAGCCGGGCTACCAGCAGTGGATCGGAGTGGGTGCGTGGCGGCTGCTCCAGCACATCTTCCACTATTCAACCGAGGGCTTCCTCCTGGTGGACTTCGAGTCCCTGGAGGCGCTGGAGGTCAACGAGGCCCTGTGCCGGATGCTGGACCGGCCCCGATGCGAGCTGCTCGGGGAGCGGCCGGATTCCTGGCTGGACCTGAATGACCAGGGGACCTTCTGGCGCGAGGCCGAGCGGCGCGGGGAAAAGGGCAGCCGCCTCTACGAGGTCCGTTTCGTGGCCCGTGACGGCCGCCGGGTGCCGGTGCTGGCCAACGCCACTACCTGCTACGAGGGGCAGGGAAGCCCGGTGGCCTCCATCGTCTTCATCACCGATCTCACCCGGCTCAAGCAGAGCGAGGAGTTCGCCGATCAGCTCATGCAGGTCCTCGAGTCCTTCCCCGGCCTGATCGGCATGTGCGACGACCACCTGGAGTTCCTCTACCACAACCGTTACGCCAAGGACCTGCTGGGTGCGGACCAGTCCACCAATGTCACGGTGCGCGGAACCCACCCGGAGTGGGCCTTCCAGGTCATGCGGGAGGAGGCATTGCCCGCCGCCGCCCGGGAAGGGTACTGGGTGGGGGAGAGCGCCCTGTTGGATAAGGTGGGCCGGGAAGTGCCGTTCCTGGTCACGGTGGTGGCCCATTACGACAAGCTCGGCGGGGTGGGCCGGTTCTCCATCGTGGGCATCGATCAGTCCGTGCAGAATCTGTCCGAGGAGAAGAGGCGCCAGTATGCCGAGCAGCTCCGCAGCATCAGCCGGCTGATATCCATGGAGGGGCTGGCTTCCCTGCTGGCGCATCAGCTCAATCAGCCCCTGGCCTCGCTGACCAATTATGCCGCCGCCGGAAACCAACTGATCGCGCGGGAGTGCCCGGAATCCGCGCACATGCGGGGGCTGCTGGAGAACATCAGCGAGGAGACCCGCAAGGCCAGCGACATCGTCGTCCACGTCCGGAAGTTCCTGAAGGGGGAGGGGCCCGATTTCCGCGCCCTGGATCTGAACGACCTGATCCGCCGGCTGCCGCCGTTCCTGAAGGATTCCACCACCACCGGTCAGATACCCGTCCGCCTGCGGTTGGCGGAGGACCTGCCGCCCGTGGTCGGCGATTGGCTCCAGCTCCAGGAGGTCCTCCACAACCTGATCCATAACGCCCGCGAGGCGAATCTGGAAAGCGCCCCCGCGAATCCGAGTCCGGTTTTCCTCAACTCCCGCCGGGAAGGGAGCCAGGTGGTGGTGGAGGTGGTGGACGAGGGCCCGGGCCTCCCCGATGAGATGGACACGGATGCCCTGGTGCGGCCCTTCTTCACCACCAAGAAGGGGGGCATCGGGCTAGGGCTCTGGGTAGCCTATTCCATACTCGAGGGCCATGGCGGCCGGCTGGAGGCGAGGCGCAATGCCTCCGGGGAAGGGGCCACCTTCCGGATCCGGCTTCCCCTGCAGACGGAATAAGCCGCTTGCGAACCGGTTACTCTTCCGTCAGGAAATCGGCGACCATTAGGTCCCGGCCACGGGCCTTCGCCTCGTAGAGCAGGGAATCCGCCTTGCGGGAGAACTGCTTGGGCGTTGCCGAGGGCACTTGCGCCGACTTCGCCGTAACCGCCCCTGCGCTCAAGGTGACCTGTGCGAGCGGGGCGCCCTGGTGGGGGAGGTTCAGCTCCTTCACGGCCCGCTTGGCGCGCTCCCCCAGGTCCCGGGTACCGTATTCCGAGCTGTCGGGTATCAGGATGGCGAATTCCTCTCCGCCCAGCCGGAAGACCACATCCCCCGCCCTCCGGCACTGCGACCGCAGGGCCCGCGCCACGCGCTGCAGGCAGGCATCACCCTGGTGATGGCCGTAGCGGTCGTTGTAGCTCTTGAAGTAATCGATGTCGGCCAGCACCAGGCCGATGTGGCCCTCCAGGCGCAAGGCGCGGCGCCATTCCTGGTCGAGGACGGCATCGAAGTGGCGTCGGTTGTACAAGCCGGTGAGATGGTCACGAATGGCCTCGGAACGGAGCAGGAGCTCGTTCTCCAGGAGGGTCCGCAGATCGATGATGAACTGCTTCATGGATTCGGTGAACGCCCGGGCCCGGTTGTCGATGGCGCAGAGGCTGCCGACCTTGTGCCCCTCCGGGGACCGGACCGGGATACCGGCGTAGAAGCCGATATGGGGCGCCTCCTGGACGAGGGGGTTGTCCCGGAAGCCGGAGTGCTGCGTCGCATCCTCGATGACCAGGATGTCGTCCTGGAGGATGGTATGCCCGCAGAAGGAAACCTGGCGCGGGGTCTCCTGGATGTTCAGGCCCGTGCAGGATTTGAAGAACTGCCGGTCCCCGTCGATCAGCGAAAACGCCGTGATGGGTACCTCCAGGACCTGGGCCAGCAGCCTCGTGATACGGTCGAAGCTCTCCTCCACCTCCGGGCTTGTGAGTCCGAGCGCGGTAACGCAGGCTTGCCGCTCCGTTTCGTTGGACGGGGTGGCGGGGCCTTCCATGTTCTGCCCTTTATGATTCCGAACGGTTCCTTCCGGAACCGCCGCATGCCGTGTCGTGGAACGCCGCATGGGAATGCGGCCGGTGTCGGCAACCATGCTCCCCTTGCGGTGCGCCGGTCAATTGCCCGCCTCGGTCCCGTGGCCGGGGCTCTGTCTCTCCCGTCAATGGGGTATCCCAACCTCCAGCTGGGTGCCTGGATCCTTCAGGCGGCCCTGAACGCCCGGCGCGTCCAGTTCGCCGTGGACGATTTCGGGACCGGCCATTCCTCGCGAATCAACCTCAAGCAGCTTCCGGTTTAGACGCGGAAGGTGGACAAGCCCTTCATCCAGGATCTGTCCTGGAACGCCCCGAGCCGGACCATTACCGACACCCTCCTGCGGAGGTCCTCCATGCTGGATCTGCGCTCCAACGCCGAAGGGGTCGAGGAGCCGAATCAGGAGGAGCGGGTCCAGGCCAAGGGCTGCGTGGCGGGGCAGGGATACCTGTTCGGGACCCGTCTGCCCGCTTCATCGGACATCCGGACGGAGACGGCTGAGCTACGGAAGCCTGGCTCCGTCCGTCAGGTCGGGGAGGACGGCCCCTGGATTCCGGTGCGGCGGTGATGTTCGCTCCTCTGAAAAAAGGCTTGCGGGCTTCCCCCGGCTCGGGGACTTCGTTAGGTTGGTGGGGCGGTAGTACGGGAGAACCCCATCAAGCGCGAGGACGGGAGGGTCCGCCGGGTGGAGTCGCCAGTAGCAGTGGAGGAAACGGCAGCCTCCTGGTGGGGGCGCTTCCAGCTCGCCCTGGGGGAATGGGGACACTGGGCGGTCGGTCCGCTCGATCTCTGGCTCCGGCGCCTGCCGTCCGAGTGGACCCTGGTGGATCTGCCGGGCTCCGGAGCCGAGGATCGGCCGGCGGCCGTTTCCGTACCGGCCCCGAGTGGGCCGGGGGTCCCGGAGGAGCAGCGCCTGCGGTATGTGGTGGGGAAGACGGCAGAGACCGTGGTGCTGACGCCCTACCTGGCGGACCGCTCGGTGGTGGCCCGGCCGGACAGTCCCCTGTTCATCCTCGCCGGAGCGGAGGTGTGTCTCTACGTTAGCAGCCCGCTTTGGGTGCGGCTGGAAACGGGCGAGGAGCGCCGTCTTCTGCGGGAGATGCCGGTATCCCGGCCTTCCGATACCTGGTTCGGGCCCACCACCCGCGAGGGGGAGCTGGCCTATGCCGCCCGCACCCAGGCCCGGCTGGATCCGGACGGGCTGCCCCCCACTCCGCACTGGGCGATAACCAGGGTGCGGCTGCGCAACGAGACCCGGACCCCCATGCCCATGGAGCGGCTCAACCTGCCGGTGCCCAACCTGACGCTGTATGAGGGCGGCGACGGCCGGCTGTGGACGGAGAATGTGACCCTTACCCTGGGGCCCGATTCCGACTCCGCGGCGGTGGTCATGGAGAAAGCGAAGCCCGCCGAGGCCCGGCGGGCGAAGCCACTGCACGAGCCCCGCAGCCGCCCGGAGCGTAATCGGCTGGTCCGGGCGCTCAGCTCCCTGATCGGCTAGGAATGCGTATCCACGTGCTCCTGGAGGCGGGCCTGCCCATCCTGGCCTTCCTCCTGTTGGCGGGCTACCATCTCCGTCTGCTCCACCGGATGCGCGCCGCCCCGGAGACCACCGCGCTCGGCGTGGCCCGCCGCGTCCGGGACGTATGGGTGGAGCTGGTGATGGCGGAGCGCCGGGACATCCTGGCGGTCCAAACGCTCCGCAACTGGACCATGGCCGCCACCTTTCTGGCCTCCACCGCCATGCTGATCGCCCTCGGCATCCTGAGCATTGCCGCCACCAGCGCCCGCGCCCTGGAGGTCTCCCGCCTGCTCACCTTCCTGGAAGGGGCGGATGCCCGCTTTACCCTGATCAAGCTCATGGCGGTGGCGGGGGTGTTCCTGTTCGCCTTTTTCAACTTCGCCCTGGCCATCCGCTATTACAACCACGCCGCCTACCAGCTGGCCCTGCCGGCTGGACGGGATCCCCGGGTGACCCCGGAAACGGTGGCGAGGGGCCTGAACCAGGGCGGTGTACACTACACCCTGGGCATGCGGGCCTATTATCTGGCCGTGCCCCTGGCGCTTTGGGTGTTCGGCCCGGAGCTGCTGCTGGGTGGTGCGGTGGTGGTGCTGCTGGCGCTGGCTCGCCAGGATCGTCCCTGAGAGACAGACCGGGAGGCTGGTGAACCATGGAATCGCTGGGAAACGGCCTGGGGGCGTGGCTGGTCGACGACCGGGTCTGGACGGTGGTTCGCGCGCTCCTGATCCTGGGCGTGGGCTTCCTCCTGGCCAAATTGGCCAGCGTGGCCGTGGTCCGCGCCTCGGCGCGCTACGCCAATGCCCAGCGCGCCATGGTCATCCGCCGCGCTATCTTCTACATGGTGGCGGGCTTGACGGTGGTGTCCGCGCTGCGCGAGCTGGGCTTCGAGCTCGGTGTGCTGCTGGGCGCCGCCGGCATCCTGACCGTGGCCGTGGGCTTTGCCTCCCAGACCTCCGCCTCCAATATCATCAGCGGCCTGTTCCTGATCGGGGAGCAGCCCTTCGTGGTGGGGGACATCATCCAGGTGGGAGGCTACACCGGCGAGGTGCTGGCCGTGGATCTTTTGTCCGTGAAGCTGCGCACCTTCGACAACCTCTTTGTGCGCATTCCCAACGAGACCATGATCAAGTCCGAGGTGACCAACCTCACCCAGTTCCCCATCCGGCGCCTGGACGTGCTGCTGCGGGTGGCCTACAAGGAGGACGTGGGCCGGGTGCGCGCGGTGCTGGAGGGTGCGGCGGCGCGCAACCCGCTGTGCCTGGAGGAGCCCAAGCCCCTGTTCCTCTTCCTGGGCTTCGGCGAGTCGGGGATGGATCTGCAGTTCTCGGTCTGGGCCGCCCGTGAGCATTACCTGGAGCTGAAGAGCTCCATCCAGCCGGAGATCAAGGCCGCCTTCGACGAGGCGGGCATCGAGATCCCCTTCCCGCACCGTAGCCTCTACGCGGGGGCGGTCTCCGAGCCCTTCCCGGTGCGGGTGGTGGGGGAGACGGAGCGCGCCGCGGACGTTTAGGCCCCCGGAGTCACCACCACCCGGCCGCGCACCCCGCCACGCAAAATCTCCGGACCCAGCGTCTTCAGCTCCTCCAGGCCCGCTTCCCGGACCATGCCGTCCAGCGTCTCGCGGGGCAGGTCCCGGACCAGGCGCTGCCAGGCCGTGCTGCGGCGCTCCGGTGGGCAGTACACCGTGTCGATCCCCAGCAGATTGACGCCGCGCAGCAGGAAGGGGACGACCGAGGCGGGGAGGTCCGCTCCGCCCGCGAGGCCCACCGCCGCCACCGAGCCGCCGTAGCGTATCTGGCCGAGGACCCGGGCCAGCGTGTCGCCCCCCACTGCATCGATACAGCCCGCCCATCGCTGGTGCTCCAGGGGCCGCTCGGGCGGGCCCGCCAGCTCCGCGCGGTCCAGGACTTCCCCGGCACCCAGCGCCAGGAGGTAGTCGCGGTGCTCCGGACGTCCGGTTACCGCGGCGACCCGATGCCCCGCGCGGGCCAGCAGGGCCACCGCCAGCGAGCCCACCCCGCCGGTGGCGCCGGTCACCAGCACCGGTCCATCGCCCGGCGTCACCCCGTGCTCCTCCAGGGCCAGGACGCCCAGCATGGCCGCCAGCCCCGCAGTGCCCGCCGCCATGGCCCGCCGGCTGTCCAGTCCCGCCGGGAGCGGGGTCAGCCAGTCACCCCGGACCCGGGCCTTCTCGGCGTATCCGCCCCAGTGACGCTCGCCCACCCCCCATCCGGTAAGCAGGACGCCGTCTCCCGGGCTGAAACCGGGATGGGCGCTCTCGGCCACCGTGCCGGCCAGGTCGATGCCCGGCACGTGCGGATAGTGCTTCACCAAGCCGCCCCGACCGGTCAGCACCAGACCGTCCTTGTAGTTCAGCCCCGAATACTCCACGGCAACCGTGACGTCGCCCGCGGGCAGGTCGGCTTCCTTGAGGGATTGCACCCGGGGTTCGGATTCGGGGGCGTCGAGCAGCAAGGCCTTGAACATGGGGGCTCCGGTTCGGGGAGGCCGGTGGAGGCTACAGCTTATCAGGGTGGGGGAAGGGGGCAAACCGAACGGAGAATGCGGGTCCAGGGCGAATGCGGGTATGGAAGCGCTTACTTTAGTGCGGCAGGGTGAAGGGAAAGGAGGTGGATCACACCCTGATGAGCGCGAACGAGCCAAGGATCCTGCGCGAGGGACGGAACTGCTGGCGGATATGCCGAGCCGATCGGCTCGCCTTCCTGATCGACGGCCACCGCTATTATCCGGCGGTGGTGGACAGCCTTTCCAGGGCGGAAGGGGCCGCCTGGGTGCTGGCCTGGGATATCGACGGGCGCCTGCGCCTGGACCGGGGTCCCGTGCCCGATGGTCTGCCCGCGACGCTCTCCCCTTTTCTCAGCGCGCTGTGCGCCCGGAAGCCCGGGCTGCACCTCTATGTGCTGCTCTGGGACTACGCCATGATCTATGCGTTGGAGCGGGAGCCGATCCCCAGCGTGAACCTGGGATGGCGGTCCCATCGGCGCCTCCATTTCCGCATGGACGGCTCCCACCCGGTGGGCGCCTGCCATCACCAGAAAGTGGTGGTGGTGGACGATGCCGTGGGGTACGTAGGGGGCTTCGATCTGAGCAAATGGCGCTGGGATACCTCCGGGCACCGTCCGGGGGACCCCATCCGGGTGGATCCGGAAGGGAATCCCTATCCGCCCTTCCACGACGTGCAGATGGTGGTGGACGGCGAGGCCGCGGCCGCTCTGGGTGACCTGTGCCGCCAGCGGTGGAGCCGGGCCGGCGGACGCCGTGAGCCCACGGAGGCGGTGGCGGGGGATCCCTGGCCCGCCGGCGTGGAGCCGGAGCTTCGCGACGTCCGCGTGGGCATCGCCCGGACCCATCCGGCCTACGAGGGTAAGCCGGAGGCGCGCGAGATCGAGGCCCTGCATCTGGACGCCATCGCCGCCGCAAGGCGCTTCATCTACATCGAGAACCAGTACCTGACCAGCCACGCGGTGGGGCAGGCCCTGTCCGGAAGGCTCGCGGAGGTCGACGGGCCGGAAGTGGCCATCGTGCTGCCCCTGCGCAAGGACGGGTGGCTGGAGCGGCAGACCATGGACGTGCTACGCACCCGGCTGTTGAGGCAGCTGCGTGCGGCGGACCAGCACCACCGGCTGCGGGTTTATTACCCCCATATCCCGGGATTGGGCAGGGAATGGGTGAGTGTCCACTCCAAGGTCCTGGTGGCCGACGATCGGCTGGTGCGGCTGGGCTCCGCCAACATGAGCAACCGCTCCATGGGACTGGACACGGAATGCGATCTGGCGGTGGAAGCGGGACCCGGCGAGGAGGCGGTCCGCGCAGTGATCGCCGGGCTCCGCAACCGCCTGCTCGCGGAGCACCTGGATGTGACAGAGGAACAGGTGGCGGAAGCCCTGGCCGCGGAATCCCCCGTCGCCGCCATCGAGTCCCTCCGCACCGAGTCCGGGCGCAGTCTACGCCCCCTGGACGGCACCGTGAACGCCTCGTCGGAGCGCCTGGTGCCCGATTCCGCGGTCATCGATCCGGAGCGGCCGGCGGGCCCCGACGAGTTCGTGGAGATCTACGTGCCTCCGGAGGACCGCAAGACCGGCAGGCGCCAGGCATCGCTGTTCGTGGCTTTCCTGCTGGGGCTCGTGGGCCTGGCGGTGATCTGGCAGATGACCCCGCTCGCGGAATGGGTGGAGGCGGACAAGGTCGCCGCCTGGCTGGACGGCGTCCGGTACAGCCCCGTGGCCCTGCCGGCAGTGATCCTGGTGTACGTTGTGGCGTCCCTGCTCACGCTGCCCCTGGCCGTGATGATCGTGGGCACGGCCATTACCTTCGCCCCTGGCTGGGATTCGGGTACGCCATGGTGGCGGCCCTGGTCACCGCGGTCCTGAATTACGCGCTGGGGGCCATGCTGGGCCGGCAGGCCGTCACCAGCCTGGCCGGCTCGCGGATTAACCGCATCAGCCAATGGCTGTCCAACCGCGGTGTCGTGGCGGTGGCCACCCTCCGCGTCCTGCCCGTGGCTCCCTTCATCATCGTCAACCTGGTGGCGGGCGCGGTGCACATCCGTTTCCGCAATTACTTCTGGGGATCCGTGATTGGGATGATTCCCGGGACGCTGGCCATCGCCGTGTTCGCCGACAGCCTCCTGGCGGTCATCCTCGACCCCAACTGGACCGGCGCGGGGATCCTCGCCGGGGTCACCGGCGCGGTGGTGGGCGGCGCCCTGGTGGTGCGGCGCTGGCTGCGGGCCCGGGCGGCGCGCTCCGGAGACCGGGAGGCCACGCTTGGCTGAGGAACCGGAGAAAAAAGGGGGGAAGGTGGGGGTGCGAGTGGCCACCTACAACATCCACCAGGGCATCGGCCGGGACCGACGGCGCGACCCGCCCCGGATCGCCTCGGTGATCCGCAACCTGGGTGCCGGGATCATCGCCCTCCAGGAGGTGGACACGCGGCAGGGCAGCCTGCCGTGGGTGCACGAGATTGACTATCTGGCGGAGGCCTCCGGCTACACAACGGTGGCGGGGCCCACCCATACCCGCTTCGATTACCATTTCGGCAATATCTTGCTGTCCGCCTACCCGGTGGACGGCATCCACCACGTCGACCTGAGCGTGTACCGGCGCGAGCCGCGCGGCGCCCTGGACGTGGAGCTCCGTGTGCACGGGGAGCCTCTGCGGGTCATCGCCACCCATCTGGGGCTCTGGCCCTATGAGCGGGTGCGCCAGGTTCGGTGGCTGCTGGAGCATCTGGGCGGCGGGCCCACGGGGCCCACCGTGCTCCTCGGCGATATAAACGAGTGGTTCCCCTGGGCGCGCTCGGTGCGGATGCTGAGCCGCGTTTTCGGCCGGGCGCCCGCCCCGGCGGGCTTCCCATCGGCCTTTCCCTTCCTGGCCCTGGACCGCATCTGGGCGTTTCCCAGGGAAGGCCTGGAGGCCGTCCGTCCCTGGCGCAGCCCCTTGGCCCGGGTGGCCTCCGACCATCTTCCGGTAACCGCCCATTTCTCCTTCCCGCGCGCGGAGGCTATTCCCGCCGATAGGCGTCGAAGGCCCGCTCCAGCCCTTCGGGGTCAAGCTGTGCAGCGCTGACCATCTCGCCGGCCACCATGACGGGCTCCTCATCGCGCTGCCACTGCGCACGCTCCGCATCCGAGGCGCGTGGCATGTACCAGCCGAGGGCCGCAAACAGAAGGCCGATGAGCGGCGACAGCCAGCAGGCCACGGCGAAGGGGGCGTAGGCCAGTGTGGGAATGCCCAGGGCTCCCGCGGTGAAGGCGCCCCCCGCACTCCAGGGCACCAGCGGGTTGATCAGGGTGCCGCCCTCCTCGATGGAGCGCGACAGGTTCAGCGTGGACAGGCCCTGGCCGCGGTAGGCGGGGGAGAACATCCGGCCGGGCAGCGCGATGGACAGGTAGGGGTCTCCGGTGATCAGGTTGGTGCCCACCGCGCCCCCGGTGCTCGCCGTCACCAGGGAGAAGCGGCCGCGCACCCGGCGCATCACCGCGTTGAGGATCACCTCCAGGCACCGGGTCTGCTCCACGATGCCGCCGAAGGCCAGGGCGATGAGTACCAGCGAGATGGTCCACATCATGGACTGGATGCCGCCCTTGGACAGGAGCTCGTCCACCGCCGCCACCCCGGTGGTGCTGGAGAACCCTTCCTGCATGACCACGAAGACCTGGTGGAAGGAGGCGCCCTGGGCGATCAGGGCGGTGGCCGCCCCGGCCAGCACACCGGCGAACAGCGTGGGAATGGCGGGGAAGCGGCGCACGGCCAGCACCACCACCAGCAGCGCCGGAAGCAGCAGGGCGGGATGGAAGGTGAAACGCTCCTCCAGGGCGGCGAGTATGGTGCGCACCTGCTCGGTGTGCAGGTTCTGCCCGGCGTACTGCAGGCCGAGGACCCAGAACAGGGTGCCCGCCGCGAGCATGGCCGGAACGGCGGTGGCCATCATGTTGCGGATATGGCTGAACAGATTGGTGGCGGTCACCGCCGGGGCCAGATTGGTGGTGTCCGAAAGCGGGGACATCTTGTCGCCGAAGAAGGCCCCGGAAACGATGGCGCCGCCGGTATAGGCGGCGGGGATGCCCAGACCCTCCCCAATGCCCACCAGGGCCAGGCCCACCGTGCCCACGGTACCCCAGGAGGTGCCGATGGCCACGGACACCACCGCCGGGATCAGCATGGCGGCGAGCAGGAAGAACTGCGGGGTGATGAGCTGGAGGCCGTAATAGATGAGCAGCGGGACGGTGCCCGAGAGGATCCAGGTGCCGATGATCATACCCACGGTCATCAGGATGGCCACCGAGGGCAGGCCGATGTGCACCACGTGGAAAAGGCCCGTTTCCATGTCTTTCCAGCGGAATCCCCGGGTCCAGGCGAGGAAGCCGGTGAAGGCGATGCCCAGGGCCAGCGGGATCTGCGGGGCGAACTCGTCGAGCACGGCGAGCTGCAGCAGCATGAGCCCCATGGTTACGGCGATGGGCAGCACGGCCAGAGCCAGGCTGGGACGGGGGCGGTGCGCCGCGCCGGCGTTGGCGGTTTCCATGCGGGTCGCCTCTGTTCGTCGGATGCCGGAGCGGAATTATACCTGTTCGGGCCGGCCGCCCCAGAGTGCCGCGCCGGAGGACATGGCGCGTCCCCGGGACACCGCCGGCGGGCCCGCGTCTTGACGTCCCGCGGGCGATGTCGCAGGCTTTAGGGTCTTTACTGACCGATCGGTCGGTTTGGGCCGTCCCGCCGGATCGGCCCGGCTCCGGTAAGTCCGCCCAAGGAAAGCCCCGCCCATGATCAAGCGCATGCTCCTGATGCTGATTGCCCTCGCCCTGGTGTTCGGGGGCATTTTCGGCTGGAAATACTATACCGCCATGCTCATGCAGCAGCGGATGGCCAGCATGAAGCCGCCGCCGTCCACGGTGACCACTTACGAGGCGGAGGCCACCACCTGGCAGCCGGAGCTGCATGCCGTGGGCTCCCTCCAGGCGGTTCGCGGCGTGAGCGTCAGTCCCGAGGTGGCCGGCCGGGTCATCGACATCCGCTTCCAGTCGGGACGCCGGGTGCGCAAGGGCGAGCTGCTCGTGGCCCTCAACACGAGCACCGAAGAGGCGGAGCTGGATCGGCTCCAGGCCCAGAAGGACCTGGCGGAGACCCAGCTCCGGCGGGTGCGCGAGCTGCGGAGCAAGAACCAGACTTCCCAGGCCGAGGTGGACCAGGCGGCCGCCGAGGTGGAGACCCTGTCCGCCCAGATCGCCCGTGAGCGCACCATCATCGACAAGATGAACATCCGGGCGCCGTTCAGCGGCGTGGTGGGCATCCGCAAGGTGGATCTGGGGCAGTACGTCTCGCCGGGCACGGACCTGGTCAATCTGCAGGCGCTCCAGCCCCTGTACGTGGACTTCACCCTGCCCCAGCAGAACCTGCGCCATATCCGCGAGGGGATGCCGGTGGAGCTGACGGTGGACACCTATCCGGACCGGACTTTCCGTGGCGAGATCACCGCCCTGGACCCCAGGGTGGCCCAGAGTACCCGCAACTTCGCCGTACGGGCCACCCTGGAAAACAAGGAGAAGCGCCTGCGCCCGGGGATGTTCGCCGACGTGGCGGTGCAGCTGCCCGAGCAGCGCGAGGTGGTGACCCTGCCCAAGACCGCCATTACCAGCCAGCCCTACGGCGACTCGGTATTCGTGGTGCAGGAGAAGAAGGGCCCGGACGGCAAGCCGGTGAAGACCGTCACCAAGCGCTTCGTGCGGACCGGCGACCGGCGCGGCAGCCAGGTGGCCGTCAGCGAAGGCGTGTCGGCCGGCGAGACAGTGGTGACCTCCGGCCAGCTCAAGCTGCGGGAGGGCGCCCGGATCAAGGTGAACAACGAGGTGCGGCCGGATTCCAATCCCTCCCCCACCCCGCCGAACAAATAGGCCCAGGATATGAATGTCACCGACATCTTCATCCGTCGCCCCGTCCTGGCCACGGTGGTCAGCCTCCTTATCCTGCTGGTGGGGGCGCGCTCGCTGCAGCTCCTGAACGTGCGCGAGTACCCCGAGACCACCGACTCCGTGGTCACGGTGCGCACCGCCTATCCCGGTGCGGACGCCCAGCTCGTTAAGGGCTTCATCACCTCTCCCCTGGAGGAGGCCATCGCCACCTCCGACGGCATCGATTTCCTGGAGTCCACCTCCATCCAGGGCATCAGCGTCATCCAGGCCCACATCGAGCTCAACTACGACCCCTATCAGGCCCTGACGCAGATCTCCGCCAAGGTGGATCAGGTGCGCAGCGACCTGCCGGAGGAGAGCGAGGAGCCCACCATCAACGTGGCCGTGGGCGAGACCACGGCCACCATGTACATCAATTTCCACAGCGAGGTCCTGGAGCCCAACCAGATCACCGACTACCTGAACCGGGTGGTGCAGCCCAAGCTGAACTCGGTGTCCGGGGTCCAGGAGGCGGAGATCCTCGGCGGGCGGCCCTTCGCCCTGCGCGCCTGGCTGAAGCCGGACAAGATGGCGGCGGTGGGCGTCACGCCCTCGGAGGTCTTCCAGGTCCTGGAGGCCAACAACCACCTGGCCGGGGTGGGGCGGACCAAGGGCACCATGGTGACCATCCGGCTGCGGGCGGATACCAGCCTGGAATCCGCCGAGCAGTTCCGCCAGCTGGTGGTCAAGCGGACCTCCGAGGGCACCATTCGCCTGGAGGACGTGGCGGAGGTGGAGCTGGGCGCGGAATCCTACGACAGCTCGGTGATCTTCCAGGGCAACCCGGGCACCTTCGTCGGCATCCAGACCGTACCGACGGCCAATCCGTTGACCGTCATCGAGGACGTACGGAATACCCTGCCCGACCTGGAGGCCAACTATCCCGGCGGGCTCGAGCACACCATCGTCTACGACGCCACGGAGTTCATCGAGGAGTCCATCAGCGAGGTGGAGAAGACGCTGATCGAGGCCTTCCTCATCGTGGTGGTGGTGATCTTCCTGTTCCTGGGCTCGTTCCGGGCGGTGGCCATCCCCGTGATCGCCGTCCCCCTGTCCCTGATCGGGACGGGCTTTTTGATGTTCGCCATGGGCTATTCGCTGAACGTGCTCACCCTGCTGGCCATGGTGCTCGCCATCGGTCTGGTGGTGGACGACGCCATCATCGTCGTGGAGAACATCCACCGCCACATCGAGAACGGCGAGCGGCCCTTCGACGCCGCCATCTACGGCGCCCGGGAGCTGGCGGGCCCCATCGTGGCCATGTCCCTGACCCTGGTCGCGGTGTTCGCGCCCATCGGCTTCATGGGCGGCGTCACCGGAACGCTGTTCTCGGAATTCGCCTATTCCCTGGCCGGGGCGGTGGTGATCTCCGGGGTGGTGGCCCTGACGCTGTCGCCCATGATGGCCTCGCGCATGCTGAAGGCGGATACGGGCAGCGGCGGGCTGGCGCATTTCCTGGACAAGAGCTTCGAGAAGCTGCGCTGGGCCTATGAGCGGCTGCTGCACCGCACCCTGAACTACCTTTCGGTGGGGGTGGTGTTCGGCCTCGCGGTCCTGGCGAGCTGCTACTTCCTGTTCGTGACCACGCCGAGCGAGCTGGCGCCCGACGCGGACAAGGGCTCCATCTTCGTGCTGTCCACGGGGGCGCCCGATGCCACCCTGGACCAGACCGAGCTGTTCACGAACATGTACAACCCCATCTTCGAGAGCTTCCCGGCCACGGACGTCTACTTCAACGCCAACGGCATCTCCCCCGGCGGGGCCGCCCAGCCCAACAGCGCCTTCTCCATCCTGCGGCTGAAGCCCTGGAGCAAGCGCGATCGCACGGCCATGGAGATCAAGCCCATCCTGCAGGGCAAGCTGGGCGCGGTCCCCGGCCTGCGGTCGGCGGTGTTCATCCCGCCGGCGCTGCCCGGAAGCGGCAGCGGCCTGCCCGTGCAGTTCGTGATCGGCAGTACCGACGAGCCGCAGGCGCTCTATGATGTTTCGCAGCAGATCCTGCAGGCGGCCCAGCAGAGCGGCCTGTTCGTGTTCACTGACACGGACCTCAAGTACGACCAGCCGCAGGCCCGGATCCAGATCGACCGGGACAAGGTGGCGGACCTGGGGCTGACCATGCGCTCGGTGGGCAGCGAGATCTCCTCCATGCTCGGCGGGGCCTATGTGAACCGCTTCAGCATGCAGGGTCGGGCCTATCAGGTGATCCCGCAGGTGGAGCGGGTGAAGCGGCTCAATCCCGAGCAGCTCCTGCGCTACCACATCAATACGCCCTCGGGGGAGATGATCCCGCTGTCCACGGTGGTCTCGCTGCAGCGGGAGGTGCAGCCGGAGCAGCTCCACCGGTTCCAGCAGCTCAACAGCGCCACCATCTCCGCCATCCCGGCGCCGGGGGTCTCCATGGGCCGGGCCCTGGACTTCCTGGAATCCAAGGCCCAGGAAGTCTTCCCCCAGGGGTATTCCATCGATTACGCGGGCCAGTCGCGGAAGTACGTGGAGGAGGGGCAGCAGCTGGTGGTCACCTTCTTCCTGGCGCTGGTGCTGATCTTCCTGATGCTCGCGGCCCTCTACGAGAGCTGGCGGGACCCGCTGGTGATGCTCATCTCGGTGCCCATGTCCATCGCCGGGGCGCTGGTGTTCCTGAGCCTGGGCTTCGCCACCATGAACATCTATACCCAGATCGGGCTGGTGACCCTGATCGGCGTGATCAGCAAGCACGGCATCCTGATCGTGCAGTTCGCCAACCAGCTCCAGATCGGCGAGGGCTTTAGCAAGCGCAAGGCCATCGAGGATGCCGCGGGGATCCGGCTGCGCCCCATCCTCATGACCACGGCGGCCCTGGTGCTCGCCGTGATCCCCCTGATCATGGCCACGGGCGCCGGCGCGCAGAGCCGTTACGCCCTGGGGCTGGTGATCGCCACGGGCCTTTCCATCGGCACCCTGTTCACCCTGTTCGTGGTACCCACCATGTACATGGTCCTCGGCAAGGACCATGGCGGAGCTCGGGAGGAGGAGGCTTCCACCTGATTCCGCAGCGGCACCGTTCGCGATGCCAGGCCGCCCCGAGGGGCGGCCTTTTTGTGTGGGTGATTATCATTTGATGCCGATCAAGGTGGCGGTTCGGGCCCGCGCACGCCCCGGGCCGGCGCGCGTCTAAAAGGGTATGAATGCTTATCCGATGAGGGGGGAAGAATGACCCGGAAGGACACGCAGTGGGATCACGGCAGGTGGGTGAAGCACCTCCGCGAGGCGCGCAGCGCGCTCAAGAAGCGGGATGTCATCGACCGCAACCTGGAGGGGGCGGCCACCTACGGATCCCCCGAGGAGGCACTCCGCGAGCGCTCCGCCTGGGCATCTCGGGCCAAGGCCCATCTGCGCCGCCTGGCGGTGCTGGCCGAGACCGCGCCCAATCCGCACAGCGCCCGAGGGGTGGTGGGCCGCCTCAGCCGCTGGCAATCGCGCTCCCGGTAAGCCCCGAGCGTGAGCGCCCTGCCTATGTATTCCTGTATCCCGAACCGAATCCCCGTATGTCCGGCCCGTATCCCCGCCGCCGCACCTGTGTGGTGGATTCGGCCGGCGAACGGAGAGGAATGCCGTAGAAGCAAAAAACGATTCCTGGGTCGGACGACCCAGGAATCGTTCTCGAGGGAGGAAAGCCTGTTCCGGCCTATTGCCGGTGCTCCGGCAGGCACCCTTGCGGGCAAGGAGTCGCCGTGCGGGAAGACTCCGGGGTGGTATTCCGGCTCATCTGGCGCCGCGGCGCGCCAGCTCCCGCTCCTGCTCGCGGGTGACCACCTTCACCAGGTCGTGCAGGTATTCGGTGCAGAGCTCCAGGAGGTCATCGACGGTGATGATGCCCTGCAGCACGCCGGCGGCATCGACCACCGGCAAGCGGCGGACGCCCCAGCTCTGCATGCGCATCAGCGTTTCCCAGAGATCGTCCTCCTCGCGGGCCAGGGCCGGTTCGGCGCTCATGACGTCGCCCACGGTGACCTCGTCCATGCCCACCTCTTCGGCCAGAACCTCCACCACCAGGTCGCGGTCGGTGATCATGCCCACCGGGATGGTCTCGCCCTCGTACTCTTCCACTACCACCAGATCGCCCACGTGGTGGTTACGCATGAGCCGGGCGGCATCGCGGATGGTGCGCTCGCGCCGAGTGATCACTACTTCCCGCTTGCAGTACTCGCCGATCCCCTGGGGCGGCATGACGGACCGGGTCTCGGCGCTCATTCCAGCTCCTCTCGGGTCATGTTCTCCAGACCCTCTGCGTCCCGGACCTTGAAGCCCCGTTTGGAGACCTCCACCAGCTCCAGCTCGTGGAGACGGGCCAGACCGCGGCTCAGGGTTTCCGGCGCCAGGCCGAGGAAATTGGCCAGGTCCCGCTTGGGGATGCGGAAGGTGGCGGCCGACGCCGAAGAGCTCGGGGTGCGGGTATGCAGCTCGGCCAGGAAGTGGGCGATCCGGTACAAAGCGGAGCGCCGGCTGAACAGGCGGTGCCGGGTACCGTTCCGGGCGATCCGTTGGCTCATGGCGCGCAGGAGCTCGGCGTACAGGCCGCCGGTGCGCCCGGAAAGGGCCGCGGTGAAGGGCAGCGCGCAAATGCTGGTGGTGTCCAGGGCGCGCGCGGTCTCCGTGTGCCTTCCCTGGGCGATGGCGTCCAGGCCCAGGATGTCCCCCGGCAGGTGGAAGCCGGTAATGGTGGCCTGCCCCTTGGAGTCGGTATGGAAGGTCTCCATGAGTCCGGAGCGCAGCAGGTACAGGTACTCGAAGGCATCATTCTGCTCGAAGGCATCCTCCCCCTTGCCCAGGGGGCGACCGCGCATGATCCGGGCATCCAGGGCCCGGCGGTCGCTGTCCTCCAGATGTCCCGCCAGGCAGGCGGTCCGGTTGCTACAGGTGTCGCATTCTGCCCCTAGCGACTCGACGGTGGCCGTTCGGGGACGCCTTTGTGCCGTCATGGCGGGCTAGCCTCAGTGCGCGTAATGGGAGGGGGCGGGATCGGCATAGGCCGTCACCGCCATGTCTTCCCGGTCCTGGAGGTAAGCCTCCGCTTCCTCCGGGATGGACTCGTAGCAGAGCACCAGGTGGTTCTTGTTGCAGCGCACTACCCGCATGGGCAGGCGGAACCGACTCTCCGGCTGGCCCGGATCGAATTGCACCTCCACCTCCAGGTCGGTGTTGCGCTCATAGCGCAAGGGCCCGCAATAGAGCTCGAGACTGTCGTGGGTGAACAGCTTCGTGGAGCAAATGGCCACGGGAATGCTGTTGTGGTACAGCAGCACCTGCTCGGGCAGGGCGGGATGATTCTCTACGGTCGCCATGTCCGGCCTCCTGAGTGGGTATTCGATGAAAGGCCGGCCCCGCGGGCGCGGAGCCGGCGCCGAACAAGCTCCTCCCTCAGGAGGTGGGCTGCTTGGCCCGTTTGACCTGGAAGGCGTACCGGCCCTTGGCCAGGTAGCGCGTGATCTCCAGATTGAGGCTGTACCCCTGGTTGGAGTGGATGGTCAGGGGACCCTCGTAGTCGGTGGGCTTGTGGTTCTTGCCCTTGAGCTCCATATCCCCGTAGACCCGGGGCCGTCCCCACTCGTCCTCTTCCTGGTCGAGCCGGAAATTGACCACCGAGATGAACTCGCGATCCTTGACCAGGTAGCCCAGGTTCTTCCGTCCGCGCGTCGAGAAGTTAAAGCTCACTTTTGACCCCCTTCGAGGTTGTTCAGTCGAGATCGGTGCCGTCCGGGTCGCGAAGCTGATCGCGCAGCCGAGCGGCCAGGTCGGATTGGTGGTAGCGAATCAGCAGGGCTTCGGCGCGATACAGCACGCTTTCCAGCGGGATACGTCCGCGCATGAAGGCCCAGATCTCATGGCCGAGCTCCCGTTGCTCCTGTTTCGTCATCCAATGGGAGAGCCGGTCCCAGACCGTGCACAGGACGGCTCCAATACCCTGGGAGCACGCCGGGCGACCCAGCGCCCCCATGTGGCGCTCCAGATAGGAGCGGGTCAGCTGCTCAACGGGGTAGGCCCCGTCATCGGCTTCCGCGACCAGGGCGGACAGGCGGGCGTGCTCTCGGGGATCCCGGGCCATGACCGCCAGCTCGTGCTCGCGGTGGAAGGTGTGCAGCGCCGCGGTGGTGTCCATCTCCGCGACCAGCTCCTTCCAGCGTCGGAAGGACCGGACCCTTTGACGGAAGCCATGCCGCCCGGACGGTGTCCGGAGCTCGTCCAGCGACGTCACCGGCATCTGGGGAAGCGTGGCGTAGAGCTCCCGCTCGCCCGGACGGACCATGCCGTTCAGGTCCGACCCGCGTCCTCGGCCGTATCCGTACGGTTTGATGGCTTCCATCTCCTTCACCGGAACCAGCTCCACCCCTTCCGGGAACAGTGGTCCCACCAGCTCGTCCCACAGCGGCTGTCTGCGTCCCGGTTCGACTGCGCTCGCCTGCACTTGGTCGATCCCGATGCGTACCGTGTTGATGCTCATGTTTCGGGCTCCCCCCCTTGCATCCGGAGCCGCGGCTCCGGAAGGGCTGCCCGGAACCGCTGGCGGTTCCGGGGGCCTGCCGGATCCGGAGGCATCCACTCCGCATCCGGCTCGGATATTCAGAAAATCGGCGGGTTGCTATTGCTGCCCGCTCGGTAGCGTTCTTTTTAGGACACAGGGAGTTGGGGTCCAATTGGGATGTTGGCTTAAATATTTAGGGGATTTCCCTAATCTAAAAGATCGGCAATAAAAGAACTTAGAGCCGTTCAGTATCGCTGGAGACTGTAATGCCGGGGTTCTGCGGATGGGTAAATATTGTTTTAAGGCTGGTCAGGAAAGGAGTACGAAAAGGACGCTGCAGGACGCTCGCCGGAAACAGGGTAGGCGCGGAGATATTTATCCGTTTACGGTGGAATTTCGGATGATCCTTAACCCTCTGGATGTTTGTCCTTATATCCGGTGGGGAGAGGGGAAGACCGTGCAAGCAAAGGGGGACCCAATCCGAGCGGCGTAGGTGTCCGGAGGGCGCGCCCACTGGCGCGCGAACGGAGGCCTTCCGGTTCCCCGGAGACCAAGCTCGGAGGACACGGGAGGGCGCGCCATGACGAATCGGCTGGACGAGAGCGAAGGGAATACGATCCCCGTGAATGGGCCACCAGTGCCCGCCCTGCGGAAGCCGGAGGAGGACGAGGCCGAGGGCGGTCATTCGGTACACGGTCCGGAAGCCCTCGTGGAGCTCTACGCGGATTTCTACGAGTCCGCGCCGGTGGCCTATTTCACCTGTGACCGGACGGGAAAGGTGTACTCCGTCAACCGGGCCGGCTGCGACCTGCTGGACCGGAACCGGGAGCAGCTCCTCGGCCGGTCCCTGCAGGATTTCCTGCTGGGCTCGGAGAAGCCCGAGCTGGAGGGGTTCCTCGGCGAGCTCTTCGCCGGCATCGGCCGGGCCAGTCTGGAGGTGCACCTGAAGCCCGGGGACGGACGCGATGCCACCGTGGCCTTGGAAGGGGCCATAAGCCGGGCTCGTCCGGGGGGTCAAGAGCTGGCGCTGCTCACGGGGTGGGATATCTCCCGCAAGCGGGAGGCGGAGCAGCTGCAGCATCGCGCCGACCGGGCGCTGCGGGCCCTCAACGCGGCCAACCAGGCCATGCGCTGGGCACCCGACGAGCACACCCTGCTCCAGGAGATCTGCCACTTCCTGGTGCGCGGCGCCGGCTATGCCCTGGCCTGGATCGGCGAGCCCGCGCGAATGGACGAGCAGGGCATACGGGTGCTCGCCTCGGCGGATCTGGACGGCTGCCTGGAACGGATCCAGGACCCCATCGCCTGGGGCTTCCTGCCCCACGGTCGGGGACCCTTCGGTCAGGCCCTGGAGACGGGCAAGCCCGCCCTGGTGGCCAATGTGGCCCTGACGCCCCAGTTCGCCCTCTGGGGAGAGCAGGCGGCGGGCCGGGGCTTCCAGTCCGTGCTCGCCGTGCCGCTGCGGGACGAGGACCGGGTCCTCGGCGTGCTGTGCATATACGCCGATGAGGCGGAGGCCTTCGATGCCTACGAGCTCAACCTCCTCTGCCGCTTGGCCGACGAAACGGCGAATGCCATGGTGTCCTTCCGGGCGCGGCAGGCCCAGTACCAGGCAGAGCGGGAGCGGGACCGCCTCGTGGAGCTCCTAAATGCCACCCCGGATGCGGTAACCATCGCAGATTCCCTTGGGGAAATCCTGTACGCCAACCCCGGGGCCTTCCGGATGGTAGGGCGGTCGCCGGGCTGCGAATCTGACAGGGCGCTCTTAGGGGATTTCCTGGCCCCCGCTTCCGCGGAGCGTCTGCAGCAGGAGGTGTTCCCGGAAGCCCGGAAGGCCGGGCTCTGGATGGGGGAGATGACGCTTCGCCACGCAAAGGGACGGGACATCCCGGTCGCCATGGTGGCGGTGGCGCACAAGGACGATGCCGGTCAGGTCGAGCGTTTCTCGGTAATGGCCCATGACCTTAGTCAATTCAAGAGTCAGCAGGCCGAATTGGAGCGCACCCGGCGTCTGGTTACCCTGGGAGAGCTGGGCTCGGTACTTGCCCATCAGCTGAACCAGCCCTTGGCCACGGCCATGAATTTCGCCCAGGGGGCCTTGCAGCGGCTGGAAAGCCAGGATGAGGCAGGTAGTATCCAGTATGGCCTGGAGCAGATTCTGGACTATGTCCGCCAGGCCGGAGAGATTGTATGGGGGGTGCGGCATTTCCTGCGCAGCGGGGAGCCCAAAGCCCGCCCCACGGAGCTCAATCAGCTGATCCGGAGGCTGACACCCGATCATTTGCAGGACGGGATGCATTCCTTCCGCCTGGACCTGGACCTGGATCCCGGCCTGCCGCATGTGAAAGCGGACCCCATCCTCCTGCAGGAGTGCTTCAGCAACTTGATCCAGAACGCCGTGGATGCCATGGAAGCGGCGGAAGAGGAGGGGGAAGAGCAAGGCGTGGTAACCGTGCGCACCAGGCGCCATTCTGATCAAATGGTGGAGGTTCAGGTGGCGGACCAGGGCAGAGGACTGCCCCAGGATCTTCAGGAGGACTTGGTCCAGCCGCTTTTTACCACCAAATCGGGGGGGATGGGATTGGGGATCTCCATTTGCCGGTCCATTGTGGAGTCCCATAATGGGTACTTTTGGGCAGCGCCCAATAGCCCCGAGCCCGGAACCACTTTTCATCTGACACTGCCTGTTTGCCAAGAACAGAAAAACTGCGAAGAGGGTCCCGATGGGCCAGGACAAGGAGACACCAACCGTCTTCGTCGTTGACGATGACGCGGGAATGCGGGATTCGATCCGATGGCTGCTGGAATCCGTGAACCACAAGGTGGAGGTCTACGCGGATGCCCAGGAATTCCTGGAAGGCCTGAAGCCGGAGCAGCCGGGCGTGGTCCTGCTGGACATTCGGATGCCGGGCGTGAGTGGCCTGGAGCTGCAGGAATGGCTCCGTGATCAGGGGCTGGAGATTCCGGTCATCATCCTCACGGGCCACGCCGACGTTCCGGCCGCCGTGCGGGCCATGAAGGGCGGCGCCCTCGATTTCATCGAGAAGCCGTACAATGCCCAGTACTTGATCGAGACCGTCCAGAAGGCGATCGAGCAGGATCAACAGCGGCGCGAGCTGGGCAGCCGCCGGGAGGAGCTGCGCCGCCGGGCCGGAAGGCTGACCACCCGGGAGAGCCAGGTGGCCAAGCGGGTGGTGCAGGGCTATTCCAACAAGGCGATTGCCCGGGAGCTGGACCTCAGTCCCAAGACCGTCGAGGTGCATCGGGGCCGGGTCATGGAGAAAATGGAGGCGGGCTCCACCGCCGAGCTCGTCCAGATGCTGATCGCCGCCGACTGGACCACCACGGAGGAAGAGGCCTGAGCGCACCCCGCCACTCTTCCTTCCATACCGCCGAGCTATCGCCGTAACCGGACCGTCCGTCGCCGTCCGCCGGATGCGCGGAGCGAAGGCGGTCGGCCGGTTCGGCGCACCCCTTACGGCACTTCCTCCGGTCTCCCGGTCTCGCCGCCGTGGGACAACGGTGCCGGCTGTACCCGCCATTCGACGCCCCATGAGGGACGGGGCGGTTGCCGCGCTCCGTTACCGTACTCCCAGACCCGGAAATACGGAATATTGCAGGGATTTGTGCCATCCTTGCGCTCCGGGAGGCACGAGCCCCCGGGTGGACGCACCCGAAAAACGCCAACCCAAACCGAACAGGAGGCCCGATGTCCTCCAGTCCACGGGGCCGGAATGTCCCGCTGCCGGCCATGCTGGCCCTCGCAGGCGCCCTGATCGCTGCGGGCTGCTCCGAATCCCCACATGAAGCCTCCACCGAGCGCCCCGGCCAGGAGCAGCGCGCCCCCGCCGTCACGCAGAAAGCCCTCGCCGGCAAGAGCGGGATCGCCTGGGTGGCCGCGCGGAACCGGCCCGCGGTGGTGAACATCAGCACGGTCCGGGAAACGGCCGCCGCCGGAAAGGAAGGGGCTGGCGGCCCGCTGGAGCGCTTCTTCCGACGCTTCTTCGGTCAGGAGGCGCCCCGCAGGAAGCATGAAACGCGCTCCCTGGGATCGGGCTTCATCATCGACCCCGCGGGCTACATCGTCACCAATGCCCATGTGATCGCCCGGGCGGACCAGGTGCTGGTGCACTTCCAGGATCACCGCCAGCTGGCGGCGGAAGTGGTCGGCAAGGACATGATCACCGACATCGCACTGCTCAAGGTGGATGCCTCGGGGCTGCCTGCGGTGCGCATGGCCGGGAATTCCCGGCCCCAGGTGGGGGAGTGGGTGGTGGCCATGGGCTCGCCCTTCGGCTTCGACAGCAGCGTCACGGCGGGGATCGTGAGCGCCAAGGGCCGCAGCCTGCCGGGCGAAAGCGGTATCTACGTGCCGTTCCTGCAGACGGACGTGGCCATCAACCCGGGTAATTCCGGCGGACCGCTGTTCAATCTGCAGGGAGCCGTGGTGGGGGTGAACGCCCAGATCTATTCCAAATCGGGCGGCTACATGGGCCTTTCCTTCGCCATTCCCTCCCGCGTGGTCCAGGACGTGACCACCCAGCTCCGCGAGACGGGGGAGGTGCGCCATGGCTGGCTGGGGGTCTCCATCCAGACCGTGAACCAGCGCCTGGCCGGGTCGCTGGGCCTGCAAGAGCCGCGCGGCGGCGTGGTGGCCCGGGTGGTTCCGGAGGGGCCCGCCGCGCAGGCGGGACTGCGCACCGGAGACGTGATCCTGTCCGTGGACGGCGAGGCCATCGACAAGGCCTCGGACATTCCGCCCCTGGTGGGGGGCAAGCAGCCCGGCGACGAGCTCATACTGACGCTGCTGCGGGACGGCGAGCGCATGGAGCGGACAGTGGTGCTCGGCTCGCTGGAGGAAGCCCGTTCGGCCGGCAACCGGAGCGCCGCCGAGCCCGCTGCCTGGCGCCCGGGACCCGGCCCCCGCGCGGCGTGAAGGGCCGCATCCCCGCCGGGGACGGCGGCCGCCCAGCGCGCCGGGGGCGTCCTACTCGGGAACGTGGGAGGGGTGTCCCACCAGCTCCGCCTCGAAGCCGAAATTACGCAGGTCCCGGATTCGCCGCGGATACAGGATGCCGTCCAGGTGGTCGCACTCATGCTGGACGACCCGGGCGTGGAATCCGGAAACCTCCCGGTCCACGGGGTCGCCCTCCGGAGTGAAGCCGGTATAGCGGAGCTGGGCATAGCGGGGCACCAGACCCCGCATGCCCGGGATGCTCAGGCAGCCCTCCCAGGCCTCCTCCTTGTCTCCCGGCATGGGGTGGAGCGCCGGGTTGACCAGGGCGGTGGCCGGAACCGCCTCCGCATCGGGGTAGCGGGGGCTGTCCGCCACCGCGAAGACCACTACCCGCCTGGGCACGCCGATCTGCGTGGCCGCCAGCCCGACACCGCCGTAGGCGGCCATGGTGTCCCAGAGATCCCGCACCAGGCCGTGCAGCCCTTCCGAATCCAGGTCGGCGATGGGCGCGGCCTCCTCCAGGAGGCGGGGATCCCCCATCCGGAGCACTTCCCGTACCGCCATTCTCGACCCTCCGGAAAGCCGGAGACCGCGCCGCGATTCCGACGCGGTCCCGCATTGGGTTCGCGGGCCCCGGACTTGCGGCCAGGCCCGGTTCAGCGGCCCATGCCGGCGATCCACTCGGCGATCTGCTTCAGCTTCTTCTCCTGGCTCGCCGCCTGCGGTTGCGGCGGCATGGGCGTTCCGCCGGTAACATCGGTCCAGTTGCCGGAGGAGCCGTTTTCCACGGCGGCCTGCATCCGCTCCAGGATCTCGCTTACGTCATGATTATACCGCTTCGCCACATCCTGGTAGGCGGGACCCACCAGCTTGTTCTCCTCGGCGTGGCAGGCCGTGCAGCCCAGCTCCGCGGCCGCCTGCTCGCCCGGTGCCGTGTCTCCGGAGCCGGCGGCCGGGGCGCCCGTTCCACCACCCTGGTTTTGCGCCTGCCGCTCGGGGCTGGCCTGGTCGCCGGGGGCGGAGCCATCGGAGGCGCCCTGACCACCGCCTCCGCCGTCCTGCCCGCCGCCGGAGGGTGCCTGCCCCGTTCCCTGCTCCTGCTCCTGGGATCCGCCGGTCTGCGGCTCGCCACCCTGGTCGCAGGCGGCAAGGGAAAGCCCCGCCAGCAGCGCGGCGGCGGTCCGGGTTATGGTTCGCATCGGGACGCCTCCCGGTATGGCTCCGTGCTCGGGTTTTATTTCAGGTCCATTACCCCTGCCTAAGCCATCCGGGGAAGGAATGCAATGACACCCTTCGGGGCGGGAATCCAAAAACGCGGGCCGCCGGGAAGCCCCGGCGGCCCGGCGCGCTGCGGCCCGGCCTTTACTTGGCCATGCCGGCGATCCACTCGGCGATCTGCTTCAGCTCCTTCTCCTTGCCGGAGGCCTGGGGCTGCGGCGGCATGGGCGTTCCGCCGGTCACATCGGTCCAGTTACCGGAAGCCCCGTTGTTCACGGCGGCCTTGATGCGCTCCAGGATCTTGTCGGTGTCGCCGCCGTACCGCTTCGCGACGTCTACATAAGCCGGTCCCACCAGCTTGGTCTCCGCGGCATGGCAGGCCGTGCAGCCGAGGGCCTGGGCCGCCGCCTCGCCGTTCTGGGCGTGCGCAGTGGACCCGAAGGTCAAGCCGATGAACAGGACGGAAGCTCCCGCTACGATGTGCTTGCGCATAATGTTCTCCCCGGTTGGGAGTGAATGGCTGAACAGTCGAAAACCCATAGACCCGTTCTACCCAATTGATGTCCAGTTAACAATAACCCCTATTGGGGGATCAGCGGACATGGACGTCAATGGCGAGATGGCCCCGGAATCCCGGCCGTTTCACCCGTCGCTGGTCCTCGGCGAATCCCAGGGGGAAACGGACCCGGGCCGTTTGTTCCGTCTCCCATTGCACGCCCGCCCGCCGCCGGGCCTCGCCGAGGCCGTCCCGGGAGGCCAAGCCATAGGCGATGGTGGTCTTGCGGCCGTCCGGGCGGACATGCACCGTCACGGTGTCCTGAAGCACCGGTCCACCCTCGAAGTGTCCATCCAGCCAGAACCGGTTGTCCACCTCGTAGACGGGAACCCGCACAGCCACGTGGAGGGCGAAGGCCAGGGCGGTGTCGCCCTGATCCCGGCCTTTCCCGGCGCGCATGAGAAAGCCGGAGAACAGATAGGCGGGGCGTCCCTCCTTCACCCAGGCATCGTAGGACTTCAATAGCGCCGAACCGTGCTCCGAACGGCGCTCGTGCAGGAAGCAGGTGGCGTTTCGCAGGCTGACGGCGGAATCGATGTGGTAGGAGGCGCGCACCGCGTGTCCGGCGTCCTTCTTCTCCTGCACCGGCCGGGGCAGGGTGATCTCCTCGGCGTGCAGCCGGGCATCCACGCGCACCTCGCCGAACAGGAAACGCCGCAGGTTCTGGTAGCCCTCCTCGGAATTGACGATGCCGTAGTCGCCGCTGTGGCTGCGGTGGACAAAGGCCCGCGGGGCATCCCGCACGGTGGCGTTGCGGATCATGACCAGTCCGTCGGACATGGGGCCGGTGGCCCGTGCGGATAGGCCGTGGAAGGCCCGGTAATCCTTGTAGTTGGTGCCCACCAGGCAGAAGAATCGCTCCGGCGGGAACCGCCCGTTCAGGGAGTCCAGCCGTTCGGTTCCGCCAGGGAGATCGAGATAGTCCCGCATCACGTCCCGGTTGAAGCTGCGGATGTGCCATTTGTCCCAGGTCCCCAGATCCGGAACATTGACCCCCTCCAGGTCGATGCCGCTGTGGGGCGTGGCGTAGGTGAAGACGCGCTCCACCAGCGGATCGCCGGGCAGCTCCAGGGCCTCGTCCCGTTGCGGGTCCCCCGTTCCCTTGTGGCAGAGGTTCTGGAGGTAGGTGCGGCAGAGCAGTCCACCCATGGAGTGGGCCACCAGGTGGACCCGGAAATCGGCCAGGAGGTCCGGGTCGTCGCCGCAGACCGCCGGTCGCACCGTATGGAGCAGGAATCGCCTTAGATGGGCCGCGAGCTCCGGCAGGGTGCGGCGGTCTCCTTCCCCGAGGGACTCGGAAACCGGCTCGTAGTAGCGGAAGATCCACACGCTCCGGACCGGCGCGCCGCCCGGCTCCGAGAGGAAGTCGCCGTCGGCGTAGGCATCCATATAGCCGTGATCCTTCATGAGCCGGATCAGGGGCGATTCGAAGATCCAGCGCAGAGGCTTGCCGTCGTGGTCCTGGCGCAGCTTGGTGGCGCCCAGGTTGAAGCCCATGTAGGGCGTGGCGACGGTGTCCTCGATCTCGTCCATGCGGGCGGCATAGCCCCGCACGTAGACAATGGGCAGGTACGGTGCTCGGATGGCCATGGTCGATCCCCCCTTTGCGGCCCCGGGTTCTCCGCAGTTTTTTTAACCCTTACCAGAGTGTGCCGCGGCGGGCCACCGGAATGGGCGCGGGCCGCGGACCGCGTGCTAGGATGCCCCCTGGCGCGCATCGACCGGAAAGAGGCAGGAATGGCACAAGCGCGTATGGCATGGGAGCACCTGGTCACCCAGGAGCGGTTGGGCCGCGAGGCGGACGTGGTGCCGCAGCGGCACCGGACCAACTTCCAGCAGGACTTCGACCGCATCGTCTTCTCCTCGGCCTTCCGCCGCCTGCAGGACAAGACCCAGGTCTTCCCCCTGGCGGAGAGCGACTACGTGCGGACCCGCCTCACGCACAGCCTGGAGGTGTCCTGCGTGGGCCGGTCGCTGGGCACCAAGGTGGGCGAGGAAGTCGCCGCCCGGGAGGGCTTCGAGCTGGTGGACCCGGGCGATTTCGGAGCCATCGTGGCCGCGGCCTGCCTGGCCCACGACATCGGCAACCCGCCCTTCGGCCATTCGGGGGAGGACGCCATCCAGCACTGGTTCGCCACCAGCGTCATCGGCGCGGAGGCCCTCGGCGCACTGTCCGGGCGGCAGGCGGCCGAGTTCCGGCGCTTCGAGGGCAACGCCCAGGGCCTGCGCGTGGTCACCCGGCTCCAGAACCCCGACAACGAGGGCGGTCTCCAGCTCACCTTCGCCACCCTCGGCGCGGCGCTGAAGTATCCGCGTCCGGCCCACCGGACCGATCCCCAAGACGGGGTCAGCGGCAAGAAGCACGGCTATTTCGCCGCGGAGGAGGGCCATTTCCGGCGGGTGGTGGAGAAGACCGGCATGCTGCCCGTGGACGACACCGGAGAGGTGTACTGCCGGCATCCCCTGGCCTTCCTCATGGAGGCCGCCGACGACATTTCCTACCAGATCGTGGATTTCGAGGATTCCTACCGGCTGGGCCTGCTGAGCTTCGAGGACGTGGAGCGCCACATCCGCCCCATCCTGCGGGACGACGAGCGGCTCACCAGACGCCTGGGCCAGATCGGCTCCGACAAGGAGCGGGTGGAGTACCTCCGCGCCCGGGCCATCAACCAGCTCGTGGAGGAGACCGCCGCAGTCTTCCTGGAGCGGGAAGCGGAGATCCTGGCGGGCGCCTTCGACCGCGAGCTCAAGGAGCTCATCCCCTCCGCCGACGCCATGGCGGAGATCAAGCGGACCTCCTTCGACCGCATCTACAACGCCAAGGGGGTGCTGGAGATCGACGCCGCCGGCTTCGGGGTGCTCGGCGGCCTGCTGGAGACCTTCTACCATCCCGTGCGGGAGACCGCCGAGGCCGAGCGCGCCGGGCGGCTGCGCGAGGATGCCTCCGCCCACAGCCGCACCGTGGCGCAGCTGGTGCCGGACCAGTTCCTCTATGACCCGGTCAGCGGCCAGCGGCTTACCGATCCCTACATGCTGCTGCTGAACCTCACCGACTTCGTCTCCGGCATGACCGACGGCTACGCCGTCTCCCTGTACAAGAAGCTCACCGGCATATCCCTGCCGCACCGGGGCTGAGCAATCGGTTACGGCAGCAGGCCGAAGAGGGCGTCGCCGGCCGTGCCGGGCATGGTGCCGAACTTGAACTCGTAGGTGGCGCGGACCACCGCGTTCACGTCCAGGAGGCCGTTTCCGGCGGTGAGGTGGCGGTAGGCGCGGGGCGCGTCCACATCCAGGTGGGGCGTCCAGCTCGTCAGCCAGAGCGCGAAGTCGCGCTCGGTGAGATGGCCCTGGCTGGAGCGGTCGGTGATGCGGAAGAGGAGCTCGGTGGTGAGCCGGTCATGGGAGGAATAGGCCCCGGGCAGATCCTCCAGCACTTCGCCGGCGATCTGCTGCTGGCTCCACCAGAACCGCAGCCAATCGGAGAGGCTAAGGCCGCCCGCGGAATGGTCGCCGCCCGCCCAGGGCGCCATGAGCTGCCACCAGCCCTGCAGATAGCCGCGCGCCGTTTCCAGGGTCGCCGAGCCCCGCCCCACCCGGAAGGGCTCCCGGAGCCGTTCCACCTTGCGCAGGAAATCCGTCTCCTCCAGGAAACCGTCCCCGTCCTCGTCGAGGACCCGGAAAAGGTGCTCCAGCTTCTTGCGCGGCAGCGGATGGAGCCAGGACCGGGGGTCCTGGGCGTACGGGGCGGGCAGGGTCGTAACCGGGTGCTGCGCGGCTTGGCGGACGGCCTCGGCGGCGGCGCAGGTGGCCTCCTCGGGCTCCGAATCCAGCGCCTTGCGGAGGACGGCGCGGCAGCTTTCGAACTGCGCCATGGCCGCCCCGGGGGCGCCGAGGGCGGTGAGCGCCTCCATCATGAGCCGGTGCCCCTGCTCGTGCCACGGCTCCAGGGTGAGCATGTGGTCGGCATGGCGGCGAGCCTCCGCGGGGGCTCCGGCCTTCAGAGCCGCGCTGGCGGCGTCCTCCAGGATCGCCAGCTGGGCCACCTGGGCCCGGCACCGGAAGGCCTCCATCCATTCCTCCAGCTCCGGGGAGGTCGGGGCCGTATCCGCGAGCGCCTGGCCGCCCACCAGCCCGACCGCCCTGCGGGGCGCCCCCTGGTTCAGCAGCCGCTGCAGCTCGCCCCAGTCGGTCTCCAGTGGCGCAGCGGGGTCGATGCCCACGCTGTTGCGGTCGCGCAGGAGGTAGCGGCCCGGGAGCAAGTCGGACAGCTGCCCCTCCAGCTTGATGAGCACCTGGCGCAGTCTTCCCAGGACCGCGTCCGGCTCCGCGTCGGGCCAAAGGAGCAGGCTCAGGCGCTCGCGCGTGGGCCGCTCCTCCGGTCCTGCGAGGAGGTAGGCGAGCAGCGCGCGCACGGCGGTGCCGCGCGGGGCGATCCATGCTTCGCCCGGACCGCGCGCTTCCAGTGCCCCCAAAAGCTGGATCCGGATCACCCCGGCTTTCATTCGCCAGCTCCCGGTTCGTGAAAGGAACGAGTCCGCCGCTCGGACATTGTCCAATGGATAACAGGCGGCCCTATTGTACTGTTAATGGTATGTCAAGAAACCCGTCGGGCCGGGAGACAGCCTCCGGACACCGTAATGGCCGCGGGCTCGGGTGCAACGGCCGGCGGGCCCTCGGGGCCCGTCAAGGGGCGGGGGACCGGGAAGCGCTCCGGTCCTCGGGCACGCCGTCCCGGTAGCGCAGGCGCTCCCCGGTGCGGGCGGTGACCCGCTCCCCCGGGGTTAGGATGCCCACCAGATTGAGGGGGTCGGTGGCCGCGACGGTGACCGCGTGGTCTTCCTTGCCCCGCTTGCGCACCTTGCGCAGGGCGCCCACCGCCTCCGGCAGGGCGAACTGCTCGCCCCAGAAGCCCGCCACGAATCGCCCGCCGCGCACCTCGCCGCGGTCCTCCAGACGCCGCAGCACGCGCAGCAGCTCGCGCCAGGGCGGCAGCCAGTCCGGCTCGCGCGCCAGCACGGCGCGGAGCACCACCCCGTAGCGCTCCAGCAGGGTCCAGGCGGCCGCCTCCACGGCAGCGGGGTCATGATCGGCGCCGCCCTCCGGGTCCGGCGTGGCGGCGGGAGCCACCGGTGCCCACCGCCCGGCCTCCTCCACCCCCCGCTCCGGGGCGGCGAGCAGGCGGCGCCTCCCCCGGCCGCGCCGGGCGGGTCGCCGGGAGCGCGACTCCGCCGGCTTCAGCAGGGCGCGCAGGCCGGCGAAGCTGTCGCTGGAGGCACGGCCCCAGGCCACCAGCTCGCCCAGGGCTTCCTCCACCTCCGTGCGCAGCATGCCGGAGCAGCTCGCCAGCTCGTCGAAGAACTGCGCGCCGCGCTCGCGCAGGCATTCCTCCAGCTTGGCCGCCTTGCCCGACAGGCCGTCCTCGGATACCGGCACGGAGGCGGCGAGGTCCTTCCAGTCCGGGAGGTTCTTGCGCTGCACCAGCGCCACCGGCGCGGTGCGCACGGAGCCGGCGCGCCGCGCGCGCCCGCGCGCCACCCCGGGCGGTGTCAGGCGGATCCACACCACCCGCCCGGACAGGCAGAGCTGGTCCAGCCACTGCGGATCGTAGCCGGGCAGCCGGGCCGGCAGGATCTCGCTCTCCCAGGCTGCGGCGGGCGCCTCGAAGCCCTCCAGCTGCTCGATCACCGCCAGCAGCGCCTCGGGGCCCTCGCGATGCTCCGCGGCCGGCTCCCCGGCCAGGGCGTGCCACTCCAGCAGGAAGCGGGTGTAGTCCGCCGGCTCCACCGGCTCGATCTCGCGGCGCAGGCGGTCGAGGGTGTAGCGGTGAATGCGCGCCAGCAGCCGCCGCTCGCACCACTCCTCACCGCCCGCGTCCGGGGTGAAGCGGCCGCGGAAGGCGGCACCCTCCGTCTCCAGGGCGGCCAGCGCCCCCTCCACCGCAGGAACCGTTACCCGCAGGTCGGCGGCCAGGGCCTCGGCGGTGGTGGGGCCGAGGCCGTCGAGGCGGCCCCGCACCAGCTCGCGCAGGGCCTCCCCGGCCTCGGGGGCCGCTTCCGGGCTTTCCGGGGGTACCGGCTCCGCCACCGCTTCGGGATGGACGGCGCGGACCGTTACCCACCGCTCCGCCGCCACCCACAGGGCGGGCCCGTCGCCCACGGTAACGCGGAAGGCCCGGCCTTCCTCGCGCAGGGCTTGGAAGGCCTCGCCCCAGCCGTGGGTCCCGCCCTCCTCGGCGGTGACCGCGCCGAGCAGGTCCAGGGCGTCGTGCAGCTCGTCGCGGTCCCGCACGTCGGGCCAGGCCTCCTCCCGGACCCGGGCGATGGCGTCGGCGTCCAGGTGGCCGATGTCGGCGGCGGTGGCCGGGTCCAGGTAGCGCCGCGTCTGCACCATGCGGGTGCGGCGCTCCTCGGCCGGGGCGTCGTCGAGGAAGGCGTAGGGCCGGGCGTTGAGGATCTCGTGGGACAGGGGCGAGGGCTCGGTGAGGTCGGCGGCCACCACCCGGATGCCGCCGTCGCCCATGGCGGCGAGCACCCGCTCCAGGCCCTCGATGTCCATGGCCTCATGCAGGCAGTCGTGGATGGTCTGGTTCACCAGCGGGTGGTCGGGCACCTCGCGGTCTCCGGCCAGGTTCTCGAAGCAGGCGATCTGGTCGGGGAATACCGCGCTGATCAGGTCCTCGGCCTCCATGCGCTGGAGCTGCGGGGGGGTGCGGCCGCCGTTGCGGAAGCGGCGGATGGCCAGGGCGGTGGTGGCGTTCCAGCGCCAGCGGGTGGTGAACAGCGGCGCGTCGAGCAGGGCCTGGACCAGCACCTCGCGCACCGTCTCCGGGCTCAGGTAGCGGGCCGCCTCCTCCAGGGGAAAGCTGTGGGCCGTGGCCAGGGACAGGATCACCGTGTCCTCGGTGGCCGCCGCCTGCAGCTCGAAGTTGAACTTGCGGCAGAAGCGCTTGCGCAGGGCCAGGCCCCAGGCCTTGTTCACCCGGCTGCCGAAGGGGCTGTGGACCACCAGCTGCATGCCGCCGGACTCGTCGAAGAAGCGCTCCAGCACCACCGTGTCCAGTGCGGGCAGCGCGCCCAGGGCGAAGCGGGCCGCGGCCAGGTAGGCGACCGCCTGCTCGGCGGCCGGCCGGGTCACGCCCTCGGTCCCGGCGAGCCAGGTTACGGCGGGCTCCAGGGCGTCCCCGCCGCCATCCTCCACTCCGGGCTGCCCATCCGGCGCCAGCCCCAATCGCTCCTCCACCCCGCGCCGAGTGTCGGAGACGTAGGCGGTCAGCTCCTCAGTGCGCCCCGGCGCCTCGCCGAACCAGAAGGGCAGGCTGGGCGGCAGGCCGTTGGCGTCCTCCACGCGCACGCGGCCCGCCTGGATGCGCAGGAAGCGGTAGCTGCGGTTGCCGAGCTGGAAGATGTCGCCGCTCATGGCCTCCAGGGCGAAGTCCTCGTTCACCGAGCCGATCACCTGGCCCTCGGGCTCCAGCACCACGTCGAAGTCGCCCTGGTCGGGGATGGTCCCGGCGCAGGTCACCGCCGTGAGGCGGGCGCCGCGCCTGGGCCGCAGCACCCGGTTCACCGAATCGCGGTGGATCAGCGCCCCCTTGCGGCCGCGCCCGGTGGCGAAGCCATCGGCGAGCATCTGCACGGTGTCGGCGAACGCCTTGTCCGACAGGGCGCGGTACGGGTAGGCGCGGCGGAAGCGCGCCAGCAGCTCCGCCTCCGCCAGCTCGCCCTCGGCGGCCACCTCCGCCGTGATCTGCTGGGCCAGCACCTCCAGGGGCGCCTCCCGGATCCACAGCCGGTCCAGCGCGCCGTCGCGGGCGGCCCGTACCAGGGCGATGCACTCCACCAGGTCGTCGCGGGAGAGGGGGAACAGCCGACCCTTGGGTGTGGCCGTCACGGCGTGGCCGGAGCGGCCCACGCGCTGCAGGAAGTTGGCGATGGTGCGGGTGGAGCCGAGCTGCACCACCAGGTCCACCTCGCCGATGTCGATGCCCAGCTCCAGGGAGGCGGTGGCCACCAGCAGGCGGATCTCGCCGTGCTTCAGGGCCCGCTCCGCCGCCAGCCGGCGGTCGCGGGACAGGCTGCCGTGGTGGGCGGCCACCTGCTCCTCGCCCAGGCGCTCGCCCAGGTGGCGGGCCACCCGCTCCGCCGTGCGTCGGGTGTTGGCGAACACCAGGGTGGTGCGGTGCCCGGCGGCCAGGTCGGCGATCCGGTCGTAGACCTCCTCCCACACCTCGTTGGCCATCACCGCCTCCAGCGGCGATTGCGGCACCTCCACCGCCAAGTCGGCGCGCCGGTAGTGACCGGCGTCGATGACGCGGCAGTCGGGATTGCCCTCGGCATCCAGGTGGCCGGCCCCGACCAGGAAGCGCGCCACCTCCACGATGGGCTTCTGGGTGGCGGACAGGCCCACCCGGGTCAGCGGCCGGTCCGCGAGCGCCTCCAGGCGCTCCAGGGAAAGGGCCAGGTGGGCGCCGCGCTTGGAGGGGGCCATGGCGTGGATCTCGTCGACGATCACCGTCCTGGTGGTCTCCAGCATGCCCCGCCCGGACTCGGAGGTGAGCAGGATGTGCAGCGACTCGGGCGTGGTCACCAGGATGTGCGGCGGGCGCTTGCGCATGGCGTCGCGCTCCGCCTGGGGCGTGTCGCCGGTGCGCACCATGGTGCGGATACCGGTGGGGGCGGAGCCCGCCGCGTTCAGCCGCTCCTCGATTCCCGCCAGCGGCGCCTCCAGGTTGAGGCGGATGTCGTTGGAGAGCGCCCGAAGCGGCGAGACGTAGACCACCTGGACCGCGTTCTCCAGGGGACCGGCCTCGGCCTGCCGGACCAGATCGTCCAGGGCCGCCAGGAAGGCGGCGAGGGTCTTGCCGGAGCCGGTGGGCGCGGCGATCAGGGCATGCCGGCCGGAGGCCACCGCGGGCCAGGCCTCCGCCTGGACGGGCGTGGGATCGCCGAAGGCCGTCCGGAACCAGTCGGCAACGGCGGGATGGAAGCGGTCGAAGCTCATGGATGGGGTCGCCGTGGTGAAGCGTTTCCGAACAAGGATACAGGCATTCTACCGGTGCCGGCTTGTGCTGGCCCGAGGGGAGGCCCGATTCGGGGTGCGGGCCGGGGACTAGCTCAGATACGCCTCCGTGGCGTAGCGCCGCATCATGCGGTGGGTGTTGAAGAAGCTGGCATTGAGGGCGATGGTGCTCTTCATGATGCCCGTCCAGCGCTCCGGGCTGTCGTAGTAGCAGGGCAGCACCTCCGCCGACAGCTTGTGGTAGAGGGATTCCGCATCCGTGCCGTTGGCGGATTCGGCACTGTCGCCCACCGCCCAGCCGGTTACCCCCTCGATCCAGCCCTCCACCCACCAGCCGTCCAGCACGGAAAGCGAGGGCACGCCGTTGAAGGCGGCCTTCATGCCGCTGGTTCCGGAGGCCTCCAGGGGCCGCAGCGGAGTGTTCAGCCAGATATCCACCCCGGATACCAGGGCGAGGGCGCACTCCATGTCGTAGTCGGGCAGGAAGGCCATGGGGAGAACATCGCTCAGCACCCCCATGTGGTCGTGGATACGCCGGATCAGGCGCTTGCCGGGCTCGTCCTGCGGATGCGCCTTGCCCGCCATCACCAGCTGGAAGGGCCATTGCGCGGCGATGGCGCGCAGGCGGTCCAGGTCCTTGAACAGCAGGTCGGGGCGCTTGTAGGCGGTCATGCGGCGGGCGAAGCCCAGGATGGGCTTTTCCGGGTCGAGGGCCGTCCCGGTGCGCTCCCGCACCGTCTCGATGAGTGCCTCCTTGGCCTCCCGGTGAGCGGTCCGCACCTCCGCATCGGGGAGGTAGGCCGCTCGCCGCAGGAGCTCGGGCTCCACCGCCCAGCCCACCAGGTGGCGGTCGTACAGGCGGTGGAACGGCGCGGAGGCCCAGGTATCCGGATGCACGCCGTTGGTGATGGCGCGCACCTGGTAGCCCGGGAACAGCTGCGCGGAGACCTCCGCATGGCGTTTGGCCACGCCGTTGACGTACTCGCTCAGATTGAGGGCCAGCCGGGTCATGTTCAGGGCCTCCTCGCCGGCCAGACTGCGCAGCACCGGGAGGTCCGCCATGTCTCCCAGGCACTCCGTCACCAGGGAATAGGGGAACTTGTCCTGGCCCGCCTCCACGGGGGTGTGGGTGGTGAAGGTGCACAGGCTCCGGACCCTGTGAAAATCGTAGGCGGATTCCCCGGGGCGGACGTCCTCGGGCGGGTAGGCGTAGCGGCGCAGCAGCGCCCAGGCGAGCAGGGCAGAATGGCCCTCGTTCATGTGGTACTGGAAGACCTCCACGCCCAGGGCCTGGAGCAGACGCATGCCGCCGATGCCCAGCACCACCTCCTGCTTGAAGCGGTAGGCCTCGTCGCCGCCGTACAGATGGTGGGTAAGCCGGCGGTCCTCGGGGCTATTGGAGCCGCAGTCCGTATCCAGCAGGATCACGGGGACCCGCCCCAGGAGCCGGCTCTCGTGGATGTACAGCCAGGCCTGCACCCAGACGTCGCGGCCGTTCATGGGCACCGCCACCATGGCGCGCAGCTTGCGCAGCCGCTCCTCCGGCGCCCAGGGGTCGGGATGCTCGATCTGCTCTCCCTCCGGGGAGAGCTCCTGGCGGAAGTAGCCCCGCCGGCTGACCAGCGTTACCGCCACCAGGGGCAGGGCCATGTCCGCCGCGGTGCGGATGGTGTCCCCGGCCAGGATGCCCAATCCGCCGCTGTAGGTGGGGATGCCGTTGGCGAGGGCGATCTCCATGGAGAAATAGGCCACGTGGGGCTGATTGAAGAACGCCCGGCGATCCGCGCTTCCCTCCGCCATATCCGCTCCTGGCCCGGCCTCGGGAACCCCGGGGCCGGGTTGGGGGCTCTAAATCCGAAACAGCCCGATTTTCAGGCACGGGCGCTCGGAGCGCCCGCATCGAGGAGGAGGCCCATGGCCTATATGCTCACCACCCCGGATCAGACCGGAACGGAGCTGCTCCGGGTCCTCCGCGACGAGGTGCGGGGTGCCGTCGCCGACCTGCGCGACGGCGGCCACACTCCCGAGGACATCCATTCGGCGCGCAAGCATCTGAAGAAGGCCCGGTCGGTGCTGCGTCTCGCCCGGGGGCCGCTGGGCAAGCGCCGCCGGCCCGCCAACGAGGTCCTTCGCGATGCGGGCCGAACGCTCTCTCCCCTTCGCGACCAGGATGCCATGCTGGAGGCCCTGGACAAGGCGGCTCCGGCCCTCGGCCCGGAGGCGGCGCACGCCCTCTGGGAAGAGCTGGTGCGCCGCAAGGATGCCGCCCGGTCCGGGCACGATCCCGCAACCGTGCCGGCGGTGGCCGAGCGTCTGGAAGCCCTCGAGGACGAGATGGCGGACTGGGTGCTGCCCGGCCGGGGCTTCGAGCCGTTGGCGGAGGGGCTGGAGATCAGCTACGGACGGGGGCGCGATCTGTGGAAGCGGATGCGCGAGGATCCGGGGCCGGGCCTCCTCCACGAGTGGCGCAAGCGGGTCAAGGACCACTGGTACCACCTGCGGCTGGTGGTGGATGCCTGGCCGGAGGGGCTCGCCGCCCGCGAGGCCGCCCTGGACCACCTGTCCGATCTGCTCGGCGACGACCACGACCTGGCGGTGCTGCGCGACTCCCTGCGGGAGGGCCCGGCCCTGCCTGAAACCATGGGATCCCCCGAGGCCGTGGACCACCTCCTGGCGGGCCGCCAGCGGGAGCTGCAGCGCGAGGCGCTGGCCCTGGGCAGACGGGTGTACGCCGAGAAGCCGAAGGCCTTTCGTAAGCGGGCGGGCCGCTACTGGGCGGCCTGGCTGGCCGAGGCGGAGGCGGAGGCCGACGAGCGGCTTACGGATTGAATTTCACGCTCGGGCCCGGGGACTCCCGGGAGAAGGACTGGCCGTCCGGGGGAGGGCCCGAATTTCAGGTGGCCGGAAGGCTCAGGTGCTTGTCCATGTTCCGCGCCGGCAGGAAGGGGCGGGATTCCGGTCCCGGCACCGCGCTCCGGCCGGGATCCCCTTGGCGGTGCTGGTGGGAGCTTCTCCACTTGACCGGGCCGTATGCGTCTCCATGGACCCCCGAGCTCGGCGTCGAGCATGCTGACGTAGAACGGGGCCGCATGCCGTCGGTGCCCGGTATCCAGGGCGCTACTTCCCCGGCTCCCGGTACGCGCATCAGAGGAGTCTCCCTTGCCCATACTGCCGTTTCCCGGTTCCGCTGCGAAGGAAGAGGCATTCCGCCCGCAGGCCGCCCGGATCGGGGGGCTGCTGTTGCTGATCCTCGGGCTGCCGCTCGCGGGTGCGGGAACGGCGGGGCGGGCCCTGGGGGGGTATCTGGAATGGCCTCCCGAGCCCGGCGGCGGGGATGCTCCGGCTTTTTCCTGGCCGGTGTTCGCGGTCATCGCCGCCCTGGTGGCGGCGGCCCTGGCGCCCTTCCTGATCCGGATCCTCGGGGCGGCGCCGCGCCACTTCATTTCCCGGGGCCAGCCCTTCCCGTGGTGGGGCTGGGCGGGCGTGGCGCTGGTCGCACTTTCCTGGACGGTGGCCTGGGGCGCGCCGGAATCCTGGGACGGATTGCGGCGGCAGACCTTCACACCGCTGTGGCTGGGCTTCGTGCTGGTGGTGCACGGCCTGGTCCAGGTGCGCACCGGGCGCGCCTTGCCGGTATGCCATCCGGCCTCCTTCCTCTTGCTGTTCCCGCTCAGCGCGGCCTTCTGGTGGACCTTCGAGTTCCTCAACCAGTTCGCCAGCAATTGGCACTACCAGGGTACCGGAGAGCAGACGGGCTGGTCCCGCTTCCTGCTGTCCAGCCTGCCCTTCGCCACCGTGCTGCCGGCGGTCCTCGGGGTGCGGGACCTGCTGGCCACTTTCCCCAGGCTGGAGGCGGGTCTGGATCGCATGCCGGAGCTGGCGGCCCATCTGCACCGGCCCGCGGCGGCGGCCCTGGTAGCCGGCGGTGGCGTGGGCCTGTTCGGCATCGGCGTGCTCCCGGAGATGCTGTTCCCACTGCTCTGGGTCGCCCCGCTGCTGATGCTGGTTGGCGTCCAGGAGCTGGCGGGAGAGCGCTCCCTGCTCGGGGTCCTGGTGGAAGGGGACTGGCGGCCCATGTGGCGGGCCGCCCTAGCGGGCCTGGTTTGCGGCTTCTTCTGGGAGCTCTGGAACTGGGGCAGCCTGGCGCGCTGGGAATACACCGTGCCGTACGTGGATCGCTTCCATTTGTTCGCCATGCCGGCACTGGGCTACGCCGGTTACCTGCCCTTCGGCCTGGAATGCGTGGCCGCGGCGGTACTGGTGCTGCGGCGCGATCGGGACCGTCTCCTCGAAGGGCCCGCCACGGATCCGGATGGCTGATCCGGCCCCGATTCTGTTATAAAACGCAGCAGCCCCGGCGCGGAACGGGGTCCCGGCTAGCGGGGCTCCAGGCACTCCCCGGGGCGGATGGGCGGCCTGGGGCCGAGCAGGCTCAGTATGGCCTCCGCCACCCGCTCCGGCGGCAGGCCCTGGCGCTTCCCGGAGACCCGCTCCTGCATCTCCGTGGCCACCCGGCCGGGGCAGACGGCGTAGACATCCACGCCGAAGTCTCCGGCCTCCGCGGCCAGGGCCTCGGTGAGGCCGCAGACGGCGAACTTGGAGGCGGAGTAGGCCGCCAGCCCGGGGATGCCCGTGCGTCCGGCGCCCGAGGAGAGGTTGACGATGGTGCCGCCGGATTCCATCAGATGGGGGAGCGCCAACCGGCAGCCGTACAGGACACCGCGCACGTTCACGTCCACCGCGGCGTCGATCGCTTCCCGGGGCATCTCCGCGAAGGATCCCGACCAGGCCACGCCCGCATCGTTGACGAGGGCGTCCACCCGCTCGAAGCGGTTGAGCCCCTCCTCGATGAAGGCCCCCATGGATGCGTAATCGCTGACATCCACGGCCTTGGCCGCCAGCTCCCCGTGGCCATGCAGCTCCGCGCGGGCCTGCTCCAGGGATTCCGGATGCTTGGCGCCGATGAGCACCCGGGCGCCCGCCTCGAGGGCCCGGGCGGCCGTATGGTAGCCGATGCCGCGGGAACCGCCGGTGATGAGGATGGTCCGTTGGTCCAGCTGCGATTCGCTCATGGGATGCTCCTGCGCCGGTGGGAGTGGCTGGGGATGCGATTCCGAAGCCTTTATTCTCGCCGGACGGTGGGAGCGCATGGAACCCGGCTGGTGCTCTCCCCTAGGCGGGCGGGACGCCGGATCGGGATTTCGGGTAGCAGGGACGCCCGCGTCCCAGGAGGGAGGAGGTGGTGCGGCGAATCCGAACGGGAAGCGGCTGGTCCGGCCTCCGGGCTCTGGCGGTCCTGATCGTCGGCGGGAGCTTGGCCGCCCCGGCCGCCGCGGCTGAACGCTGGATCGGCCTGGAAGTGGGGACCAGCGACACCAGCCGGGTGGACCCCCGGGCCGTGGATGCCCGGCGCTTCAACCTGAGCGGGCGCTGGTCCCTGCCTCGGGCCCGGTTCGGGCAGTGGGCGCTCGTGCCCTACGGAGAGCTGACCGTGGGCGCCATCCGCACCTGGAACGCCGGGGAAGGGCAGAATCTGGCGCTCAACGAGACGGGGGTGCGGCTGCTGTTTCAGCTGCACTACCTGCCGTGGGGCAGGCTGTTCCTCGAAGCGGGGAGCGGCCCCATGTATCTGTCGGATACCCGCATCGGTGACCTGGATCTGGGAAGCAAGCTGCAGTTCCGCAGTCATGCGGGACTGGGCGTCCGGTTGGGCAGTACGAAACGCTGGGAGGTGGTGTACTGGTACTCCCATACCTCCAATGCCAACCTGAGCTCCCCCAATCCCGGCATCAATTTCCACACCGTCCGGCTGGGGTTCCGGTATTGAAGCCCGGCCCGGAGGCGCCATGAACGCTGTAAGCCTTGGTCCCTTCACGCTGGCCCATGCCCGCCTGTTCGCCCTGCTGGGGCTGGCCGCGGTGCTGCTGGTGAGCGCCCTGCTGCGGCGCCGCGACCCGGGGCTGGGGGACTGGGGGATGCAGGCCATCCTGGTGGGCGGTGTGGCCGCACGGCTCGGGTATGTGCTCACCCACCTGGAGGCGTACGCCGCCGAGCCTTGGAGCGTCCTGTTCTTCTGGCAGGGCGGGTTCGCCCTGCCCTGGGGCGTTTTCGCGGCGGCGCTGTTCGCTTTGTGGCGGTTCCGCGGCACGCGGGAGCGGCAGGTTCGGGCCCAGATTCCGCTCGCCGCCGGGCTGGCCCTTTGGCTCTTGCTCACGGCCGCCCAGGACTGGATGGACGCCGGCTCCGCGCCGGAGCTGCCCCCGGAGCCCCTGCCCACCCTGGCGGGCGGCTCCCGGCCGCTGGGCGGTGCGGACGGGGGGCCGGTGGTGGTGAACCTTTGGGCAAGCTGGTGCCCGCCCTGCCGCCGCGAGATGCCACGTCTGGCCGATGCCGCCCGTGCCCGCGAGGAGGTGGCCTTCGCCTTCGTGAACCAGGGTGAGGCGCGGCGGAAAGTGGCGGATTTCATCGGGCGCTTCGAGCTGGCTCCGCGCGCCGTTTTCCTGGATCATGAGCGGCGCCTGGCCGCCCATTTCGGTGCCGCGGGCCTGCCCGCCACCCTGTTCTATAATGGGCGGGGCAAGCTGGTGGCCTCCCACGTGGGGGAGATCTCCCGGGCGGCCCTCCAGGACCAGCTGGACCGCATCACCGCACCCTGAGCCCCGGGCCCAGGTCATCAACGAGGTGCTTCATGCCTAGACGCTTTCGTTACGCTCGCGGCCCCGCCGTCATTGGCCGCGCCGCGCTTCTGCTCCTGGCCGGGGCGCTGGTATCGCCGGCCGCCGCCGAACCGCCGGGGGACCTGCCCCCCGCGGTCCAGGCCCTGAAGGACCAGGGGCTGCACATCGTCAACCGCTTCGACGCCCCGGGCAACCTGACCGGCTATGCCGCCCGGGCCGGCGGCCGCGAGGTGATCCTGTACGCCACGCCCGACGGTCAGCAGGTCCTGGCCGGCACCATGCTGGGGGCGGACGGCAGCAACCTGACCCAGAAGCACCTCGACGCGCACATGCCGAAGCCCGATTTCGGGGCGGCGTGGGGTAAGCTGGAGGAGGCCAGCTGGGTGGCCGCCGGCGCCGAGGATCCCGAGCGGGTGGTCTACGTCTTCACCGACCCCAACTGCCCCTATTGCCACGCCCTGTGGAAGGCCACGGTGCCCTACTACGAGGAGGGCCTCCAGGTGCGGTACCTGCCCGTGGCGGTGCTGCGGAGCTCCAGTCTCGGCAAGTCGGCCGCCATCCTCCGCGCGGAGGATTCCGCCGCCGCCATCCGCCGCCACGAGCAGGCCTTCGACCAGGGCGGTATCGAGCCCCTGGAAAGCACCGATGGGCCGGCTGCGGAGAAGGTTCGCGCCAACACGGAGCTCATGCAGGAGCTCGGCGTGCAGGGCACGCCAACCACCTTCTACAAGACCGAGGCCGGCGCGGTGAAGACCGCCAACGGCATGCCCAGCCTGGACCGGCTGGCCGAGATCTATCGGCTGCCCAAGCAGGACACTGGGGACCCGGCCCTGAGCCGCTTCCGTTGAGGATCTGGATATGACGAAAAAGCTGGGAACGGGCCTGCTGGCCCTGGCCGTGATGCTCGCGGCGCCGGCGGGCGCCGCCGAGAAGGGGCCGCGGGTCCGCCTGGAAACCACCAAGGGCCCCGTCGTCCTCGCCCTGTACCCGGAACGGGCGCCGAAGACGGTGGACAATTTCCTGGGCTACGTCCGCGACGGCTTCTACGACGGCACCATCTTCCATCGCGTGGTGCCGGGCTTCGTAGTCCAGGGAGGCGGATTCACCAAGGACCTTCGCCACAAGCCCACGCGGGAGCCGATCCCCAACGAGGCGGACAACGGCCTGACCAACGAGGCGGGCACCATCTCCATGGCGCGCACCTCCGACCCGCATTCGGCCACTTCCCAGTTCTTCCTCAACCTAACCGACAATCCGCCGCTGAACCATCGCGCAAAGACCCAGCGGGGCTGGGGCTATGCGGTCTTCGGCGAGGTGGTGGCGGGCATGGAGACGGTGCGGGCCATGGGCAAGGTGCCCACCGGTCCCAAGGGCCGCTTCCCGCGCAGCGTTCCGCGTCAGCCCATCGTCATCGAGAAAGCGACGATAGTGGATGGCGAAGCGGGGGCGGGCTGACGGCGGCCCGCGCGCCAGCCGGACCCAGCGGCCGCCTCCTTCGGGAGGCGGCCGCTTTCGTCTGTAAACACCGCCCGAAGGGTTTGTAGGAAAACCCGGGATCGGGGGCGTTACCCGTGGCGGCGGCCTCCGGCCGCGACGCCGGAAGGGGCTCCCCGAGGGCCGCCGGGGGCGTCGGCGGTCGTCCTTGTCATGCCTCCCCGGCCCGTTCCCGGTTCCGCCGTTCCAGCCACTGCCAGAGCCAGCCGCCCGGCCGTTCCACCCCCGTGCGGACGTAGGCCAGCACGCTGTGGTCGGACAGGATGCGCTCCATGGGCCAGCGCAGCACGTCGCTTCCGCAAAACAGCAGGCGGTCGCCCGGCCGCAGGGGGGTATCCATGTCCGGGAGCAGCCAGCAGTCCGCCCCGCGGTAGAGCAGGAGCGGAACGGCCGGCAGCCACGACTCCCGGTCCCGGGGGTCGGTCAGGAGGTGGCGCAGGCGCAGATCCCGGTCCTCGGCCAGGGCATCCAGGGCGGCCGGGGCGGAATGGCGGGCGAGATCGAGGGTCCAGGTATCGGGTACGGTGTCCTCCATGACCGCGCTCATGCGGCTGATGAGCACATTGGCCCAGTCGTCGTCCTGCGCCGCGGCCAGGCGCAGGAAGTCCGACAGCAGGGGGGTGGTGATCAGGCCCAGCACCTCCCGGGTCAGGATGTTGCTCGCGTTCATCACCAGATCGAGGTTGGCGGCGTCGAAGATGGACTGGTTGTAGCCGCGGTTCTGCCGGGCCACCGTGAACAGCCCGGGATTCATCTGGCGCGCGGTGAGGATGATGGACAGGTTGTTGGCGTCGTTGTCGGTGCCGGCGATTATGCCGTCGGCCTCGTGGATCTTCGCCTTTTCCAGCGTCTCCGCCTCGGTACCCCGGCCGATCACGGTCCCCAGGGGCGCCCCGGTGCCCTCGGGATCCGCCTCCACCAGCACCGCATGCGCCCCCTCCCGGTGCAGCCGGTCCCGCATGGCCTTGCCGAACCGCCCGAAGCCGCACACCACCCAGGTCCCCCGGGGCGGGACCATGGGCTGGGCCACCGGCTGGTGCTCGATCCCGGTGAGCCAGGCGTAGACCAGGTACATGGCCGGCGAGCGCAGCGACATGGCGAAGCGCTCGGCGAAGGTGTCGAAGGGGTTGATGATGTGCTCGGTGCCGAAGGAGGCCAGGTTGGCCTCGGTATCCCGGTAGCGGGCGCGGCAGATCACGGGCACGCGCGGGGCGAGCAGCTTGCAGGCGATGGCGATGGACAGGTTGTCCTGCTCCGACTGGCTGACCGCGATCACGCCCGCGCATTCCCGCTTCTTCAGGCCGGCCATGACCAGCATCTCCGGGTCCGCGGCGTCCGCCTGGATGCCCGGAATCTCCAGGCCGAGCCCCTCCACCTTCAAGGTGTCGATGCGGTCCTGGTCGCGGTCCATCACCACCGGCTGGATGCCCTCGTCGGCGAGGGCCCGGACCAGCAGGGTGCCGCCCTCGCCGTAACCGCAGATGATGTAGAAGGGCTCGGCGAGGCGCCGCACGCTGCGCCGGAAGGTGCTGAAGCCCACCACCCGGCGGAAGGCAGGGTCCTGGAGGACGGCCAGCAGGGCGCCGATGGCGTAGAGCCAGGCGATGACGGTGGCGTAGATGGCGAACATCATCCACAGCCGCTGGGCGCCGGTGAACGCGTAGGGGATCTCGCCGAAGCCGATGGTGGGGCCCGTGTAGGTCACCACGTAGAAGGCATGGAAGAAGTCCATGTACCAGAGGTCGCCCGCATCATCCCGCCCGGGCACCAGGGTCAGTCCCAGGACCGCCACGGCGTAGGTGCCGATCAGAACCAGCAGGGGGGCGCGCATGCGCCGGAACAGCAGGAAGATCACCTCCTGCACGACGCGACCCTCCGCGGTCGGTCCGGCGCGGCCACTAGCGCCGCCCCATGCTGGTCTCCACCACCAGCAGCACCACCGAGACGATATTGGCCAGCAGGGCGCCGCCGGACAGGGAGACGATGGCGGCCATGATGTGCGGCGTCATGCCGTGCGCCGTGGCCTGCGCGGCCCAGCCCCAGACGATGGCGGCGAGGATGAGCTGGACGTCCGCCACCAGGCTGGTGGCCAGGAGCAGGGAGCCGATCTGGGTGCGCTCGCCGAGCTTCATCACCGTGGCGATGAGGCTCACCACCAGGGCGGCGTACAGCTCGTAGACGTTGTGGTGGATGGGGTTGTCGATATCGCCCAGAAAGAAGCCGTAATTGATGGTCAGGGCCAGAACGGTGATGAAGGCGAAGATCGTCTTTTCCAGGTTCATGGGCCTCGCTTTTCCGTATTCCTGGGAAGGGGCGACGATGGAAGCCCCATAGTAGGCCAGCTTTTTCCGCCGCCAAAGAGGGCGGCGGGAAAAGCCCACACCGGACAAAGGATTACGGCGGGTGAGGCCCGATAGGAGCGGCTCAAGGAGCCGCCCGATCCCGGCGCGCTGCTTCTTCCCGGGCCCCATCGGGGGCCGCTCGGAGCACGCCCGCGTCCAGGAGGAAGGCATGGATGGCCCGGGCCGCCTCCGGGGGGGAAGGGGTTTCAAGGGTCCGGCCGTTCCCGCCACCGCCGCCGCGCAGCGCGGCCTGGCGCTCGGCGGCCGTCCCCTCCGCGGCCCGCAGGCGTTTGGGGCGCCTGCGGGCCGGATGGGCTTCGGGCCGATCCGCCGTCGGGGGCGGGACGTCCGGCCGCTGTACGTGGATGGTCCCCCGCCGCGCCGGGCCGAAAGCGGACGGCCGGGGCGCCGGTGCGGCCCGGTCCACGGTGGCCACCACCGGGGACCGGGCCCGGAGGCTCCTCCGGCGGCCTCCGGGCAGGGCCTGCGCCAGGTAGAAGCCATCCGGCTCGCCGGGGGTGATGTCCAGGATGGCGGGGGCCAGGGCGGCCCCCAGGGCGCGGGCCACGGCGTAGGGCAGGTAGCCGGTGGCCGGGCCGTGCTCGGTGCGCTGGGCGGTGAGGATGAGCTCGGGTCGGTGCCCTTCCAGCGTTGCCGCCAGGCAGGGGATGGGATCGGATTCGTCGGGGCATTCCAGGACCGTCAGCGTCTCCACCCCCATGCCGAGATAATCCCGCAGTGCCGGCTCCTCGGGGTCGCCCGCGTGGAGGACCAGGGGGCGGGGCGTCAGGCGCAGCGCCAGCTCCACGGCCCGGGCATCGCCGGGGGCGCGGCGCGGCCGCCCGGAGGCCGGATGCCGCCCGGCGGAGACCAGAACCGCGATCTCAGGGTGCATGGCCTTCCTCCTCCATTAGGTGGAGCAATGCTTCCATCACCGCCTGCACGTCCCCGGCCACGGCGAGGTCGGCCCGCTTCATGATGGGGGCGTAGGGATCGGTGTTCACGGCGACCACCCGCGCGCAGTCCTCGATGCCCTGAAGGTGCTGGGGCGCGCCGGAGATCCCCAGGGCCAGGTAGCAGTGCGCCCCAACCAGGGCCCCGGAGATGCCCACCTGGCGTTCGCGGGGCAGCAGCCCGGCGTCGCATACCACCCGGGTGCCGCCCTCGGCGGCACCGAGCGCGGCGCTCAGGCGGTGGAAGGTGTCCCAGTCGCTGACCCCGTTGCCGGCGGAGAGGATGAAGTCCGCCTCCTCCAGGGGGAGGGACCGCGCATCCACCGGGATGGGGCCCTCATCCACGAGGGCCGTGCCGGGCGCGGCGGCGGGCCGGGGCAGCACCCGGCCTTCCCGAGGCGGCCCGCTGTACGGTTCCGCCCCCTCCGGGGCCAACAGTACGAAGCGGGGCGGGCGCAGGTGGTATTCCCGGCGGTCGCCGTCGCCCCGGCAGATCAGGCGGTCCGCTTCCAGACGCCGTACGTCGGCGGCCAGGCCCTCGCCGCGCTCGGCGGCCACCCGGCGGCCCAGGTCCCCGGCCCCGGGAATCGTGTCGGCAAGGACCACGTGCCAGGGGGTGAGCTCCTCCATGGCCGTCAGGAGCGCCGCGGCACGTGCTTCGGGGTCGTAGGCGTCCTCGGGGCCGGGGATGTGCAGGATCCGGTCGGCCCCGGCCGCGCCCAGCCCCGCTCCCGGAGCGCCGAACGCCACCGCCGCCACGCCGCCGCCGTGGGCGTCGGCGAGGGTTCGGGCTCCGCCGATCACGTCGCGGTCGTGGGCATTGAGCCGCCCCTCCGCCAGATCGGGAACCGCCAGCACCCAGCCGGCCGGAGCCTCCACCGCCAGCGGTCCTTCTTCAGCCCGCCTTACCGGGTCCGGAGCCCCGCTCCGGCGGCCCCGCCGGTTCCGGTCGCTGCGCGGATTCCGGCGTTGCCGACCCTCCGGGGCTCCGGGCTCCTCGGTCGCAGGTTGCCGGCCCCCCTGCGCCCGCCGGGCCCGTTCCGCACGCGGGTCGCGCCGGCGCGGTGTATCAGTCATGACGCCGCCTCCATGCTCTCTTCCTCAACGGCTTCCAGCAGTACCTCGGCGATGTCCGCCACCTCCGGGCCCGGCTCCACCACGCCCTCGAGCATGACCGCGCAGTTGGGGCAGGCCACCGCCACCGTCTCAGCGTCGGTGGCGCGGGCGTGATCCATGCGCACGTCCGGGATGCGCCGTTCGCCGGGGACGTCGGTAAAGGCGGCGCCGCCGCCCCAGCCGCAGCAGCTCGTTCGCAGGCCCGACTTCTCCATCTCCCGCACCTCCACGCCGATGCCTTCCAGCAAGTCCCGGGGGCTCTGGGTCTCGCCGTTGCCCCGGGCCAGGTAGCAGGGATCGTGGAACGTCACCGTGGTGCCGTCCGCACGACGGTTGGGTGCAAGGCGCCCCTCCGCAAGGAGCCGGGCCAGGAAGGTGCTGTGGTGCTCGATGGCGCAGCGCTCGGTGAGGCCGTCGTACTCGTTTGCCAGGGTGTGCAGGGCGTGCGGGTCGGGGGTGAGGATCCGGTTGAATCGGTACTGATCGAGGGTTTCCAGGTTCTTCTCCTTGAGATTCCGGAAGGCGGCCTCCTCGCCGAGTACCCGCGCTACATGGCCGCAATCGCGCTCCTCCGCACCCAGCACCGCGAAGTCCACGCCCGCCAGACGCAGGAGGCGCACCAGGGCGCGCAGGGTGCGCTGGCTGCGCATCTCGAAGGCGCCCTCGCCGGTCCACAGCAGCACGTCGCAGGCGCCCCGCTCGGCGAGCAGGGGCAGATTCAGGTCGGTGGCCCAGTGCAGCCGGCTCTCCCGCGGCCGGCCGTGGAGATTGTCGGTGGCGCGCAGCTCCTCCAGGACCTCGGCGCCCTTGCCGGGCGTGGCGCCCTCCTCGAGGGTCTGGTAGCGGCGCAGGTCCACCACCGCGTCCACATGGCCGATCATCATGGGGCACTCGTGGACGCAGGCCTGGCAGGTGGTGCAGGCCCACAGGGTGTCCGGGTGGATCATGGCCTCCTCGCCGATCAGGGGATGATCGGGGCCGCCCCGGGCCTGGCCGAGGGGGCGGCCCGGGTAGGGGCTGCCCTGGTAGGCGGCGTCGGTGCCGCCCCGCGCCTCTGCAGCCACCAGATCCTGGATGAGCTTCTTGGGGGAGAGCGGCAGGCCCGCCTCGTAGGCCGGGCAGGCCGCCTCGCAGCGGCCGCATTCCACGCAGGCGTCGAAGCCCAGCAGCTGGTTCCAGCGGAAGTCCCGGGGCTCCCGCACGCCCAGGCGCTCGGCCTCCAGGTCCAGGGGCCGGAGGGCCGCCGGGCTGCCGGAATCAGCGTCGGCCTCCCGGAACCGTTCCGGCCGGGGATGGAAGGCCAGGTGCAGGGCGCCATTCGCGGCGTGCTTCAGAGGTCCCCGGGCCAGTCCGCCGTAGAGGTCCAGGCTGCCGTAGAGGCCCACCGCCACCAGGGCCATGCCGAACGGGGAGCCCCACGCCAAAGGCCCGGAGACCCCGGCGAGCGGCAGGGTGGCGATGAAGAAGAAGGCCACGAAAGCCGCGAGTCCCAGGGGCAGCCGGTTGAATCCGCCGCCGGAGAGGCGGGGGGCGCGGTGCTCCGGGCGGCGCCGCCGGCCCACCAGGACGGTGCCCGCCGCCATAACCGTCAGCGCGCCTAGGAGCAGGGCCGCCAGCGGCGCGAAGGCCACGCCGAAAACGTGTACCACCAGGATCAAAACGGAGGCTGCCGTGAAGCCGCCGGCGGTGAGGATGTGCATGGTGGCGATGCGCTGCCCCGTATCGCCGCGCCCGGCCCCGCCCACCGGATCGCGGCTCACCGCCTCGTGGACGTCCACCAGGTAGCGGCGCGGCATCCGGGCCAGCCCCCGCAGGAAATCCACCCGGGCGGGCCGCCCGGTCAGCCAAAGCCGAGCGCGCCAGGCCAGCCCCGCCAGAGTGGCGGCCAGGCCGGCGAGCATGACCAGGGCGGGGATCCAGGGGGCGGTCATGGGTGCGCTCCTGTGGTGTTCTGTGGCCGGAAGGGTCTCGCGCCCAGGGCTGGGGTCCGGCGGAGCCAACGGGGCCTTGCAGGAGCGGCGTCTTCGCCGCGATCTGTTCGGAGAAGCGCAACCGGTCGCGGCCGGAGGCCGCTCCTACACTTACGATCAGCCCGATTCCTTCGCCTCTTTGGCGCCTCGGCGTTTTCTCGCGCCTCACAGGGCCTTGCACAGCCGCAGCGCGTCGTAGATGGCGCCGTGGATGTCGCGGCCCGACACGCAGTCGCCGAAGCGGTAGAGGGTGAAGTCTCCCGGACCCTCGGGCTCCGGCTGGGACTCGGCGGCGAACAAGGCGTGCAGGTCCACCTGGCCCCGGTTGCGGCTCTTGTCCTTGAGCGCGAAGTAGAGGTCATGGGCGGGGCGGGTGCCGTTGTCCACCACCACCTGGTCCACCGCCCGCTCCTCCTGGCTGCCGGTGTACTCGTTGGCGAGCACGGCAATGCGCTGGTCGCCCTCGGGGTAGACCTCCTGCAGGGTGTAGCTGGGGGTGAGCACCACGTCCTTCTCGTAGAGGCGCTGCAGGTAGACGGGCTGAGTGGTGCCGCCCACGTCGCTCCCCACCGCCGGGTCGGGGGAGACCAGCTCCACCAGGGCGCCCCGCTCGGCCAGGTGGTCGGCCACCGTCACCCCCGCGTAGCGGCCGGGCACGTCGTAGACCAGCACGTTCTTCTCCGGCGCCACCGCGCCACCCAGGATGTCGTGGACGCTCGCCACCATGCCCTCGGCGGCCCGCCAGCCGGGCTCGGCGTCCAGGTCCGGAACCCCGCCGGTGGCGAGCAGCACCAGATCGGGTCGGAGGTCGCGGATGCGGGGGGCGTCCGCCTCCGTATTAAGAGCGATCTCCACGTTAAGGCGCTTGAGCTCCAGCTCGAACCAGCGGGTGATCCCGGCCAGACTCTCGCGGGCCGGGGCGCGGGCCGCCAGGTCGAGCTGCCCGCCGAGCCGGGGGCCCTTCTCGAACAGCGTCACGTCGTGGCCCCGCTCGGCGCACACCCGGGCCGCCTCCATGCCGGCGGGACCGCCGCCCACCACGACCACCTGGCGGCGGATGGGCGCCTTGCGGACGGCGTGGGGCATGGTCTGCTCTCGGCCGGTGGCGGCGTTCTGGATGCAGAGCACGTCGAGGCCGTCGTACATGCGGTTGATGCAGTTGTTGGCGCCCACGCACTGCCGGATCCGGTCGGTCTGGCCGTCGCGCACCTTGTTGACGAAGTGCGGGTCGGCGATGTGGGCGCGGGTCATGCCCACCAGGTCCACGTGGCCCTCGTCGATGAGGCGGGCGGCGGAGGCGGGGTCCTTGATGTTCTGGGCGTGGATCACCGGCACGTCCACCTCGGCCTTGATGCCCGAGGCGAGATGGACGAAGGGCTGGGGCGGGAAGGCCATGCTCGGCACCACGTTGGGGATGGTGGCGTAGGTGTCGCCCGCCGAGCCCATGACGTTGAGGAAGTCCACCATGCCGGTGCCCGCGTAGCGCACGGCGATGGCGCGCAGGTCCGCCTGGTCCAGTCCGTCCGGGTGCAGCTCGTCGCCGGGCATGCGCATGCCCACCACGAAGTCGTTGCCCACCACCCGGCGGATCTCGGCAAAGACCTCCAGGCCGAAGCGCATGCGGTTCTCCAGGCTGCCGCCGTAGGCGTCGGTGCGCCGATTGGAGCGCGGCGACCAGAACTGGTCGATGAGGTGCTCATGGGCGGCGGAGATCTCCACGCCGTCGAAGCCGCCGTCCCGGGCGCGCCGCACCGCCTCCGCGTAGTCCCGAATCACCCGCTCGAAGTCCTCCGCCTCCATGGCCTTGCTGTCGGCCTTGTGCAGCGGCTCGGGGCCGCCGCTCGGCGAGAGGAGATGGGGCCAGTCGCCGCCGTCCCAGCGGTTGCGGCGGCCCTTGTGGGTGAGCTGGATCATCATGGCGGCGCCGTGGTCGTGAACGGCACCGGTGAGCTCCCGGAAATAGGGAATCACCCGGTCGCTGCTCACATCCACCGAGCTCCACCACTGACTGGGGTTGTCGATGGACACGGAGGAGGAGCCGCCGCACATGGTGAGGCCGATGCCGCCGCGGGCCTTTTCCACATGGTAGAGGCGGTAGCGCTCCCCGGGCATGCCGTCCTCGGCGTAGACCTCCGCGTGGGCCGTGCTCATGATCCGGTTGCGGATGGTCACGTTCTTGATGGTGAGCGGCTGAAAGAGGCTGTCGAACTGACCCATTGCATTTCTCCCGGAGATGGCTGGGTTGCGCGCGGCGCGGGATTTGCCGCCGGCGACAATTCAACCCTATCCCCGGAGCCCGCGGACCGACCGTCCTCAGGCGACGCGCCCTTGCCGAAATGCGTCACCCGTCGCGCACGTCCGCTTCGCCTGTGGTCCAAGCGGGAAAGGGGGGAAGAGCCGTATTTCCGCCCGGAACCGGGCGGCGGGGAAGGGGGCGGGAAAAACCGCGAAACGCTAGGGGATTGCGGCCATGGCGTGCACGGGCAAGGCCATGTCCCCCTGCCGACAGGGGAGGCGGCATTTTTCGGAAAAGAATGGGAGCTGCGGGGGAAAATGGGCCGGACAGGCGAAAGGCGCAGATTGCGGCTGCCGACCCCCCCGCCGTTTCCGGTCGGCTGAACGGATGAAAACCACCACCCGCGCCTGCGGCGCGACTTGCAAGGATGGCAGAGATGACGGCGTTGAGCGCTCCTTCTTCTTTCGGCTTTTTGGTGGTCCCCAACTTTTCCATGATCGCCTTCGCGGCGGCCGTGGACGCGCTGCGCATGGCCAACCAGCTCACCGGCCGATGCCTGTTCAACTGGTACGCGATCACCAGTGACGGGAGCGCCGTGGAGGCGAGCAACGGATTCCGTCTGATCCCCGAGTACAGCCTGGAGGATGCCCCCAATGTGCCCGTGGTGCTGGTATGCGGCGGCACGGGCATCGAGCGGGCCACCGACCGGCGCCTGACCTCCTGGCTGCGGCGCCTGGCCAGCGGCGGCACGGTTCTGGGAGGCATCTGCACGGGGAGCCATCTGCTGGCGGCGGCGGGCCTGCTGGACGGCTATCGGTGCACCGTGCACTGGGAGTACATCCCGGGCATGCGCGAGAACTTCCCCCGGGCGGACATCTCCCGTGAGGTGTTCGTGGTGGACCGCAACCGCATCACCTGCGCGGGCGGCAGCGCCCCCCTCGACCTGATGCTGCACCTGATCGCCAAGCGTCACGGCCGGGAGCTGGCGGCCTCCATCTCCGAGGAGTTCGTGGGCGAGCACATGCGGGGGCCGCAGCAGATGCAGCCCATCCCCATGCAGCAGCGGCTGGCCACCAGCCACCCCAAGCTGCTGGAGGCGGTGGCCCTGATGGAGACCAACATCGAGGAGCCCATCGATCTGGACGAGCTGGCCGGCTACGTGGGGCTCTCCCGGCGGCAGTTGGAGCGGCTGTCCCGCAAGTACCTGGGCTGCCCGCCCACCCGCTACTACCTGGAGCTGCGCCTGGCCCGGGCGCGCCGGCTGCTGGTCCAGACCGCGCTACCCATCCACGAGGTGGCCCTCGCCTGCGGTTTCGTTTCCGCCCCGCACTTCAGCAAGTGCTACCGGGATTTCTTCGGTCAGCCGCCGAGCGCCGACCGTCGGCGCCGGAACCCCGAGACCCGGCCGCGGTCGTCCGGGGAACCTCCCGAGGACACCGGGGAGCTGCCGGAGGGGCCGCTGGCCGAGTGGGAGCAGGCCGGGGCCGGGCGGAGCGGAGAGCCCAGGGCGGTGCTGACCCCGGACCGGGGATAGGCGGTCGGGTCGCCGCCTCCGATCGGCGGGGGCCCGGCGCGCTCAGGCCGCCTGTCCCCACAGCCCCCACCGTCCGCCGTAGCTGCTGATCCGGCCGATGCGCCCGTCGCGGACATCGAAGAAGGTCCCGGCACCCACCCGGTAGGTCTCCGCCGACGGCGCGGGCCGGTCACCCGGTTCCAGGAAGAAGCCCAGCACCTTGTATTCGGCCGCGGCATGGCGGCCGTCGCGGCTGACCAGGATCTCCAGGTCGTAGACATGCTCGTCGCAGCGGGCGTTCTTGGCGGCCAGGAAGCGGGCGAAGGCCTGCTTGCCGATCTCCCGCCGGCAGGTTTCCACGTCGTGCAGCAGGTCGTCGTGGACCAGGAGGAGCAGCTTCTCGATATCCCGCGCATTGTAGGCACGGAAGTAGCGGCCGAGTAGCTGACGGGTTGATTCGCGCATGGTTCCGGCTCCCCGCCGGGGCGGGACCGTTTCCGGTCGCGGCGTCCGGCCCAGATGGGTGGCGCCCCGCCCGGCGCCCGTTCGGCTTGGCGGGCGGGACCACGAATTCCGTTCAGCTGGCCTTGGGGATCTGTTTCAAGGGGTCCTTGAAGGGCACCTCCGCCACCGCGGCCCGCACGGGCTCGGGGTGCTCCGGCAGGCCCACACGCAGGGGAGTGCCGGGCTCCGCGTGGCTGGTGGGCACCATGGCCAGCCCGATGTTGCAGCCCAGGGAAGGGGATTGGAAGGCGCTGGTGACATAGCCGATGTCCCGGTCCGCCGCGGCTTCGTACACCGGATAGAAGTCCGCCGGGTACCAGCTTATGGGATCGCCTTCCATGGCCACGCCCACCAGCCTGCGGTCCACCCCGCGCCGGGCGATCTCCGCCAGGGCGCGCTTGCCGATGAAGTCTTCCTTGTCGAAGTCCACCTGCCAGCCCAGGCCCACCTCGAAGGGGCTGGTGGAGAGGTCCATGTCCTGCCCGTAGGAGAGGATCCCGGCCTCCAGGCGGCGAATGTGGCTGGGGGCGATGACCCGGATGTGGAGCTCGGCGCCCACCTCCATGAGGGCGCCCCAGACGGCCTCCGCGTGCCGGTCCGCCTCGGGCAGGTAGAGCTCGTAGCCGATCTCCCCGGAGAAGCCGGTACGCGAGACCACTACGTCGATGCCGTCGAAGCGCGTGTGGCACATGTGGTAATAGCGCAGCTCCAGGACCTCGGCGCCCATGCGGCCGAGGGCCACCAGTCGGTTCATGAGGTCCCTGGCCTTGGGGCCCTGGATCTGCAAAGGGGAAACGTCGATCTCGTCGATGGCGACGTTGTAGGAGCGCCCCATGGCGACCCCCCGGGCCCAGGTCAGGACGTCGGAGTCGGAGATGGATAGCCAGATCTCGTCCTCGGCCACCCGCAGGAGCACGGGGTCGTTGACGATGCCGCCGGACTCGTCGCAGAGGAGAACGTAGCGGCATTTCCCCGGTACCGGACATTTCCTGTGCAGGTCCCGGGTAACCAGGAGGTCGGCGAAGTCCAGGGCGTCGGGGCCCTTGATGCGGATCTGGCGCTCCACGGCCACGTTCCACAGTGTCACGTGGTTGGTGAGGTACTCGTATTCCTTGAGGAGACCGCCCTCTTCCAGGGGAATATAGGCGCGCGGATGGTACATGTGGTTGTAGACGGTGGCCGACCAGCAGCCGTGCTCCACGGAGAGATGCCAGAAGGGCGACTTGCGCACCCGCGTGTCTACAAGTAACCGGGTTCCGTTGCTTCCGGTCTGACGCAGGTTGACGGGGACATGACGCGGGGCTGTCTGTGCCATTGTTGCGCTCCTTGCTCCAAGGACGGTGTGGATTGCCGGCCGTCGGGGGCGCGGCGCCGGAGATCCGGGGGATTCCGGCGCTCGCGATGCTCCGGTGCATTCAACAATGGCTGAAGCGCCCGCCGGGAGCCGTTGCGCGGACGACGCCCGCTTGGCTCCTGGCGACACGCGCGTCGGTGACAGCCCCGCACAGGGGGGCGGGCTAGCCGCGCGGCTTGCGGCCCACCTGCTGGATGAGGCGCGCCGCGAGCCGATTGTAGGGCCGTTGGAAGTCACCGAAGCGCTCCACGTCCACGAAGCCCGCGTCCTCGAGCAGATGGGAAACGTAGTCCTGGCGGAGCGGGTACATGCTTCGCTGGAATCGGGCGCCGTCCCGGAAGCGGTACTCGAAGCGGGTCAGGTAGCGGTTGAGCGCCGTGGGCCAGGCCTCCACGTCCTGGCCGCTCTGATAGGGTCGGGAACCGGTCCCGGATTCCAGCAGGGCGTCGTAGTTGCGGTGGTCCAGGATGAGCAGGCCGCCGGGACGCACGGTCCGGTAAAAGGCCTCCACGGCGTCGCGGCGGGCCTCGCTCTCGAACAGGTGGCTGAAGGCGTCCCCCAGGCAGACCACCGCATCGAAGCGGTTCGCCCCCAGGTCGCGGTCCAGCCGCATCCAGTCCGCTACCCGGGCATCGGCCAGGGCCACCCCCTGCTCGTCCGCCGCCTCCCGGGTCTTTGCCACCATGTGCGGGGAGCCGTCGGCGGCGGTGACCGTCAGTCCCGACCGGGCCAGGCCCAGGGCGGTCACCCCGGTTCCGCAGGCAACGTCGGCCACGCTGCGGACATCCTGCCGGTGGAGGAGCCGCTCGAGGAAATCGCCCCCCGAAGCGGCCCGGGACTCCCAATCCACAAGCCGGTCGCGGTAGTCGGCGGACCGGAGGGTATGCTCGCCGGATTGCGGATCCATCTGCAGATTGCGAACGCTCATCGGGCTACTGCTCCTCATTTCCTCAGGGATGCACGGTCCGGTTCCCCGGCATGGAACGGTTGCCACGGACTGCGTATCATCACAGAGTCGGCTCGCTACGCGGAGAGACGGAACAGTTTCGGCGTAGGGCGGCCCGCTCCTGCGCCGGGACGGGCGCCGTGCTTGGCGATATGGGCCCCGGGCCGGCATGCGGCACCGGCCCATACCCTATTGGAGGAGTCTTCGGTTGGCCGGATTCCGCTATGAGGAAGTGGCCGGATCCATTGCCGGGCAGGTGGAAGCGGGTGTATACGGTCCGGGCGACCGCCTGCCCGGCGTGCGCAAGCTGGCCCGCCAGTTCGGCGTCAGCGTTTCCACGGTGGTGGCCGCCCAGCACCTCCTGGAGGACCGCGGGGTCATCGAGGCGCGGCCGCGCTCCGGCTACTACGTGCGCCTGCGCCCCCAGCGGCCCCCGCAGGCCCCGGAGCGGACCCGACCCGAGGGGCAGCCCACCCAGGTCACCGGGCAGGCCCTGGTGCTGCGGGTGGTGCAGGCGGCCAACGAGCCGGACACGGTCCAGCTTGGCGCGGCGGTTCCCCACGCGGAGTTCCTGCCCACCCACGGGCTGCAGCGGGCCTTCTCGGGGGTGCCGCGTCGCTACCCGGGTCGGGCCACGGATTATCTCTTCCCGCCGGGACCCGTGGAGCTGCGCCAGCAGATCGCCCGCCGCATGGCGGATGCCGGCTGCCGCCTCTCCCCCGAGGAGATCGTGGTCACCAACGGCGCGCAGGAGGCCCTGGTGCTTTCCCTGCGTGCCGTGGCCGAGCCGGGCGACGTGGTGGCCATCGAGTCGCCCACCTTCTATGGGCTGCTTCAGGCCATCGAGGGACAGGGCATGCGGGCCCTGGAGATCCCCACCGACCCGGACGAAGGGATCTCGCCGGAGGCCCTGGCCCTCGCCCTGGAACAGTGGCCGGTGGCGGCGGCCATGCTCATGCCCAACTTCGGCAACCCGCTCGGCCACCGCGCCTCGGAGGGGCGCAAGCGCGAGGTGGTAGCGTTGCTGGAGGAACGGGGCGTGCCGCTTATCGAGGACGACGTCTACGGCGACCTGGCCTTCGAGGCGCCGCGCCCCTGGGCGGCCAAGGCCTACGAGGACCGCGGCGGGGTCCTGTACTGCGGCTCCTTCTCCAAGACCCTGTCCCCGGGACTGCGGGTGGGCTGGGCAGCACCCGGCCGCTTTCGGGACCGCCTGGAATATCTGAAGTACGCCGCCAGCGCCGCCACGCCTGCCTTCCCGGGCTTTGCGGCGGCGGATTTCCTGGCGAGGGGCGGATACGACCGCTACCTGCGCCGGGTGCGCGGCGAATACGCCCGCGCCGTGGCCCGGGTGCGCCGCGCGGTTGCGCGCTATTTCCCGGAGGGCACGCGCCAGACGGATCCCGAGGGTGGATTCGTCCTCTGGGTGGAGCTGCCCGCCGAAGTGGATTCCCTGGCGCTCTATCAGGCCGCGCTCGCGGAAGGGATCAGCATAGCGCCCGGCCCCATGTTCTCGCCCACGCAGCGGTTCCGGAATTTCCTCCGGCTCAATTGCGCGCAGCCCTGGAATGGGAACTTCGAGCGGGCCCTGCGGCGGATCGGGGAGCTGGCCCGGGAGCGATCGGGTTAGCGCGCCGCAAGCATGCGGAGCCCGGCATGCGGAGCACCGGTTCTCGACGCGTTCCCGGGTAGAATCCGATTCTTGTGGAAAATGGACTTCCGCTCTATACAGTGTCCGGAAGCTCGATTTGATGTAGTTGGAAAACACAGAGTGGTTCCGGCCGTACGAGTTTTCTCGTATTGTTTCCGATAGGGGGCGAATGTAAAAACCGCCTGACATGCTCGGTTATTCGGTTGATCCCCCATAGATGAATTGCGGCTTCCCGCCCCGAACGATTCTAATAACCCTTCTGCTCCTGACATTGCCGGTCCTGGGGTCCTGCGCGGGGGTTTATCTCCTGTACGAGAGCGGCATGGAAGAGCAGCGCGCCCGGCTCCGGGACATGGTGCGCAGCAGCGCCGCGCTGATCGAGGCGGTGACCGCCTTCGATCGCCGGACCCAGGCACGGCTTCCCGAGGGGCAGCCGGGCGGCGCCGGCCGGGCCACTCTGTCGCAGATCCGGCGGGGACTGGCCCGGCTCGACGGCTTCGGCAAGCGGGGGGAGATTCTGGTCGGCGAGCGTTCCGGAGAGCGACTGGAGATCCCCCTGCGGAGCCCGGAAGCGTCCGGTGCTGCCATCAGTGTCCCCCGGAGCGCCGGGCGGGCGGAGGCCCTGTCCAGGGCGCTTAGGGGCGGCACGGGGGTCATGGTGGGCAGGGATTACCGGGGTGCCCGGGTGCTGGCGGCGTACGCGCCGCTTCCGGGCCTGGATATGGGCCTGGTGGCGAACCTCCCGCTCCGGGAGATCCGGGCGCCGTTCTGGTCCTCCGGCCTGCTGAGCGGGGCCATCGGCCTGGTGGTGGGGCTGGCGGGGGCGGGGCTCTACCTGGCCCAGATCACGCCGGTCTGGCGGCGGCTGCGCTTCCGGGAGCGGGAGCAGCGCAACCTGCTGGCCAACATCCCCGGAACGGTGTTCCGGTGCCGCAACGATCCTGACTGGACCATGGAGCCCCTCAGCTTCGGGGCCGAAGCCTCGACATCCGCCTATCCGGAAGCGTTGCGGTTCCGTCGGCACTATCCCTATGCCCGGCTGATCCACGAGGAGGACCGCGAGGCGGTCTGGGGCCGGGTCCAGGCGGCGGTGGCCGAGGGGGCCCCATACGAAGTGCGCTATCGCCTGCGGGACCCCGAGGACGGGATTCGCTGGATCTGGGAGCGGGGCCGCCCGGTCCCGGACCCGGACAGCGGCGGGACCTTCCTGGAGGGCTTCTTCACCGATGTCACGGAGGCGGAGGAGACGGCCCGCTCCCGGGACCGCCTCGCCCAGATCGTCGAGAGCACCCCGGACTTCGTGGGGATCGCCGATGCCGAGCGACGGTTGATCTACCTGAACCGGGCGGCCCGGGAATTGGTCTCCGGGTCCCCCGACGGGGAGGTGCGGGCCCGGTACCTGGAGGAGCTCCACCCGCAATGGGCCTGGGCCTTCCTGAGCGGGGTGGCTATGCCCCAGTCCGCCTCTGGACGTCCCTGGGAGGGCGAGCTGGCCGTTCTCACGGCGAGCGGCGAGGAGGTGCCGGTAGTGGGGGTGGTGCAGTGCCATGCGGACCACCGGGGGCAGCCGGCCCACTATTCCTGCCATTTCCGGGATGTTACCGAAGAGAAGGTGGTGCACCGGAGCCTGCGGCAGGAGCGGGACTTCAACCGGGCCATGACAGACAGCCTGCCGGGCCTGTTCTACGTCATTGACGAGGACCTGCAGCTCGTCCGCTGGAACCAGAATATGGAACGGGTGACGGGCGCCTCCGGGAAGGAGCTTCAGGAGCGGGGGCCCCTGGCCTTCATCCGGGAGGAGGACCGCTCCGCCATCAGGCAGCGCATGCGCGAGGTCTTCGAGGCGGGGGAGAACACGGCCGAGGCCTGGGTCCTGTCCCGGAGCAAGCCCCCCATTCCCTACCATTTCCAGAGCCGTCGGGTGACGCTCAATCAGCGGCCCTATCTGATCGGCTTCGGCACGGACCTCACGGAGCGCAAGGCCCACGAGGTGGAAGTGGCCCGCCTGTCCTACCGCGACCCCTTGACCGGCCTGGCCAACCGGGCCCTGCTGGTGGAGCGCCTGGGCGAGGAGGTGGAGCGGGCCAAGCGGCACCAACTGGTGGGCGGGCTCCTGTTCCTCGACCTGGACGACTTCAAGCCCGTCAACGACAGCATGGGCCACTCCGTGGGCGATGAGGTGCTGAAGGCCCTTACCGGGCGGCTGATAAGGGAGCTGCGGGCCGAGGACACCATGGCCCGCTTCGGCGGCGACGAGTTCGTGATCCTTCTGCCCCATCTCGGCGATTCCCTGGAGGCGGCGGGCCATGCCGCCCAGCAGGTGGCCGAGCGCCTGCAGGAGGCCATGGAAGCCCCGGTGGCCGTGGCCGACACCAGTCTCCACCTCAACGTCAGCCAGGGCATCTCCCTCTTCCCGGTGGAGGCGGGGGAGCGGGCCGACGAGGTGCTGCGCCGCGCGGATTCTGCCATGTACGAGGCGAAGCAGGCCGGCAAGGGCCAGATCCGATTCTTCCGTCCCGAGGCCCTGGCGGCGATCCAGGAACGGCTTTCCCTGGGGCAGGAGCTGCGGCTGGGCATTCTGAACGGCGAGCTGGATCTGCACTTCCAGCCGCTGGTGGAGCTCGGGGACGGTCGGGTCTCCGGTGCCGAGGTCCTGGTGCGCTGGAATCATCCGGAGCGCGGATCCGTGGGCCCCGACGTCTTCATCCCGCTGGCGGAGCAGAACGGCTTCATCGTCCCGCTGGGCGGCTGGATACTCCAGCAGGCCCTGCAACGGGCCGAGGCATGGCGGCGGCGGGGCATGCTGCCCCGGGACTGGCACCTGGCGGTCAACGTCAGTCCCCGGCAGTTCGCCCATCCCGGGTTCGTGGAGCAGGTGGAGGGCGCCCTGGAATCGTCCGGGCTCCCGGGATGGATGGTGATCCTTGAGATCACCGAGACCGTACTGCTGGAGGACCCCTCCGTGCCGAACAAAATGGCCGCCCTGAACCGGCGGGGCATCCAGTTCGCCGTGGACGACTTCGGGACCGGCTATTCCTCCCTGATCAACCTCAAGCAGCTGCCGGTGAAGACCCTGAAGATCGACAAATCCTTCGTCCAGGACCTGGCCTGGAATACCCAGAGTCGCACCATCACCGAAACCATCCTGCTGATGGCTTCCTCGCTCAATCTGAGTACGGTTGCCGAAGGCATCGAGACCCGGGACCAGGCCGAGCGGGTCAAGGCCTGGGGCTGCGGCTCGGGACAGGGCTACCTGTTCGGGCGACCCATGGCAGAGGAGGATTTCCACGCCTACCTGCGCAGCGGCGCGCCGGTGCTCCCCGGCCTTTGGGACTGACGCGCCGAACGTCGCGGCGCCCGCTCAGAGGAAGGAGGGCTCGGATAGGCACAGCGCCTTGTTCTGCGGGAGCCGTACCCGCGGGGTGGCGCCGTCGGTACCTTATCCACCAGGGAATGGGCGCTCGGGCGCTCACCGAAAAGCGGGTCGAATCAGTACGCAGCGAGAAACGGTTCCCGCGGGCCTGAGCGCCCCTCCATGCGCCTGCGGACGCGGTCCTACGGGGAGGAGGAATACCGCCCGCAGCGGCTGCTGTTGGTGGAGGGAGAGCCGGCCGAGCTATTCGACGACTACCTGCTCAAGCCGCCGACCATGGACTCCCTGCGCCAGGCCCTGGAGCGCATGCAGCGCTCCTGAGGCGGGCGGCTAGTCCGCCGCGGCGTCGGGGTCCTCCTTGGGGCCGGGAACCTTGAAGCCCATGGTGGTGCCCCCTTGCTCGTGGAGTACCGCCCAGAGCGAGCCGCCGTGGCTCTCCACGATGGTCCGGCAGATGGCGAGGCCCATGCCGAGCCCCTCGCTCTTGGTGGAGTAGAAGGGCTTGAACAGGTTCTCCCGGGTCTCCTCGTCCATGCCGCCCGCCTGGTCGGTGACCTCCACCAGGATCTCCCCCGAGAGGCCCCGGCTGGTGCGGAAGCGTACTTCCGGCCGTTTCGCCCCCGTTCCCTCGTAGGCCTCCACGGCGTTGATGGCCAGGTTCACCACCACCTGCTTGAGCTGGGTGGCGTTCCCGGTGACCGGCGGCAGGTCCTCGGCCAGCTCCATGCATAGCGCCGTTTGGTGCTCCTCGGCGAACTTCTTGACCAGCCGCCGGGAGTCCTCGATAACCCGGTTCAGGTCGATGGTTTCCTGAATGGAATCGCTCGGCCGCAGCATCTCTCGCACCGAGCGGATCAGGTCGCCGGCGTAGCCCACCTGCTCGGTGAGCTTGGCGATGGCCTCCCGGGCGCGCTCGTGGTTGGAGCGGGACGCCGAGAGGTCGTTCTGGGCCGCCGCAGCATAGTTGTTGATGGCCGCGAGCGGCTGGTTCAGGTCATGGGCCAGGGTGGAGGCGATCTCGCCCACCAGCGCGGCCCGTGATAGCTGCTCCAGCTCCCGGTAGTGGCGGCGGTTCTCCGCCTCCAGGCGCTTCTGCTCGGATATGTCGGTGAGGGTGGTGAGGTAGGTGGGGGACGATTCCTGGGGCTCGGAGAGGGTGGTGTCCACCCGCACCGGGAGGGTCTCCCCGGAGAGGCCCCGCAGGTGCATCTCGGTGGTAACCCGGGAGCCGGCTCCCGCGACGCGGCGCAGGTGGTTGAACAGGCGGCTGCTGTGGCCGTGGGCGAGGAACGCGGTAAGCGGTCGGCCCAGCAGGTTCCGTCGGTCCTTGCCGAGCATTTCCGCCGCCGTGAGATTGGCCTCCCGGATCAGACCGTTGGGGCTCAGGGTAACGAAGCCCACCGGCGCCGAGTCGTATAGGTCCATGTAGCGGTTGCGCGCCGCCTCCAGGGCCTCCTGGGTCTCGTGGAGCACGGCATTCTGCAGCTCCAGCTCCCGCTGATAGGCCAGCAGGCTGCCCTGGCGCTGCGAATCCGGCCTCTCGGAGCCGGGATCCGAGGAGTCGGGGGTCGCACCGTGGCTCGGGTTTTCGTTCTCCGCGGTCATGCTGTAGGACACTCCTGGGCCTCCTTGCTCCACCCGAGAGCCCCCCTTTCCCTGCAGCGCGGGCGCTTCATGAAGACCTGCGGCTTGTAAAGGTTGCCTGCGTTACCCCCCCTGACCGCCATCCCCGTCGGGGGGATGCCGCCGTGCGGCTTTCGGGAGCGCAATGGGCGCGACGGCGTGACCCGCCGTCGGTCCACGAATCGTCCTTTCATGGTTACGGCCTATTCCTAGATGGAACAGGGTAATCCTGTAGCGCCGCGATGTCACGCTCCATGAGCGAGGCGGCGTACACCTGGCCGGTGGGGTCGCGCAGCGGGATGGCCGAGCCCCAGACCGAAAGGATCTCTCCCTGCTTGGTGAGGCGCCGGGCCGTATAGGAGGAAACCCGCTCGCCCTGGCGCAGCCGTTCCAGCAGCGCCCGGGCGGCCTGGTGATCGTCCGGGGGCACCAGCCCCCACAGGGAGCGCTCGGCGGCCTCGGCCTCGGTGAAGCCGAAGTGCTCGTGGGCGCCGCGGTTCCAGGCGAGGATGCGGCCGGTCAGGTCGGCGAGCACGATGGCGGGGACCGCCTCGCGCGCCACCGCCGCCAGCCGGCGCACCTGCTGCGGGTCGGTCTTGAAGTCCGAGATGTCCGAGAAGATCAGCACGGCGCCCGTGATGCGGTTCTCCTCGGTCTTATAGGGGCGCACGGTGAGCGCGTACCAGTTGCCGCCGTGATCGCGCACCTCCAGGCACTTGGGCCCCACCATGTCGAGCACGTCCCGGATCATCTGGGCGAGGTCGGGAAGCTCCACGTTGGGCCGGATATCGGTGAGGGGCCGGCCCGTGTCGGCGTCGATCAGGTTGAGCAGCTCCTTGGCACGCGGGGTGAAGCGGCGGATGCGCAGGTCCTCGGTCACCATGAGGATGGCCAGGTCGATACTGCGGAGCAGGTTGTGGAGATCGCCGTTGGCCTCGCTCAGATCCTGGTTCCGGTTCTCCAGCTCCCGATTGACGGTGGACAGCTCTTCGTTGGTGGACTGCAGCTCCTCCTTGGCGCTCTCCAGCTCCTCGTTGGTGGATTGCAGCTCCTCGTTGGCCGACTGGACCTCCTCGTTCGCCGTCTGCAGCTCTTCGTTGGTGGTTACCTGCTCGTTGATGATGCTCTGCATCTGCTCCCGGGTGGTGGCGAGCTCGTGCTCCAGCTCGGTGATCCAGCGGTCCTGCTCGCCTTCGGGCTGCTCGCCGAGCCGAACGGGAGCCGGAGGGACCGGGTGGTCCGGCCGGTCGAAGATCACCAGGAAATGGCCCTTGCCGGGATCGGAGCGCAGGGGGCGAACCCGCAGGGAGAGGTAGTGGAGGTCCCCGTCCCGGCGCATCCGGACGTTCCCCTCGCAGACCTCCTGCTCGGCCGCCATGGCGTCGGTGAGGGCCTTGCGCAGCGGCGCCTGCAGGTCCCGGTGGGCCATCTTGTAGAGGTTGCGGCTGGCCCGTCCCGGCGAGGGAGCGATGTACGGCCCGGTCTCGCCGAGGAAGGTGAGGATGTTCATGCCCGTATCCACCACCACGCTCGGCGGCGCATAGTCCGCCAGCAGGTGGTCCGTGGCCTCGCGGTGAAGCCTTCGCTCCAGGTTCTCGGGGGAGGGCGGGCGCTCGGTGGCTTCCGGCGCCGATGGATGGCCGGCGCCGCCGCTGATCGTGGGCATTGGCGTGCGCACGGCCCGCTTGGAGTAGATCTTGCTCGTCTGGTCCACCATCGCGAACAGGTCGGAATCGGTGCCCACCGTCTCGGCGCTGCCCAGCATGAGGAAACCATGCGGCGCCAGGGCGAAATGGAAGATGTTCAGGCACCGGTTCTGGAGCACCGGGTCCATGTAGATGAGCACGTTGCGGCAGCAGATCAGGTCCAGCCGCGAGAACGGCGGGTCCTGCACCATGTCCTGCGGGGCGAAGATGCACAGGTTGCGCACGTTCTCGTGCACCTGGTAGCCGCCGGGAACGCGCACGAAGAAGCGGCTCAGCCGCTCGGCGGACAGCTGGGAGACCACGGATTCGGGATAGATGGCCGTCCGCGCCCGGTCCAGGGCTTCCTTGTCGATGTCGGTGGCGAAGATCTGGATGGGGGTCCGCAGCCAGTCGTCGCCCAGGTACTCCAGCAGGGCGATGGCCACCGAGTAGGCCTCCTCGCCCGTGGAGCAGCCCGGAACCCAGATGCGCAGGGTGCGCTCGGCCTCGCCGTCGGGGGTGATGGCGGGAAAGACGGCGTGCTTGAGGGCTTCGAAGGATTCCGGGTCGCGGAAAAAGCCGGTGACATTGATCAGCAGGTCCTGGAACAGCCGCTCCACCTCGTCACCCTGGGCCTTCAGCAGCCGGACATAGCTGTCGAGCTGCTTGATCTGGTTCAGGGACATGCGGCGCTGAATGCGCCGCTTGATGGTGCTGGTCTTGTAATCGCTGAAGTCGTGTCCGGTGTGCTTCCTCAGGAGCCTGAGCACGCGGTTCAGGGCCTCCTCGGACAACGGGGTCTGCTCGGGCCAATGGCTCCAGAGGTAGGGGTGGCCGGCGATGCGCGCCAGGTTGGCGGCGATCTCCCGGGGCGGGCAGACGAAATCCACCTGGCCGCTGCGCACCGCGCTGCGGGGCATGTCGGGGTGCTCGGCGGAGGCCTCATCCTGGGCGAAGGTGATGCCGCCCCCGGTCTTGATGGCCTTCACGCCCAGGGTGCCGTCGGAGCCGCTGCCCGAAAGCACCACGCCCACGGCGCGGTTGCCTTGGTCACGGGCGAGGGCGTTGAGGAAGCGGTCTGCGGGATTCCGGCGCGTGTGGGGCTGGTCGCGGTCCTCCAGATGCAGGATACCGCCCCGGATGGTCAGACTCCGGTCCGGCGGGATGACGTAGACGTGCCCCGCCTGGACCGGAACGCCCTCGCCGGCGGTCCGGACGATCAGCGGCGTCTGCTGCTGGAGGATGTCCGTGAGGGCGCTGTCATGGTCCGGCGCCAGGTGCTGGACTACCACGAAGCCCATGCCGATATCCGCCGGCAGGTTCCCGAGCAGCTCCTGAACCGCCGGGATGCCGCCCGCCGAGGCGCCGATGCCGACGATTACGGGCGGGCCGTGGTCCGGGGCGGCGCCTCGGGCGTCTTCTCCCGACCGCATGCCCTCGGATGGCGGGCCGCTTCCCGGGGCCGCCGGCTGGCTAGCGCTGTTCAGGGGGGTACCGCCATCGGGATGCGAGGGATCGTGCATGGGGGACGTGGCCATCTCGAGGGTTACGGGGAAGGGACGCATCCCCGGTTTTTCCGGCATTCTCCAAAAAATCCGCATACCGCGAAAGGGAAGCGCCGCACCATCCGGGTGGGTTTCGCGGGCATGGCCGGTGTCGCTCGACGGCGATTCATGCGAGAGGCCCTGGGAGGGAAGGCTTCCCGGATAGGACCGGAATGTAGCCGGAGATTTGATTTTCCGCGGTCGGAGCCCGAAATCCCTGAAGACGCGCAAGGAGGTGCAAAAAGCATTGGAGCAGGCACCCCGGGAGCGGTATCTGATGGCGCTCTACGAGCGGTTCGAGCAGGTGGTGGCCCTGGTGCTCGTGGGGATCATCGCCCTGGAGCGCAAGCACTCCATCTTGCGCTGTGCGGTGCGCGAGGCGAGCCTCATCCAGGTAAAGACCGTCCTGGTATTCGGCATCCTCGCGCTGGCCCGCAAGCTCATCATCCTGGACCTGGAGTCCTCGTCGGCGATCCAGGTGATGGCGCTGTCGGTGGCCGTGGTGGCCCCGGGCGGCGTCTACTGGCTCATGCGGGAGCGGGACGAGCGCAAGGAGCGGCAATCCGCCGCGTCCCGGCCCGAGGAGCGGCCGGGACACCTGCAGCGCGCCTGGCGCCCGACCCGCCCGATAGCGCTATGCGCTCGCCGCCTTTAGGGCCGCCGCCAGCCGGGCCGTGTGGCTGCCCTGATAGCGGGCGATGGTCAGCTCGTTCTCCGAGGGCCAGCGGCTGCCATCGCCGCCCGTGACGGTGCTGGCCCCGTATGGGGTGCCGCCGGTGATCTCGTTCATATTAAGCAGCTCCTGGGCGGCGTAGGGAACCCCGGCAATCACGAAGCCCAGGTGCAGCAGGGTGGAGTGGAAGCTGGTGAGGGTGGTCTCCTGGCCGCCGTGCTGGGAGGCCGTGCTGGTGAACACGCTGCCCACCTTGCCGATGAGGTCGCCGTTCAGCCACAGGCTGCCGGTCTGGTCGAGGAAATTGCGCATCTGGGCGGCCATGTTTCCGTAGCGGGTGGGGGAGCCGAACAGGATGCCGTCGTACCGGGGCAGCTCCTCCACTTCGGCGATGGGCGCCGGCTGATCCAGCTTCACGCCGATCTCGCGGGCCCGGTCCTCCGGGATGAGCTCGGGGACCCGCTTGATCTCCACCTCGGTGTCCGGGGCCTGCCGGGCCCCCTCGGCCTCGGCGTTGGCCATCACCTCCATATGGCCGTACATGCTGTAGTAAAGCACCAGTATCCGGGTCGTCATGGTTCCTTCCCTCGCTTGGTGACAAGACACCCACGGCTGGGGTGGTCCGGCTACTGCCGGTCGAGAACGGCGTTGAAGAAGCGGTCCTCCCCGTCGCTTTCCGCAAGGATCCAGAAGGCCTCCAGGCCGGTTTCCCGGCCCAGGGTCTCGGGGTCCAGGAAGGCGAAGCCCGTGTACCGGCCATCCTCCGCCGCGCAGTTGTCGATGGAGAGGACCACGCGGAACAGGTTTTCGCCCCGGCGCAGCAGCTCCAGCTCGCCCGAGAGGAGGCAGCCGTCCGAGCGGCTGCCGTTCAGGGCGCCGGCGCTGTCCACGGTCAGCGTCAGGGTCCGGTCGCCGCGGGTCATGGACCAGCTGCCCACCAGGTCCGAAACGAGCACCTCCTGTCGGAACAGGTCGCTGAAGCGCAGCTCCAGGACCCCGGGGCGCTGCGTGCCGGAGACGGTGACCTGCAAGCGGCTGCGCGCGATGACGGTGCCGCTGATCTGCCCGATGGCTATGGGCGTGCCCGACACGGGCGAATAGGAGCGGATATCCCCGGTGACCTCCACGGTACGGTTGGCCGCGGTGGTGTCATCCGGAGTGGTGTCGGCGGCGAAGTCGGATTCGGTGGTGAAGCGCGGATCCAGGGCGGAATCGGTTCGCGGGGAAACCGCCGGATCCCCGGTACGGGTCGGGTCGCTGGTCAGGCTGTCGCTGGTGGGCGTGAGATCCGGCACGAAATCCGGGGGCGGGGGGAAGGTCGGTCCGGGCGAGGTATCGAGCTGCTGCTCCAGGGTCCCCGGATCGGAGAAGGTCTCCTGGAGCGGCGTGGTCGTCGTCCGCACCGTGATCTCGCCGGCGTGGGCCAGCTCCGCCGTTGAGCTGAGCACCAGCAGCCGGCCCTCCCAGATCACCGCCGTGGCCGATCGGCCGATGGTCCCGCCCTGGGGGATGAAGGAGCCGGTCCAGATCCCGTTGACGGTCGATTCGGTGGTATCCGCGCCGTCCTCGCCCGTATCGAAGGCCTGGAAGGACCCGGGCTCCACCTCCCCGCAGCTCGCGGTGGCCAGTGTCAGAAGCAGCAGGGGGACGAGGCCCGTGAACCGCATTACGGCCCTCCATGAGCCCGCCGGTACGGCTCAGTATCGGAAATGCTTGATGGGCTCGCCGCTTATCTCGAGCGCTTGCATGGCCTCGATGCCGATGGCCAGGTGGTCCCGCGCCCACCGGCTGGTGACCTCCCGGTCGGAGGCCTCGGTCTTGATGCCGGTCGGGGTGAGCGGCAGATCGGAGACCAGCAGCAGCGCCCCGCGCGCGATCTCGTTCGCGTGACCGACAATGAACAGTGTGGCGGTCTCCATATCCACCGCAATCGGGGTCATCCCTTCCAGTCTGCGCACGAACTGCTCGTCGTGCTCCCACATGCGCCGGTTGGTGGTGTAGACCACCCCGGTGCGGTAGTCGTGGCCCCGGTCGAGGATCTTCTCCGAGACCAGCTTGTGCAGCTTGAAGGAAGGCAGGGCCGGCACCTGCGGGGGGAAGTAGCCGTCGCTGGTGCCCTCGCCGCGGATGGCGGCTATGGGCAGGATGAAATGGCCGATCTCGGTGGACTGCTTGAGGCCGCCGCATTTGCCCAGGAACAGCACGCCGCGCGGATGACGGGCGATGAGGAGGTCCATGATGGTGGCGGCGTTCGCCGTGCCGATGCCGAAGTTGATCAGGGTGACCCCCTGGCGGTTGGTCACCGCCTGCATGGGCCGGTCCAGCCCGTGGATGGGGGCGTCGAACTCCTCGGCGAACGACTCCACGTAGCCGTAGAAATTGGTGAGCAGGATGAAGTCCCCGAACCGGTCCAGGGGCATGCCCGTATAACGGGGAAGCCAGTCGCGGGCGATGGCGAGGCGGTCCGGCATGGGGCAGGGCCTCCGGTGAGGACGGATGCTGTGCGTGCTTCTCCCCCGAACCTAGCGCTTCCTCCTCCGGCGGGAAATCCGGCGGGGCCCGGAGCCTGTCCCCGGGCCTAGGGAAATGTCCCCATGGGCTTCCAAGATCATCCCGATACCCCGCCTTCCGCCTTTGGGCAAGAATCCCGTCTTCAATGCGAACGGGGCTCCGTAATGGCGGGCGGACCGGCGTTCCCGGCCAGCCGCGCTTTTTTCCGGACCTCGTGGACAATCCAAAGCACGGAATTGCGAGGAGGAAGCGGTCGTGGAACATCGTCGCGCCCGGCGCCGGCCCGTCAATCTGCATGTCCTGGTCCGTCACCAGGGCACCCCGGTGGCGTTTTGCTCCACCCTGGATATCAGCCTCGAAGGGGCCCGACTGCATTGCGGCGCCCTGGGCCTGGAGCCGGGAAGCCTGGTGGAGGTGGATCTTTCCCTGCCCGAGGGCGATGACCGCTACATCCGGCTGCCCGCCCTGGTGGTCCACTGCACCGAAGGCCGCCTCGGCGTGCTGTTCACGGGCGTGGACAACGCGGACGTGGACACCCTGAGCGGCTTCCTGCACCACGCCCCGGAGGTAGATCCGGAGCGCCGCGGGGGCGGGACCTGCTATTCCATCTTCCTGTGAAGGGGGTCGCCGCGGAGGACGGCGGCATACCTGGTCCGGGTGGATCCGCCCCCGGCCGCAACGGCATTTACGCACACCGCAGGGTGGCGGGCCCTTTCAGGTTTCCCGGCCTTTGGACCCGGAGGCCTCCCCGGTGGCGAGCCTCGGCTGGGCGTGCTCCTGGCGCCCCGGCCGGTAGCACACCAGCGTATCCCCCGTTTCCGGCTCCAGGGGCTGTTCGGGGGAATTGAAGACCACCATGCCGTTCTCCCGCACCAGCAGCAGGTTCTCGGCATTGACGGGGCAGATGTGGAGGAAGTCGTCGTAGGAGAATTCCTCCGTGAGCCTGGTCTTCTGAAGCTCCCAGCCCAGATAGTGCCGCTCCATCATGCGGTCGAAGGTGGCTTCCTCGCTGAAGGCCACCTGGCCGCGGAACGTGCGGCTGAAGGTGCGCGCCTCCTTCTCCGGCTCGCGGCTCGGCGCCAGCTGGAATACCCGCCCGCGCCCCAGCTCCGGGGAGAGCTGGGTGCACAGCAGAGCGTTGTAGGCGTCGTTGTCCGTGGCGGCCAGCAGATAGCCCGTACCGGTCAGGTCCAGCCGCTCCTGGCCCAGGTCGGAGAGCAGCTCGCCGGACTGGGTCCGGATGCCCGCCATGCGGGCCGGACGCAGCCGGTGCCAGGAGCTGTCGGCCAGGGTCACCGGCACCTCCAGCTCCCGGAGCAGGGTGGCCAGGCGCAGGGTCCAGCCGTGGGCGCCCACGATCAGCACGCCGTCCCGCCGGGCGGCCACGAGGTTCAGCTTCCGGGCCAGCGGCCCGACGGTGAAGCCGTGAAAGAGCACGGTGGCCAGGATCACGCTGAAGACCAGGGGCAGGATCTCCCGGGCGTCCGCGAAGCCGGCTCCCGCCAGGCTGGGGCCGACGATGCCCGCCATGGCGGCGGTCACGATGCCCCGGGGGCCCACGAAGGCCACCAGCAGGCGCTCCTGCCAGCTCATCTGCGTGCGGATGGTGGCCAGCATCACCGCCGCGGGCCGTACCAGCAGGATCATGGCGGCCACGAACAGGGCGTCCCCGGCATCCAGGACCATGAGGGTCTCGGGGTCCAGGTCCGCAGTGAGGACCACGAACAGGCCGGAGACCAGGAACACCACCACCTGCCCCTTGAAGCGTCGCAGCTCCAGGGTGCTGGCGAGGCCCATGTTGGCCATGACCACGCCCATGACGGTGGTGGCCAGCAGGCCGGCCTCCTTCTGGAACAGGTTGGCCACGGCGTAGACCAGCAGCACGGCGCCCAGCATGCCCGGTGCCTTGAGGTATTCCGGCATCCAGCCCCGGGCGATGGCTCGGCCCAGCAGATAGCCCCCGCCGCCGCCCACCACCCCCGCGGTGGCCATGGCGATTGCCAGTCCCTGGACCACCACCAGCACGGCGTTGTCGTTGCCGTACAGGAGGAGGTACTCGAAGGTCAGGATGGCCAGGAGCGCGCCGATGGGATCGTTGATGATCCCCTCCCACTTGAGGAAGGAGGCGGGCCGCATCTTCAGGCGTGCCTGGCGCAGCAGGGGGCCGACCACCGTGGGCCCGGTGGTCACCAGGATGGCGCCGAGGGCGGTGGCCACCGACCAGGAGAGCCCGGCGAGGTAGTGGGCGGCCACGGTGCCGAAGGCCCAGGTGAGGAGCACCCCCAAAGTGATCAGACGCAGGACACCCCGGGCCGTATGCCGCACCTCGTGGAGCTGGAAGCTGAAGGCGTCCTCGAAAAGGATCACGGCCACCGCCAGCCCCACCACCGGTGTCAGTAGGTGGCCGAACTGCTGATCGGGCTGAATCAGACCCAGCACCGGCCCGGCCAGGAGGCCGGCGGCGATCATGATCACGATGGCGGGGAGGTTGAAGCGCCAGGCGAGCCACTGGGCCGACAGGCCCAGGACCACCACCATCATGAGGGCCAGCTCCAGGTGGTTCTCCATTCCGGGGGGCTCCAGCTCGATGGAAGGGGAAAGTGCATTCCGCCGCCGGACCGGGGTGGCGGTCGGCGGCGCGCGCCGGCTACGGGGCGCTCATGGGCGGCTGGACCGGGTGGCCGGCCTCCTTCCAGGCCCGGAAGCCGTCGCTGTAGTTACGGACGTCGGTGTAGCCCATGCGCTCGAGGGTCCGGGCGGCCAGCAGGCTGCGCTTGCCGGTCCCGCAGTACACGATGATGGTGGCGCCGGTATCGGGGAGCTTGCGGGGCGCCCGGAATTCCAGATAGCCCCGGGGGATGGCCACCTCCCGGAAGGGATCGATGGCGCCGGCCGATTGGCGCTCACCCGGAAGCCGCACGTCGAGGAGGACGAAGGACCGGTCGCCGTTCACCAGCGCCTTGAGCCGTTCCGTGCTCACGCCGGGGATCTCGGAGCGGGCCGCCTCCATCCAGGATTCCACCACCCGCGCGGGCTCGGCGGCCGCCCGGGGTGCCGGGAGGCCGGCCGCCGCCAGTAGCAGGAACGGGACGATGCGGTGCATGAGGGCGCGCTTCCTCCATGGCATCCGGCGTCACTCCGCGTCGCCGCGCGGCACGTAGCCGCCGCCGGAGAAGGACTTGAAGAACACTCCCAGCTCCGGATGCTCGATCTGCTCCCCGCTGGGGTCGGGCTCCAGGTTGCGCTCGGCCACGTAGGTGCGGTGGCCGGCGTTGTGGACCAGGACATGATACCAGGGGCGGTCCTTGGGCGGCCGGCTGGTGGCCATGAGCTGGTACCAGGCCTCGGTGCCGTGGAACTCGGGGTCCACGCCCACGATCACCCCCCTGTAATTGAAACGCCGATGGTGGATGAGCTGTCCGACGTGGAACTGTGGAAGATGCTCGCTCATGGTCGGGTCCCTGCATGGCTTGCGTGACAAACGGATCGTTACAAGCTACGGCAAGGGTTGCGGTGGAGCAATCCGGGTGGATTCCGGACAGTCCGCGCGCGTCCGCCGGGGCGATTTCCGAACGAATCGCTCGGTTGATGCGGTACGGGGAAATTGTTTCACTCGGACACTGTCTCAGTCCCAGCTCCCGCCATGAAGGGAACCGTTGATGGGCTCCGACCGCGCCACCCCGGTTGTCGATCTGGAATCCGTGCGGGCGGTCTGCGCGGGGTGCAGCATCCAGGAGCTTTGCCTCCCCTACGGCCTGGATAAGGACGACCTCGAACAGCTCGACCGCATCATCGAGCGGAAGCGTCCGCTGGCCGCGGGGGAGCTCGCCTATGCCGAGGGCGATCCTTTCCGGGCCCTGTTCGCGGTGCGCTCCGGCGTCCTCAAGACCTACCTGCTGGAGGCGGAGGGCGAGGAGCACATCACCGGGTTCCATTTCCCCGGGGAGCTGGTGGGACTGGACGCCATTTCGGGCGGCATCCATGCCTGCTCCGCCCGTGCCTTGGACACCACCAGCCTGTGCGAAATCCCCTTCGACCGGCTGGACGACCTGGCCGGACGCATCGGCGGCCTGCGCCAGCAGCTCTTCCGCCTCATGAGTCGGGAGATTCATCAGGACGACCGGGAGCGCCGCAACCAGGCTCAGGCCGTGGCCGATCCCCGCCTCGCCGCCTTCCTGTTGGATGTGTCCGGACGGCTGTCCAAGCTGGGGTTCTCGGCGACGACGTTCCGTCTCAAGATCTCCAACCGCGACCTGGCCAACTACCTAGGTCTTGCGCCGGAAACGGTGAGCCGGCTGTTCCGCCGCTTCCGCGAACGGGGCCTGGCCACCGTGCAGAGCAAAGAGGTGCGGATCCACGATCCGGAACGGCTGCGCGCCCTCGCCCGTTCCCTGGAGGAATGAGGCGCCGCGGCTCCCCAGACAATCGCTGATGGCGCGGGCCGCTATCCGATTCTGATAGGCTGGTTGCCGGGGCCGCCCTCCCGGGGCGGCATCGAGGGGCCGAGCGCATTCGGCCAACGAGCACAGTGCATTACGGGAGAGACCATTGCGAAAGAGGGGCTGGATAGGGTGGCTGGCGCTGGCCATCGGACTCACGGTTCTGGCCGGGCCGGCCGCGGCCTATGACGAGCTGGCGGTGGAGGAGAAGGCGCTGCGGGTGGTGGACGCCCTGCTACCTCCGGACATCGAGACGCGCAAGAAGTCCATGGGCGAAGCCCCCGTTGAGGGCTGGGTGAAGGCGGTGTTCGAGGCCCAGTCCCAGCGTGGCTGGATCCCCATCGAGCTGTACATCCGCGAGGGCGCCGACTACGCCTTCATGGGCCAGATGTATCAGCTCGACCCGTCCATGGATGCGCGGGACAAGGCCCGCAAGGCCATGGAGAACCGCCTGCCGCCGCGTTTCGACCGCAAGCTCCTGCAGTCCGGCGATACGCCCCTGGAAGGCGTGAAGGAATTCCTCTTCGAGGTGCAGGTCCCGCAGCGCGGCGCCCAGCCAGTGGCCGCCTACGTGGGGGACGGCTTCGGGGTGGTGGGCCAGCTGTTCGGCCCCGACAACCAGAACCTCACCGAGGTGGCCAAGCAGAAGTGGGCCGGCGGCCAGGTGTCCTGGAAGGAGCTGGTGAAGGGGCTGAAGCCGGTATACGGCTCCGAGGGCGCCCCCGTCCGCTTCGCCATGTTCACCGACCCCGATTGTCCGGCCTGCCAGCAGGCCAAGCGGCGCATCGATACCCTGATCGAGAAGCACCGGGAGGACCTCTCCGGCTACCTGCTCTGGTTCCCGCTGGAGATGCACAAGCACGCCCGCCCCAAGGCCGAGGTCCTGGCCTGCTCCACTCCGGAGCGGCAATCGCGCATGTTCGACGCCCTGAAGGGCAGTGAGCCGGGCGACGTGGAGGACGTCTACGCCACCCTGCAGGAGGAGGGCGTCGAGGTGCCCGAGCGGGTGCGGGAATGCGTGTCCTCGGGTAAGGGCGAGGAGTGGCTGAAGCGGGTCCGGGAGTTCGCCAACAAGATGCAGGTGACTTCCGTGCCGTCGGTCTATTACGACGGCCGCCTGTTCAAGGGCTTCCCCGAGCAGGAGATCCGCGAGGCCCTGCGCTCGGGGTCGGGCTCCTGAATGGGCCGCCGCGTCCCGGCGCTGCTCAGGGGCGCATGACCAGGGCGTCCATGCCGTCCGCCGCAAGCCGGCGGCGGACGGTCTCGGCCGCCGAGCGCTCCGCGTAGGGGCCCAGCCGCACCCGGTACCAGGTTCCCTGGGCGTCCAGATCGGCGCGCACCACCTCCGCCTTGAGGCTCTTCAGCGCCAGGCGGGCCTTCAGGGATTCGGCGGCCTCCGCATCACGGAAGGAAGCCACCTGGACCAGATACGCCCCGTCCTCGGAAACCGCGGGCGGCCCATCCGGAACGGGCTCGCTCTCCGCGTTCTCCGATGGCTGCGAAGGCCGCCGGCGCTGCTGCGTCGGCGGCTTTTTTTCAGAGGCCTCCGGGGCGGGCGGCTCCGGGACCTCCACCTCCATCTTCGGCAGCAGGGTGTAGAAGCGGTAACCCGACTCCTCCCGGTCGGCGTCCCGCTCCCGCGGAGCCGGGTCCGCCCGCGGTTCCGGAGGCGGGGTGTCCTCCGGCTCCGGGGGCCGGTCGGGGCTGGAAGGTCCCTGCTCCTCCGCCGGCGGGGCGGGTGTTTCCCCATCGTCGCCGCTGAGCAGGTAGAAGGGCAGCAGGATCAGCAGGCCCAGGCCGATGCCGCCGGCGAACCACAGCAGACCGTGCAGCAGGCTGAGCCGGGAATTGCGGCGCCGGGAGCCGCGCCGGCCGCGGCGCTTGGGGGCGGGGCCGCGTTTCGAGGAGCGGGCCATGGGCTTACATCCTGTCCGGGGCTTCCACGCCTAGCATGTGGAGTCCGTTGCCCAGGACCCGGCGCACCGCCTCCACAAGGGCCAGCCGGGCGCGCAGCAGCGCGGGGTCGTCCACCAGGACCCGGTGGCTGTTGTAGAAGGTATGGAACTCCGCGGCCACCTCCTGGAGGAACCGCGCCACGCGGTGCGGCTCCCGGCCGAGGGCCGCCGCCTCCACGGTCTCCGGGAAGCGCTGCAGGCGCCGCAGCAGCCGCCCCTCCTTCTCCTCCGCCAGCAGGGAGACATCCGCCTCCGCGAGCTCCCCGGCCTCGGGGGCGGGAGCGCCGGCCGCCTCCAGCTTGGCGCGGATGCTCTGGATGCGGACGTGGGCGTAGTGGATGTAGTAGACCGGGTTGTCCTCGGTCTCCTGCTTGGCCACTTCCAGGTCGAAGTCCATGTGCTGGTCGGAGCGGCGCAGCACGTAGATAAAGCGCGCCGCGTCGCGGCCTACTTCGTCCACCAGCTCGCGCAGGGTCACGTACTGGCCGGAGCGGGTGGACATGGCCACCTTCTCGCCGTTGCGGAACAGGTTGGCGAACTGCACCAGCTGGATCTCCAGGCCCGCCGGGTCCAGGCCCAGCGCCTGCATGGCCGCCTTCACCCGGGGCACGTAGCCGTGGTGGTCGGCGCCCCAGATGTCGATGAGGTGGTCGTAGCCGCGGGTATACTTGGACCAGTGGTAGCCGATGTCGTTGGCGAAGTAGGTGGCCACCCCGTCGGCGCGGATCACCACCCGGTCCTTCTCGTCGCCGAATTCGGAGCTGCGGAACCAGGTGGCGCCGTCGGCCTCGTACAAGTGGCCGTTCTCCCGCAGGTGCGCAAGCGCCTTCTCCACCGCTTGCTGGTCCACCACCTCCTGCTCGTGGGCCCAGGTGTCGAAGCGCACGCCGAAGGCGTCCAGGTCCGCCCGGATCTCGCCCAGGATGTGGTCCAGGGCGCGCCGGGTGACGGCGCGGAAGGCCTCCTCGCCGATGCGCTCCCGGATGTCGGCGATGTGGCGGTCCATGGCCTTCTCGGGATCGCCTTCCTGGTCGGCGTAGACGAAGCCGCAATCCAGCGCGTCGCCGAATTCCGTCCGCACCTCGGCGGCGATATCGCGGATGTAGGGGCCCTGGTAGCCCTTCTCCGGGAACGGACCCTCCGTGCCTTGGACCAGGTCCCGGTAGCGGTTCATGACGCTGGCGGCCAGAATGTTCATCTGTCGGCCGGCGTCGTTGACGTAGTACTCCCGCTCCACCCGGAAGCCGGCGGCGTCCAGCACCCGGGCGAGGGCGTCGCCGTAGGCGGCGCCGCGCCCGTGGCCCACGTGCAGGGGACCAGTGGGGTTGGCGGAGACGAACTCCACCTGCACCCGCTCGCCGCCGCCCGCCCGGCTCTTGCCGTAGTCGGCGCCGGCCCGCAGCACCTCCGGAACCACGCCCTGGAATACCGATTCGGCCAGGTGGAAGTTGATGAAGCCCGGCCCGGCGATCTCCACCCTGGCCAGCGCATCGGTCTCCGGCAGGGCCTGCACCAGCGCCTCGGCCACCTCGCGCGGCGGCTTGCCGGCGGGCTTGGCGAGGCGCATGGCCAGATTGGTGGCAAAGTCGCCGTGTCCCTCTTCCCGGGGGCGCTCCACCTGGATCTCGGGGGCGGTGTCCGGGGGGACCAGGCCCTGTTCCTGAATGGTCCCGAAGGCGGCCTGGAGAAGCTGCACGAGTCGCGCGTTCAAAAGGATCTCCGTCACGGTGGGCGGGGGATTGCAACGGCCCGGAGCCGGGACCGGCGGGTCCCGGGGCGGGGGTCGAGCTCGGCCGGAAACCGGGCCCGGACCGCGGTGCTCGCCCGGCGCGCCCGCGTTCCGAAGCGGGTCGATCCGGGAGCGGTCGGGGCCTCTGCCGGGGTGAATAGGATAACCGAATCCCGCTGCTCGCCCCAAGTCGGGGAGCGGGCAAAGGGGGCCGTGTCCTGGTATCCTCCCCCGACTTTGCGGGCCTCGGCCGCTCCCCGCCGACGGCCGGGGCGGGATCAAGCCTCGGGGCGCGGGCCCCGGTGCATGAGGGACCGGGCGCGGCCGTTGGCCGGCCAGACCCGATCCCGGTCCGCCGCCACCGTGAAGGCGTAGGTCCGCTCCGCCCCGTCCTCGCGGCGATAGGTGCGGACCACCCGGAAGCCCCCCTCGGCGAGTGGCCGGACCGACCAGCCGGCATCCCGCCATCCGGTGCGGGGCTCGATCTGACCGAGCACGCTGCCCACGGTGCGGCCGCCGTACCGGAAGGGGTCGGCGGGCGCGGTGCGCACCGCCCGGATGGCGGCCTCCCGGGGCGTCGAGTCCTCCGGCGCGGGGAGATGCGGTCCGCCTACCAGCTGGTGGAGCAGGACCAGCAAAAGAACCGCCGCGCCCAGGACGGCGGCGGGAATGAGCCAATTACTGCGCTGGCTGGGGTCGGCCATGGCCGGGCAAGCTCCTGGATCCGGATGGGAAAGGGGCGGAGCACCGCCCGCCCCGGAAGGCCCCTAGCCTAGCCTCTGATGCCAACGCGGGGAAACTGGATGTCCATCGCCCTCGATCTGACGATCGCCTTAGCCGGCCTGCTGCTCCTGGTCTGGGGCGCGGAGCGCTTCGTGCACGGCGCCGGCGGCCTGGCCCGCAGCCTAGGCGTCTCCACGCTGGTCATCGGCCTCACCGTGGTCTCGCTGGGCACCAGCGCGCCCGAGCTGCTGGTGAACCTCACCGCCCAGCTCACCGGCGTGCCCGCCATGGCCTTCGGCAACGTGGTGGGGAGCAACATCGCCAACATCGGCCTGGTGCTCGGGATCTCCGCGGTCCTGCTGCCCCTCACCGTGCACTCCAAGGTACTGCGGCGCGAGTTCCCGCTGCTGCTGGGCGTGACCGTTCTGCTGGGCGCGCTGATCATGGACGAGGCGCTGCAGCCGCTGGAGGGCTTCCTGCTGACACTGGGGCTGGCCGCTTACGCCTATTGGATCCTCCGCGACTCCCGCCGCTCCAGCGGCGACCCCTTCCTCGAGGAGGTCACCGAGGACGTCCCCGAGGCCCTGCCCCTGGGCAAGGCCCTGCTGTGGCTGTTCCTCGGGCTCGGCGCGCTGATCCTCGGCAGCCGGGGCCTTGTGTACGGCGCCACCGAGGTGGCGGAGCTGGCGGGCATGTCCGACCTGGTGATCGGTCTTACCCTGGTGGCCTTCGGCACCAGCCTCCCGGAGCTGGCGGCGAGCCTCGCCGCGGTGGCCAAGAAGGAGGACGACCTGGTGGTGGGCAACGTGGTGGGCTCCTGCCTGCTCAATATCCTCCTGGTACTGGGTCTGCCAGCCATGATCGGCGGCATGCCCGCCGGGCCCGACGCCATCGTGCGCGACCTGCCCGTGCTCATCGGCCTGACCCTGCTTCTGGGCCCGCTTTTCATCAACGGCCCGCGCGGCCTCTATCGGATCAATCGCCTGGAAGGTGGAGTCCTGGTAGCGGCCTACGTGGCTTATATATCCTGGATAATCCATTCCTCGCTGACGGGAGTGGCTGCATAGATAGGAGCGATCATGAGCGGCTTGAAGGCGCTGATCTTCGACGTGGACGGCACGCTCGCGGAAACCGAGCGCGACGCCCATCGGGTGGGCTTCAACCAGGCCTTCGAGGAGGCCGGACTGACGGACCGCTGGGACCCCGACCTGTACGGGGAGCTGCTGGCGGTGCCCGGCGGCAAGGAGCGCATCCGCCACTACTGGACCGCCCGCAAGGGCGAGCCGGAGCCCGACTGGGAATGGGTCAAGGGCCTGCACGAGCGCAAGGCCGAGGTCTACACGGAGCGCATCCGGGCGGGCCTCGTGCCGCCGCGCAGCGGCATCATGCGGCTGCTGCGGGAGGCCCGGGAGGCGGGCGTGCGGCTGGCCATCGCCACCACCACCACCCGCGCGCCGCTCATGGAGCTCCTGGCCCACACGCTTTCCCCGGAGGCCGCCGACTGGTTCGAGGTGATCGTGGCCGGGGACGAGGTGGCCGCCAAGAAGCCCTCTCCGGACGCCTACGACAAGGCCCTGGCCGACCTCGGCCTCTCCGCGACCGAATGCCTCGCGGTGGAGGATTCCCCGCCGGGCGTGGAGTCGGCGGTGGCCGCCGGAATCCCGGTGGTCGTCACCACCAGCGAGTACACCCAGAACCGCGAATTCCCCGGGGCCCTGGCCGTGTACGACCGGCTGGGCGAGCCCGATAGCGAACCGGCCCGGCTCCTCTTCGGGGGCGCGCCACTGCCCGGCCACGGTGCCGTGGACCTGGCCTACCTGCGTGATCTGTTCGCCGACCGGGTCACCAACCGGGAAACGGAGGCCTGAATTGGCGGAAGAGGACGGCCTGCCGCCGGACCCCCGGCAGCTTCTGCACGACGCGGAGCCCGGGCGGCGGCTGGACTACCTCGTGGGCAGGGCCGGCATGGCGCCGTCCCCCTACAACACGCAGCCCTGGCGCTTCCGCAGCAAGGATTCCGCCGTGGTGGATCTGCAGCGGGACGTCAGCCGACGCCTACCGGAAGCGGATCCGGAGGGGCGCCTTCAGTTCCTGGCCCTTGGCGCGGCGCTGGAGAACTTCCTGATCGCCGCTGCGGACCTGGGACACGCGCCGACTCTCGAATGGTTTCCGGAAGGGGAGGAAGGGGCCACCGTGGCCCGCATCCGGTTGGGGGAGCCGGGGGCGCTCCCCGATCCGGACCCCCGGGTGGAGCTGCAGGCGCTCCGGCGCACCGCGCACGGCCCGCTGCACGGCACCGCCGACACCGCCATGCGCGAGATGGTGGGCTCCCTGGAGCTGGAAGCCGTCCGGCTGGACTGGGTGGCGGAAGCCGGGCGCGAAGCCGTGGCGGATCTCGCCGCCGAGGCCGTGGGCGACCAGTGGCGGCGGCCCGCCTTTCGCCGCGAGCTGCTGCACTGGCTGCGCAAGGACACCGCCGCGCTGGAGGAGTATCGGGACGGCATGCCGCTCCTGCGGCGGCGCCGGGTCCCCGGCTGGCTGGCGGAAGCCGTGCGGCGGGCCATGCTGCGGATGCCCGGGCTGTTTCACCCGAAGCGCAAGGCCGCCCGGCGCATGCGCAAGGCCCCGGCACTGCTCGTCCTGGCCACGGAGCGGGACGATCCCCGGGGATGGCTCGCCGCGGGCCGGGCCTATCAGCGCCTCGGCCTGGAGCTGGCCCATGCCGGGGTGGCTCTCGGTCCCGAAGCGGTCCTCACCGCCGATCCCGGGGTTCGGCCGCGGACCGCCGAACTGCTCGGCTGCGAACATCCGCAGCTGGTGATGCGCGTGGGCAGGGCCCGCCCCGGCCCCCCCCTACCGCGCAGGCGGCTGCACCGGGTCCTCAACCCGCCCGCCCCCAACTTCCCCCTCTATCCGCGGACCGACTGAGGCCCGCCCCGACCGCGGCCTCTGCGGGGGAAATAGGCCCCCGATGCGAGCGCTTTGGCTTGCTCCGGGGGCTTGGCGACTGCCCCGGTGGGCAGAAGCGATTCCTCGCGGCCGGAGGCCGCTCCCACAGGGCTCCCTTGCCAACCGGCCCCCTTCGTGGGAGTGGCCCCCGCCCGCGACTAGCCGAGTCGGGGAAAGGCGTCGCGACCGGAGGTCGCTCCCACAAAACGACGAATTTGGCCGGAATGCCCCTCCGGGGCGGCCATGCCGGCCTTCAGAGCGCCGGGTTGGTGTAGCGCCGGTGGATGTCGTCGATGGCCTGCAGCAGATCCTCGTCCAGGGTTACTTCGGTGCTGTCGAGGTTGGCGTCGAGCTGCTCCATGGTGGTGGCGCCGATGATGGTGCTGGCGGTGAAGAACCGCTGGCGGACGAAGGCCAGGGCCATCTGCGCGGGGTCCAGGCCGGCCTCGCGGGCCAGGTTCACGTATTCCCGGCAGGCGGGCTCCACCCCGGGCTTGGCGTAGCGGTTGCCGAACTTCGGGTAGAGCGTCAGCCGGGCGCCTTCGGGCTGGCCGCCGTCCAGGTACTTACCGGTGAGGTGGCCGAAGGCGAGCACGGAGTAGGCCAGCAGGCCCACGTTCTCACGGTAGCTCACCTCGTCGAGGCCGTTCTCGAAGGCGCGGTTGATCAGGTTGTAGGCGTTCTGCACCGACAGCGGACGGGGCAGGCCGTGCTCCTCCGCCATGCGCACGAACTGCATGATCCCCCAGGGCGTCTCGTTGGATAGGCCGATGTAGCGGACCTTGCCCGCGTCCACCAGCTCCTTGAGCACCTCGAGCTGCTCCCGCACCGGATGGGCCTCCCAATCGCGCTCCGGGTCGAAGCGCGCCTCGCCGAATTTGGGCACGTTCCGGTCCGGCCAGTGGATCTGGTACAGGTCGATGTAGTCGGTCTGCAGGCGCTCCAGGCTGCCCTCGATGGCCCGCTCGATGTTGCTGCGGTCCACCACCGGCAGCTCGTCGCCGCCGCGGATCCAGGGCAGCATCTGCGAGCGGCCCACCACCTTGGTAGCCAGCACGATGTCGCCGCGCTTTCCGGGGTTCTTGGCGATCCAGTCGCCGATATAGGATTCCGTGCGGCTATAGGTCTCCGCCTTGGGCGGAACCGGGTACAGCTCGGCGGTGTCGATGAAGTTGACCCCCCGTTCCAGGGCCCGGTCGATCTGGGCGTGGGCCTCGTCGCGGGAGTTCTGGTCACCGAAGGTCATGGTGCCCAGGCAGATGTCGGATACCTGGAGGTCACTTTCGCCAAGCGGGCTGTAGCGCATGATGGCTCCTGGGTTCGCGGACCGCGCCGGGCTGGCTCCGGCGCGGTCCGATGGCTCTTTCTTATCGGGAATCGAGAACGGGGCTCGGCCGGCTGCTTGCCGCCCGTGGAAGGAGGCTTACCCCATGCGGGTTAGGTCGAAATTGAATAGAGAACCACTTAATGCTAATATTGAAAATTCTAATTTATCCACCCTAAATCAACCATGAGCTCCCTGGGCAGTGCTCTATCCGGTGCTGCGCGGGTCTCGAACGTTCTGGATTTAAACAAATGGCTGTTAGCATTGCTACCTCGTCGGAAACGGAGCAGCGGGAAGCGCAGGCCGATTTCCTGCCGGAAATGAGCGATAGCGAGGGCGAGCCCCGAGGCGCCGCCTCCAAGGACGAGATGATCGTAATCGAGGGCGTCACCCTGAGCGGCGGCAAGTTCCGGCCCAGCGACTGGGTGGAGCGGTTCGCGGGCAACGCCGCCTCCTTCGGTGAGGATAACCGGCTGCACTATTCCCCGCACATCAAGCCCACCGTCTATAACGGCGTGAAGGGCCTGCTCGTCGACCCCGAGCTGCGCAACTACCGCCCGGAGCTGTTCCAGCAGCTGGTGAAGTTCGTCAACGCCAACGAGCTTCGCATCCCGGACGCCAAGGGCGTGCCCGAGCTGGAGCAGTACAAGGAGCAGAACGAAGCGTAGGACCCGCCCCGCGCAGGCCCTGCCGCCGTTTCACTCCTCGCCGAGCCGGTAGTGCTTGCGCACCGCTTCGTGGATGTCCCAGGTGCAGCGCATGCCCCGCGGGAGCGTCACCAGATCGCCTTCGCCGAAGGTGACCGGCGCTCCCGTTTCGGGCTCCACGGTTACGCGGCCCGCAATGAGGTAGCACACCTCCTGCTCGTCATAGGTCCAGGGGAAGCGGGATTCGCCCTTCTCCCAGAGCGGCCAGTCACGGACCCCGAGGTCCTGAAGCTCTTCCTCGGTGGGCCGGCGAACTTCGATGCTGTGCATGGCTATCCTCGCTGGACAGTGGGGGTCTTGCAGCTTCCCGCGGAAAACGGACCGTCAGTGTAGGGTAGGGCAGAGAAGGCATGTCAATTTCCCATCGGGCCCGCCCCGAGATCCAGGCCATGGCCGGCTACCAGCCCGGGGAGCAGCCCGCGCCCGGCCAGCGCGTCATCAAGCTCAACACCAACGAGAATCCCTACCCGGCGCCCGAGGTGGTCCTGGCGGCCATCCGTGAGCAGGTGGCCGGACCGGCGCTGCGCCGGTATCCGGTGCCCGATGCGCGCCCTGTGCGCGAGGCCGCCGCCCGGGCCTACGGCCTGGAGCCGGACCAGGTGGTGGTGGGCAACGGCTCCGACGACCTGCTCACCATGCTGCTGCGGACCTTCGTGGCCCCGGGTGCCAAGGTGGTGGCCCCCGCGCCCACCTACTCCCTCTACGGGACCCTCACCGCCATCCAGGGTGGCACCTACCGCGAGGTGCCCTGGGGGGTGGGGGGGTCCCTGCTGATCCGGGCCATCGCCGACGCGGACCCCGCCCTGGTGCTCATCACCCGGCCCAACGCGCCCTTCGGCTTCGCCTGCGGCCTGGACCAGGTGTCGGCCCTGTGCCGGGCGGTGGATGCGCCGGTGGTGCTGGACGAGGCCTACGCCGACTTCGCCGACGACAACGGCCTTTCCCTGCTCGCCGACCATCCCAACCTGATCGTCACCCGCAGCTTCTCCAAGGGCTTTTCCCTGGCGGGCCTGCGCCTGGGCCTGGGCTTCGCTCACCCCGAGGCGGCGGCGCAGCTCCACAAGGTGCGGGACTCCTACAACGTGGACGCCCTGGCCCAGGCCGCGGCCACCGCCGCCCTGGACAACCTCGACGCCTATCGCCCCAACCTGGACGCGGTGATCGGCGAACGGACCCGGCTCGCCGCGGCCCTGCGCGAGCGTGGCCTCGGCGTGGCCGAGAGCCAGGCCAACTTCCTGTTCGCCCGTGTCCCCGACGGCGACGGCCGGCCCTGGTACGAGGCACTCAAGGCGCGCGGCGTGCTCATCCGCTACTTTCCGGAGCCCGAGGAGCTGGCCGACGGCCTGCGCATTAGCGTGGGCACTCCCGAGGAGAACGACGCCCTGCTGGCGGCCCTGGACGCCGTCTCCGCAGGCTGACGGGCGCTCCCGCCGCCCCCTCTTCCGACTCGCTGCCGTCCCCCCTTCCCAAACCCGCCGAGTGCCCGGGTGTCGCCGGTCAGCGGCAGGTGATTCCGCCCGCGCAAGGTGTCATGATGGATTGCTGCCCCGGGACACTGTCCCGGTAACGGAAGGCGGCCGGGCATCCGCCCGGCCGCGTCGGACAAAGCATGAAACGCACGAGAAAAAGGGAGTGGATAGTGATTAGACGAACGCTTGGCGCGGGAGTCCTCATAACCGGGCTGGCGGTGGGTAGTCCGGCGGCCGGGGCGCAAAACCCGGGATACCTGGGCGCCGGCCTGGCGGTCCAGTCCGTGCCCGGGTTCGACGACGGCGTGGCCATGTCCCTGAAGGCGGGCGTGCGGATGGACCGCGTATCCCCCGGCTTCGGGCTGGAAGGCGAGCTGACGCACTCCCTCTTCGAGCCGGAGCGGGACGGCTTCCGCGGTGGCAATGGAGATGTCAGCTTCACCACCCTGGGCGGCTACGCCACCTACATGGTGCCGCTGCCCGACCGCCGGGTCTCGCTGAAGGGCCGCCTCGGCCTGCTCTGGGAGGACATCAATCCGGAAGGGGACGACGGCAATAGCGAGATCGGCCTGAGCTGGGGCCTGGGCGGACAGTACCGCTTCAACAGCCAGGTCTCCGGGTTCGTGGAGTACACCCGGATCGAGGCGGACCTCTCCCACCTCACCGGCGGAATGCTGCTGCACTTCTAGAAGCGCCTCCGGAGCGCGGCCGGGGCCCGCCCCGGCCGCTCCCTGGTCCTCTGGATCGCCCTCTCCCTTCCCGCTAGTCCGTTTCCCGGGCCAGGCGGCGGCCCAGCCCTCCCAAGAAGGTCCAGCCCACCCAGTACAGCCCCAGCAGCGCGGCGATGCCCAGGAGCACCCGGCCGAGCAGGTCCTGCTGGTCGAGGAGGTAGCTGTTGCAGAGCCGCACCGGCGATTGGATGTAGACCCAGCCCATCACCCCCAGCATGGGCAGGAGGTTGGCCCACAGCGCGGCGCGGCCCAGGCCCGGCAGGCGCGGCCAGCTGCGGCCCAGCGGGACGCCCGCCAGAAGCGGCACGCTCAGGAGCTTGGCCGCCTCCCAGGCGGGATCCTGGAGGGCCGCGTCCAGGGAGCGGGGCAGCAGCCAGAAGGCGAGGGTGAAGGCGGCCAGCAGCACGCCGGGCGCCCCGAAGCGGTTGAAGCCGGCCAGCTCGTCCGCCCGCACCGGTCCGGGCACCCGGCCCAGCCACCAGCCCGCCGCCACCAGCAGGGGCAGCTGGACCGCCATGTGCCCGGCGAGCGTGGCCTCCAGGCCGACCCGCAAGGGCGGCAGGGCGAGCAGAGCCCACAGGCCGAGCCCGGCCGCCAGGGCGTTGCGGGAAGCGCGGGTCATGGGGCCGCCTTCCGGGGCTCCCAGCCCCCGAACCGGGCCCCGTGGGAGCGGCTTTCAGGCGGCGACCCCCTATCGGGGAAAGCAAGCGCCGGGGTGCTGCCGGGTATCCAACGGGCGCGCTCCTTCGAGCATGTCGCGACCGGGAGGTCGCTCCCACGACGGCCAACCGGTTTTCCGCGGGAGCAGCGGCCACCCCGGACCGCGGGGACCGGAGGAACTGGGCGGGGACGGGTCATGGGGCCGCCTTTCTCTCCATGGTCTGCGGGGATTCCGGAATCCCCGGTGTCTGCCCGAATCGAGGTCCAGCCGTTCGGGCTTCGCCCTGGCCGAACAGCGCCCTGTGGGAGCGACCTCCCGGTCCCGACTTCTCGGAGGGTCCGGCGGGCTGGGCACCCGGGAGTCGGCGGGGGCGAATGCGGCATGCAAGAATCACAGGCGCGCCTCCACCGCCGCCGCCACCCGCTGCGGCTTGTCGTCGGGATAGATGCCGGTGAGCCGGCCCGCGCGGTCGATCAGGTAGAAGGCGCCGTTGTGCCGGAAGCCGTCCCGGCCGTCGGGCAGGACCACCACACCGAAGGTATCCAGTATCCCCTCAAGGCCCTTCCGGGGCCGGGCCACCCACCAGTGGCCGGGCCGCGCCCCGTACCGGCCCGCGTAGGCGGCCAGCCGGTCCGGCGTGTCGTGCTCGGGGTCGAAGCTGAGGCTCAGCAGGTGGACCTCAGCGCCCGCCGCGCCCTCGGGCAGCGCGGCGCGGATCCGCTTCATGCGCAGGCCGAGCATGGGGCACATGGTGGTGCAGCGGGTGTAGATGAAGGTGGCCACCACGAGCTCGCCGCGCAGATCGCGGAGCCGGGCCTCCGCCCCCGACTGCAGCTGGAGGCGGAGGTCCGGCACCGCGCGCGGGTGCTCGGACACGGCGATCCGGCGGGCGGTCTCGGCCGTCAGGGCCCGGAAGCCGTCGGTTCCCCAGAAGAGGGCGGCCGTCCCCAGGACGGCCGCCCCGATGGCGCTAAGCCACGCGCGCATCCGACGCCTCCTGCCGCCCGGCCAGGAACTGGCCGAAGAAGCGTGCCACCAGCACGGTGGTTGCCAGGAGCACCAGCGCGGCGAACAGCGCGCCCCACTGGGCATAGGGCACCCAGGGCTCCAGGTACTCGGCGAAGCGCCGCGGCGCGCCCTCGCGGCCGCCCATGAGGAACATGCCCACCAGGCCCAGGCCGCCCAGGGCGTACAGCCAGAAGGCGGGCCCGTCCAGGAAGCTGCTATTGCCGTTACCGTAGGTGCGGGCCATCCAGATCATGAAGCCCAGGGCCATGGCCATGACGCCGAGCAGCAGATAGAAGTGGAAGTGCCCGGGCACCCACAGGGTGTTGTGCATCACCTCGTTGACCACGATGGTGGCGTCCACCATGGCGGGGATGGTGCCGGCGGCCCAGCCGAAGGCGGACAGGGTGAGCAGCCCGGAGGCCAGGTCCCACCGGATGCCGCTGCGGTAAAGGATGGTGATGGCGCCGTAGGCGGTCACCACCAGCACCGGCAGGCCGCTGGTGTAGGAGATGATCTGCCCCATGACGTGCAGCCACTGGGGCTGGGCGAAGTCCATGAGGATGTGGTGGGGGTAGACGATGACCACCATGACCGTGGACGCGGTCCAGGCGCCGAGGAAGGCCTTGGTGCTGGATTTCCAGGGCCGGCCGGTGTAGCGCGGCAGCAGGGAATAGACCGCGATCACGGACATGTAGATGGTGGCGTTGATGAACACATGGCCGAAGAAGTAGATCATGTTCTTGGCCAGCAGCGGGTCCACCTGGAAGGCCGGGAAGTACAGGTTGATCAGGCTCATCACCACGATGGCCGCGCCCGACACCAGCCCCAGGATGTTGACGATCAGCACCATGGTGGAGGCCACCACCGGCGCCGGCGGCGCGTTGCCGTCGTTGCGGCCGAAGAGCTGCGGCCAGCCCAGGGCCTTGCCCAGTCCGCCGTAGCGGGCGACGATGCCGCGCGCCGTGTCCAGGTGCAGCAGCAGGAAGCCCACGCCGATCAGCAGCAGGCCCGTGAGGAAGGCGGCCGCGCCGGTGGTGGACCACATGCCCATGGGCTTGGCGGGCAGGGGGTAGAGGAAAGTCCAGCCGCCCGCGTAGCCGCCCGCCAGGACGCCGCCCAGGATCAGCACCACGCCGATCAGGAACAGCACCAGGTTGGTCCAGGCCACCGGCAGGGACAGGTGCACGTGCTTGCGCAGGAAGTACCACATGATGCCGGCGCCGGCGAGTCCCGCTAGGCCCACCATGCCCGTGCCGTGCAGGGTGAGGATGCGGTAGAACCAGTCGGGGGCGACGCCCAGCAGGTCGCCCTGCGCGAGGCGCATAATCAGGCCGAAGGCCATCATCAGCAGCAGCAGAATCCCGGCGGTGCCCATGTAGGCCAGCACCACCTGGCGCTCGGGACGCCCGAGCTCGGTGTCGGGCTGGTACGGATTGCTCATGGCTTTTTCCTCCCTTCAGCCTTCGCGGGCCGTGACCGTGATCTGCGCGGTCATGTTGTGGTGGGCCAGGCCGCAGTACTCCAGGCACATGACCTTGTAGGTGCCCGGCTCGCGGAAGGTGTGGCGCAGCTTGTTGGTATAGCCGGGCATGGCCTGGGTCTGGGCCACCACCTCCCGGTCGGCGTTATAGATGGCGAAGCCGTGGTTCACGTCCGCGGAGGTGATGCGGAACTCCACGGTGCGTCCGGCGGGAACCTCGGTCCGGCTCATGTCCCAGTACCACTGGTGCCCGGTTACATCCACGGCCACCGCCGGGGACTGCTCGGCCTGGCCGTGGGTGGCCGCGTAGGGCAGGCTCGCCAGCGTCTCCACGGACAGCCAGCCGCCTACCGCCACCAGCGCCCAGAACCAGAACGCCCGTACCCGGTAGAAGCGCTTCTGGACGGGCCCGTATTCGGTGGAATCGCTGGAGCGCAGGAACACGAAGAGGAACACCGCGGCGATGAACAGGATCCCCAGCAGGGATACCTGCCACGCGATCTCCTGGTGCATGGGGGCCTCCTCCGTTAAAGTTGCATTGTTAGTACAACTTTAAATTTGACCGGTTCCAAAAGCAACCCCTAATAGAGGAGGTGTCCAAGGCGGGCAGGGCGCGCGTCCGCCTAGCCGACGGGCACCGGAGCGATTAGAATGTCGGTTCTGGAAGGGGAAGAACATGCGTCTGACGCGACATACCGACTACGCCCTGCGGGTGCTCATGTACCTGGGGGCACGCAATAACGAGCTGGCCACCATCACCGAGGTGGCGGAGGTCTACAAGATCTCGCGCAACCACCTGGTGAAGGTGGTCAACGTCCTGGGCCGCGAGGGCTACCTGCAGACCGTGCGTGGCAAGGGCGGTGGCATCCGCCTGGGCATGCCCCCCGAGCAGATCGGGGTGGGCGCGGTGGTGCGCGTCATGGAAGAGAACCTGGACATCATCGACTGCGTCGGCACGGAATGCCCCATCATCGCCCCGTGCCGGCTGCGAACGGCCCTGGGCGAGGCGCGCGACGCCTTCCTGGCCGTCCTGGACAGCTATACGCTGGCGGATCTGGTGGTGCAGCAGGAGCAGATCCTCCACGCGCTGTTCGACCAGGCACCGGCGACCTGAACGTTCTGGGCTCCCCGGTCCGACCAGTCGGGACCGGAGGTCCCTCCCACAGGGGCCTACTCTGGATGGGGAGCCTTGCAGGGAAAGAAGCCGCGCCCGGCGGCAAGCGGCCACCCACGGCGGCCCTGCCCCTGGTGGGAGCGCCCTCCGGCCGCGACGCCTTTTCCCGAAGGGGCGCTCTTGGCTAGGATGCCGTTCCGGACCCAATCAGAGCCATGCTCTGTCTGAAAAAGGAGCAGACCCCGAAGCCATGAACCTCCGCCCCGCCGATTCCCGCGCCCTTCCCCGGCGCTGGCTGACCGTCCTCTGGGCCCTGGCCCTGCTGGTGGCCGGGGCGCCGTGCACGGCCATGGGCACGGGGATGGCGGAGCAGGCGTGCGCCCACTGCGCGCCCGGCGACCAGGGGCATCACGGCGGCGGGCATCATGGCGACGACACCTGCTTCCACTGCGACCTGGAAGCCAACCGCGCCGCGCTGGACAGCAACGGCCCAGGCGTTCTGCCGGCGGCCCTGCCGGCCCACCCGGCGCCCAAGGCGGCGCCCGCCCGGCTCCCCGAATCCCGCGCCGGACCGGCGCCGAGCCGTGCAACCGGACCCGTTCCCCGCTATCTCTCCCTTCGCCGCTTCCTGATTTGATCCGAACCGCTCCGTAGGGCGCCGGCGTCCGGCAGGGCGCCGGCGGTATGCGTCCTGTCCTTGCTCAGGAGCGGTTCCGTGCGTATTTCCCTGTCGTTGTTCCTGTGCCTGTTCGCCGGGTCCCTGGCCGCCGCGCCGGCGGCGGGTCCCGTGCTTACCCTGGAGCGGGCCGAGTCCCGCAGCCTCCAGAACCATCCCTCCCTGGCCGATCTGGAGGCGCGCATCCGTGGCGCCGAGCGCCGCGCCGTGGCCGAGGGCACGCTTTCCGATCCGCGCATGTCGGTGGGCCTATCCAATGTGCCCACGGATACCTTCGCCCTCGACCAGGAGCCCATGACCCAGGTGCAGGTGGGCCTCCACCAGGACTTCCCGGCGCCCGGCACCCTGGCGCTGCGCGAGCGCCGGGCGCAGGAGAAGGGCGAGGCCTACCGCTGGAAGCGGGCCGATACCCGCGCCGAGCTGGTGCGCCGGGTGCGCAAGGCGTGGCTGGAGCGTTTCTATCTGGACCGGGCCTTGGCGGTGGTGGAGGAGAACCTGGCCCTGTTCGAGGAGCTGCTGGCCATCGCCCGCTCCCAGTACCGGGTGGGCAAGGGCCTGCAGCAGGAGGTGCTGCTCGCCAATCTGGAGCGCGACAAGCTCCTGGACAAGCGCGCCGAGCTGGAGCGCCGCAAGGCCACCGCCGATAGCCGCCTGGCCAACCTCCTGGCCGGGCGGGAAGGCCGCTTCCGGTTGCCCGACGCCCTGCCGGAGCTTCCCGATCCGCCCGCCCGCGAGGCCCTCGCGAAAGGTCTGGCGGACCACCCGAGCGTCCAGTCCATGGAGGCCCGCATCCAGCGGCGCCGCACGGGCGTGGACCTGGCGGAGAAGGCTTACTACCCGGACATGGGCGTGGATTTCGTCTATGGCCACCGGCCCGGCAGCGAGCCCGACGGCGGCGCCTGGGCGGACTTCGTCACCGCCCGCTTCCGCATGTCCCTGCCCATCTTCAACCAGGCGAAGCACGACGGCATGCTCGCCGCCGCCCTTGCCGAGCGCGACGCCCTGGAGCGCCAGCGGCGGACCATGCTCCTCGACCTGCGCAGCACCGCGCGATCCAAGCGGGCGGCGCTGGAGGCGGCTCGCGAGCGGGTGGCGTTGTTCGAGGACACCATCCTCCCCGAGAGCGAGCAGACCGTGGAGGCCTCCGTGGCCGCCTACACCACCGGCCGCCTGGGCTTCCTCGACCTGGTGCGCGCCCGCATCGAGGACTTCCAGCACCAGCTCGACCTCTGGCGGCTGCGCGTGGACGCCGAGCAGGCCAAGGCGGACCTGCTGTACCTGGCCGCCGGGGGGAAGGGAGCCGGTCATGCGGATTGAGGCCGGTTTCGAGCGTCGCGGCCGGGATCGTCCTCTAACGGTATCGGCGCCTCCCGTGGGAGCGGCCTCCGGCCGCGACGCCTTTCCCATGGGTGGCTCTCGAAACGGAAAACGGATCGTCGCGGCTGGAAGCCGCTCCCACGGCGGTCTGGCTCCATCAACGCCCGCTCCGGACAACCCGATTCGCCAAGGAAGCACCCAATGAGCTCGACTCTGAAATCCACCCTCCTCCTGGTAATCGGCGTGGCCCTGGGCGTTGGGGCACTCTACGGGGTGGGCGTTTACCAACCCACCTGGCTGGGCCTGGAAACCGGCGGCGCCGCATCCGGCGGCAAGGGCTCCGGAGGCCAGGCCGCCAACAGGGACGACGGCGGCGAGGAGGAACGCGAGGTCCTCTACTGGGTCGCGCCCATGGACGACTCCTACCGCCGCGACAAGCCCGGTAAGTCGCCCATGGGCATGGACCTGGTGCCCGTCTACGCCGACGAGGCGGCGGGCAAGCCCGGCACGGTGGAGATCAGCCCGGAGGTGGTGAACAACCTGGGCGTGAAGACCGCCCAGGCCGAGCGCCGCACCCTGAACCGCACCCTGCGCACGGTGGGCACGGTCACCTACGACGAGCGCAAGGTGAGCCACATCCACACCCGGGTGGAGGGCTGGGTGGAGAAGCTCTACCTGGACGCCGAGGGCGACCGGGTCTCGGTGGACGAGCGCATCCTGGAGATCTACTCGCCGGAGCTGGTCACCGCGCAGGAGGAATACCTGCTCGCCCTGCGCCGCCAGCAGCGCCTGGGCGGCTCCGGGGCCGTCTCGCCCATGGAGGACATGGTGCGTCAGGCCCGCGAGCGGCTGCTGTTCTACGGCATCGCCCCCGAGGAGATCGAGGAGCTGCGCCGCACCGGCGAGATCCAGCGCACCGTGGTGCTGCGCGCGCCCCACGCCGGGGTGGTGACCCGGCTCGGCGTGCGCGAGGGCATGCGCGTCACCCCGGAGAAGAACCTCTACACCGTGGCGGACCTGTCCACCGTGTGGGTCATGGCCGACGTCTACGCCTACCAGGCCGAGTGGGTGGCGGAGAATGACCCGGTAACCCTGGAGCTGCCCTTCTACCCGGGCCGCGAGTGGCGGGGCAAGGTGGACTACGTATACCCCTACATGGACCCGGACACCCGCACCGTCAACGCCCGCCTGGTCTTCGACAACCCCGACGGCACCCTCAAGCCGCAGATGTTCGCCAAGGCGGTCATCCACGCCGACCCGCAAAAGGACGTCATCGCCGTGCCGCGCGAGTCCGTGATCCGCACCGGCAAGCGTGAGGTGGTGGTCACCGCCCTCGGCGAGGGCCGCTTCCGGCCGGTGAAGGTAAAAACCGGCGTGGAGTCCGGCGAGTGGGTGGAGATCCGCAAGGGCCTCGCCGCCGGGCAGAAGGTGGTCACGTCGGGGCAGTTCCTGCTCGACGCCGAGAGCGACTTCGGCGCCGCCATGGAGCGCATGGATTCGGGGGAGAAGAAGAAGGACATGGAGGGGATGGATCACGGGGACACGAACAGGGGGCGGAAGGACGGCTCCGGTGACTCCATGAATCACGGCGACATGGACCAAGAGTCCATGGAGGAGGATGCCGGTTCCCCCATGGACCATGAAGGCCATTCCATGGAGGAGAAGACCTCCCTGCTGGGCGCGCCCGGCCTGGATGGGGGCGGAGAGCCGGGCAAGTGGGGTGGGAAATCGAAGCGTCGCGGCCAGGAGGCCGCTCCCACAGGGATCCCCTCCCAGTGGGGAATCCTCGACAAGGGGACGGCTCGGCTCGCCCCGGATCGGGCGCCCAAGGCCGCAATCCCTCCCGTGGAGGAGGCCTCCGGGGAGCACGCCCCGGTAACGCCCCCCGTGGGAGCGGCCTCCGGCCGCGACGCCTTTCGGTTGAATCGTTCGGGGGCCTTAACCCGGCCTATTGCGGTCGGAAGCCGTCGCGGCCGGGAGGCCGCTGCCACCAAGGCCTCCTCCGGGTGGGCAATCCTGACCAAAGGGATGGCTCAGCGCGATCGGGATCGGGTGCCCGCTGCCGCAATGCCTCCTGTGAAGGCGGCCTCCGAAGAGCACGCGCTGGTAATGCCCCCAGTGGGAGCGGCCTCCGGCCGCGACGCCTTTCGGTTTGGGATTCGGGAAAGCTTAGGGTTTTCTGTCGCGGCTGGAAGCCGCTCCCACAGGGGGGCTGATGCCGGCCCGGAGGCCCATTCATGATCCGCCGCGTCATCGAATGGTCCCTGGCTAATCGCTTCCTGGTGGTGGTCGGTGCGCTGCTGCTCCTGGGCTGGGGCATCTTCGCCATGCTGCGCACGCCCCTGGACGCCATTCCGGACCTCTCGGACGTCCAGGTGATCATCAAGACCGAATACCCCGGCCAGGCGCCGCAGGTGGTGGAGGACCAGGTCACCTACCCGCTCACCACCACCATGCTCTCCGTGCCCGGCACCAAGGCGGTGCGCGGCTATTCCTTCTTCGGCGACTCCTACGTCTACGTGGTCTTCGAGGACGGCACCGACATGTACTGGGCCCGCTCGCGGGTGCTGGAGTACCTCAACGAGGCCGCCTCGGAGCTGCCCGACGGCGTCCAGCCCTCCCTGGGGCCCGACGCCACCTCGGTGGGCTGGATCTACCAGTACGCCTTAGTCGACCGCACCGGGCAGCACTCCCTGGCCGAGCTGCGCTCCCTGCAGGACTGGTTCCTCAAGTACGAGCTGCAGACCGTGGAGGGCGTGGCCGAGGTGGCCGCCGTGGGCGGCATGGTGCGCCAGTACCAGGTGGTGGTGGACCCGGAGAAGCTGCTCGCCCTGGAGATCCCGCTGTCCCGGGTGAAAAAGGCGCTCCAGCGCGGCAACCAGGAGGCCGGCGGCTCGGTGGTGGAGATGGCCGAGGCGGAGTACATGGTGCGCGCCCGGGGCTACGTGGACTCCCTGGACGACCTGCGCACCATCCCCGTGGCCGTGGACAGTGACGGCACGCCCATCCACATCCGCGACGTGGCCGAGGTGCGCTTTGGGCCGGAGCTGCGCCGCGGCGTGGCGGAGCTGAACGGCAACGGCGAGGTGGCCGGCGGCATCATCGTCATGCGCTACGGCGAGAACGCCCTGGCCACCATCGACCGGGTGAAGGCGCGCCTGGAGAAGCTCAAGGACGGCCTGCCGGAGGGCGTGGAGATCGTGCCCACCTACGACCGCTCCGGGCTGATCACCGACGCCGTGGACACCCTGCGCGATCGACTCATCGAGGAGCTGCTGATCGTCGCCGCGGTGGCGCTGATTTTCCTGTTCCACCTGCGCTCCACCTTCGTGGCGGTGGTGGCCCTGCCGCTGGGGATCCTCGGCGCCTTCGTGGTCATGTACTACCAGGGCATCAACGCCAACATCATGTCCCTGGGCGGCATCGCCCTGGCCATCGGCACCATGGTGGACGGCGCCATGGTCATGATCGAGAACGCCCACAAGCACCTGGAGCGCGACCCGGAGGCGGAGCGCTGGGAGGTGGTGCGCCGCACCGCCGTGGAGGTGGGCCCGGCGCTGTTCTTCAGCCTGCTCATCATCGCCCTGTCCTTCGTGCCGGTGTTCGCCCTGGAGGCGCAGGAGGGCCGGCTGTTCGCGCCGCTCGCCTTCACCAAGACCTACGCCATGGCCATCGCCGCCGGGCTGTCCATCACCCTGGTGCCGGTGCTCATGGGCTACTTCATCCGCGGCCGCATCCGCGGCGAGTCGGAGAACCCGGTGAACCGCGCCGTGACGGCCGCCTACCGGCCGGTGATCGGCGCCGCCCTGCGCTTCCCCAAGACCACCGTGGCCCTCACCGTGGCCGTGCTCGCCTCCACCTACTACCCCTACAGCAAGCTCGGCACGGAGTTCATGCCGCCGCTGTGGGAGGGCGACCTGCTGTACATGCCCACCACCGACCCGGGCATCTCCATCGGCAAGGCCAAGCAGCTCCTGCAGCAGACCGACAAGATCATCCAGTCCTTCCCCGAGGTGGAGACTACCTTCGGCAAGGTGGGCCGCGCCGAGACCGCCACCGACCCTGCGCCGCTGACCATGATCGAGACCACCATCACCCTCAAGCCGAAGTCCGAGTGGCGGGAGGGCATGACGGTGGAGAAGCTGAAACGGGAGCTGGACCGGGCCATCGACATCCCCGGCCTCACCGACGCCTGGACCATGCCCATCAAGACGCGCATCGACATGCTCGCCACCGGCATCAAGACCCCGGTGGGCATCAAGGTGGCCGGCCCCGAGCTCGCCGGCATCCAGGAGCTCGCCGGGCGCATCGAGCAGGTGCTCGCCGAGGTGCCGGGCACGGCGTCGGCCTACGCCGAGCGCACCGCCAGCGGCCGCTACGTCTCGGTGGACGTGGACCGCGCGCTCGCCGCCCGCTACGGCCTGAACGTCGCCGACGTGCAGGAGGTGGTGCGCACCGCCGTGGGCGGCATGAACGTCACCCAGAGCGTAGAGGGCCGCGAGCGCTACCCCATCAACCTGCGCTACCCGCGCGAGTACCGCGACCGCCTGGAGGAGCTGCGCCAGGTGCGCGTGGCCACGCCGACGGGCGCCCAGGTGCCGCTGACCCAGGTGGCGGACATCCGGGTGGAGACCGGCCCGCCCATGATCAAGAGCGACAACGCCCGGCTGAATGGCTACGTCTACCTCGACATCCAGAACGTGGACATCGGCACCTACGTGCAGCGCGCGAAAAAGGCGGTGGCGGAGCAGGTGGACATCCCGCCCGGCTACTCGCTCACCTGGTCCGGGCAGTACGAGTACATGCAGCGGGCCATGGCCAAGCTGCAGCTCCTGGTGCCGCTGACCCTGGTGATCATCGCGTTGCTGCTGTACCTGAACTTCCGCCGCCTCACCGAGGTGGCCGTGGTCCTCGGCACCGTGCCCTTCGCCCTGGTGGGGGGCTTTTGGCTGTTCTACCTGCTCGGCTACGACCTCTCCATCGCCGCGGGGGTGGGCTTCATCGCCCTGGCCGGCGTGGCGGTGGAGATCGGCGTGGTGATGCTCGTCTACCTGAATCTGGCCGTGCAGCGCTACCGGGAGGAAGGCCGACTGGAAGAGGAAGGCGGCCTGCGTGAGGCCATCATGGACGGCGCCTTGCGCCGCATCCGCCCCATCGCCATGACCGTGCTCGCCACCACGCTGGGCCTGCTGCCCATCATGATCGGCCACGGCACCGGCTCGCAGGTCATGAAGCGTATCGCCGGGCCCATGGTGGGGGGAATGGTGACGACCACTATCCTGACCTTGATTGTGATTCCGGTGGTTTATCGGTGGGTGCAGGGGTGGCGGGTAAGGCAGAGATAGCCGTAAGGGTTGAGTCAGAGGTTCAGGGCCGGGTCGGACGGGGCCGATCCTTATATGTCGGGACTCGGGGGATTATGTGGCTTCCTCCGAAAGCGGTCGGGGTTTGACTCGTAGTAGGCCTTGAGGACCTC